>NZ_JMMD01000005.1:0-214562 GCF_000686965.1 Butyrivibrio sp. AE2005
TATGAAGAACAACATAGATGACATCAACGGATGGCTCTATCACAGAATTCGCATGTGTATATGGAAGCAATGGAAACTACCGAGGACTAAATTTAGAAATCTCGTAAAGCTCGGAATTCCAGAACACTATGCGGCAACTATTGCGAACAGTCGCAGGAAGTATTGGTACGTTAGTAACAATAAGGCTGTGATTTGGGCGTTAAATAAAGAAAGACTGATAAACAGTGGCTTCTTTGATTTAGCCACAGCCTATCAGTCTGTGCACGTCAACTATTGAAAGCGCCGTATACCGAACGGTACGTACGGTGCTGTGAGAGGACGGCGGTTAGTCACCGCCTTCTACTCGATTATAGAGGAGTGCTTTTGAGTTTTATAGTTTAGGAGGAAATACAAATGTTTGATATTATAATAATCGGTTCCGGCCCTGCAGGGCTTTCGGCTGCGGTATATGCAAAGAGAGCCGGACTTAATATGCTTGTTATAGAAAAAAATCCTGTGAGCGGAGGACAGATAATCGACACTTATGAAGTGGACAATTATCTTGGAATTCCCGGTGTTAACGGATTTGATCTTGCAATGAAATTCAGGGAGCATGCCGATAAGTTGGGTGCGGAATTTGCTGACGGAATAGTTACGGGAATCGAGAAGAGTTCTACGGATGAAAAAGGAAAACCTATATTTAAAGTAAATACAGAGAATGAGAGCTATGAGACGCGCACAGTTCTTATAGCTGCAGGTGCACATCATTCCAAGCTCGGGATTCCCGGAGAAGAGGAATATATCGGAAAGGGAGTTTCATATTGTGCAACTTGCGACGGGGCTTTTTATAAGGGAAAGGTAGCTGCGGTTAACGGTGGCGGAGACGTAGCTGTTGAAGATGCGATATTCCTTGCAAGGTTCTGTGAGAAAGTTTATCTCATTCACAGAAGAGACGAGCTTCGTGCTGCGAAGATCTTGCAGGATGAGCTCTTTGGCCTTCCGAATGTAGAAGTTATCTGGGACAGCGTAGTTCAGGAAATACAGGGAGAGGGCAAAGTTGCAAATTTAAGAGTTAAGAATATTAAAGAAAATAAAGTCTCTGACCTTAATGTTGACGGTATTTTTGTGGCAATCGGTATACATCCGTCTACAGAAATCTTTGCAGATATTGTCGAATGTGACGAAACCGGATATGTGATTGCCGGAGAAGATTGTGCAACAAATGTACCCGGAATCTTTGCTGCGGGGGATTGCAGGAAGAAGAGGCTTCGTCAAATTGTTACTTCGGTGGCAGATGGTGCAAATGCCGTAACTGCGGCACAAGATTATCTTATAGTGTAAATAAATGCGTTATATCCTAATAATAACCGGAATACGAATTTTTTGTGAAAAATATATACAAAAAATTTGGTCAAAATTTGTTTGTTGTATATTTTTTTCAGTAATACTCTGGGAATATTGAAATTTTGGTGAACGTGTTGCAAAAGTTGACAAACGGAAGCAAATAGCGTATATTTGTATATGCGTAACAAAAATGTAACAAACCGGAGGTTTCTTTTGAAAAAAACTGCTAAACAGATTATGACCGCTAGTGTTGTAGCTGCAATAACAATTTCCAACATGAATAGTGTTTTAGTACATGCTGCACCTTCAAGGAGAGTAACGAGCGTTTTGCCTCAGGCAGGTTTTACATACGCTCTAGGGGATAATCAAGTATCACTTTCAACTCTTCAGAACAGTATCGACGAAGAAGAGAGTAGTTCAGGTAAAGGATCGAGCAAGAAATCGGGGAAGTCGGGGAGTCATGGGGATTCTTCAACTATCAGCAAATCTGTTGCTGATAAGATCGAATTAAGTTCTGCCGTTACCGATGCGACACCAAATGCTTCAAATATTACAGGAAGTCTTCTGCGTGATATTTTGAATGCGACCGGATCCGCAAGCGGAGACGAGTCAGGTAGTGATGAACAATCCCAGGATGATTCAGAAAAACAGAATGTTGACAATTTCGTAGTTGCCAAAGTTGAAGGTTATGTAAACATTCGTGATAACCCGAGTGAAACTAACACTGAAAAAATTGGTAAACTGCCTAATAAAGCCCTTGGTACTCTTTTAGAGGAAAAAGACGGCTGGTATAAGATTAAATCAGGCGATGTAACAGGTTGGGTTAAGGCTCAGTACTGTATCGTTGGCCAGGAAGCTGCCGAGTATGCAGAAGATGTTGCTACCCAGATGGGTACTGTTAATACACAGGAAGGTGTTCTTAAGACCAGAAAAGAACCCGGCACAGATGCTGACGTAATGGGTTATGTTGCTCCTGATGAACAGGTTATTATTCTTGCTGAAGAAGAAGACAGCTCAGGCCAGAAATGGTATAAGATAAGTATGGAGGAAGGTGACGTATACATTTGTGCTGAATACGTTAAACCTTGGCTCGATTATAAAGTGGCTGAATCTAATGACGCTGAGAAGAAACGTCTCGCAGAAGAAAAAGCTAAGACTGATGCCAATAAGAAAGCTGCTAGTAAGAATACATCCGATAAGGCTGTAGGTAAGGACTATAAGTCAGCTGCTTCTTATACAACAGAGACAAGCTCAATCGGATCTGCGGTTGCAGAGTTCGCTAAACAGTTCGTTGGTAACCCTTATGTTTACGGCGGAACAAGTTTGACAAACGGTGCTGACTGCTCAGGTTTCGTAATGAGTGTATATCAGAACTTCGGTGTAAGTCTTCCTCACAGTTCATCTGCAGATAGAACTCAGGGAGCTGCAGTCGATGGACTTGCAAATGCACAGCCCGGTGATATCGTATGCTACTCAGGTCACGTTGCTATCTATATTGGTGGCGGACAGATTGTACATGCTTCAACAGCTAAGACAGGTATTAAGATTTCTAACGCTGATTACCGTAAGGTACTCGCAGTAAGAAGAATCTTGTAATTGAATATTGAATTAGACTTTAGCAAGGAGCTGATTATTCAGCTCCTTGTTCATGTTTTCAATAAAGTGCACATAATAACAAAAGTCAATAACAAAAAGATTATTTTTTGAGAACAAAAGATTAATAAGTTATCCACAGGATGTGAGAAAAATTGTCTAAAAAATGGACTTATACACGAAGTTATCCACATTATCCACGAAAATATGAAGGATTAATTGATTTTTCCACGTTAAAAATCATGAAATAATTTTGTGCATCATTCACAAAAAAAGCGAAAATTTCAAAAGAGGTGGGTCAATTTTCGCTTATAAAATGTACTTATCGGGCTCAAAATGGTATACTGTACATATATAAATAACGGCCAAGGTGCAGTGAGCGTCAAATCTTAATATTGATGAAACATTACACGGGTCGAAGCAAAGGGGATGATTGCATGAAATTTACTATTGTAGGCAAGAACATTGATGTAACACCCGGACTTAAGGCAGCGGTAGAAGAGAAGATCGGAAAACTCGAGAAGTATTTCACCTCTGATACAGATGCCAATGTTACCCTCAGCGTTGATAAGGATAGACATAAGATCGAGGTTACCATTCCCGTTAAGGGCAAAATTATCCGTGCAGAGCAGGTCAGCAATGACATGTATGTATCGATTGACTTGGTAGAGGAGGTTATTGAGAGACAACTTAAGAAATACAGAAGTAAGATCGTTGATAAGCAGCAGGCTGAAGTCAGCAACTTCAAGAAAGAATATCTTGAGGCTGATTACATGGATGAGGAGACTATCCGCATCGAGAGGATCAAGAAATTCGATCCCAAGCCTATGTATGCAGAAGACGCATGCGTTCAGATGGAACTTTTGGGACACAACTTCTTTGTATTTGTTAATGCAGAAACAGACATGGTTAATGTAGTTTATAAGAGAAAGGGAAATACATACGGATTGATAGAGCCTGAAGTATGATACGAGAATTCTTTTTTGGCAAAACTAAATATACCATAGTATTTACAGGGTTGCTGGCTGTCAGCGCAGCAACCCTTTTTTGTTGCGGGCTTGTAAAAGACAGCAGAACGGTCGTTATAAATGAAGTGTGTGCGGATAATTTCGGCGCATACAGAAATGATGCCGGAGAGTACACGGATTATGTGGAGCTCTACAACATGTCCGGTTCGGAAGTTTCAGGATTATATATTTCCGATAGTAGAAAGGACCTGAAGAAATTCAGAATAGAAGAGGCGATTCCTGCAAACGGATTTTTTGTGGCAAGCATCTCCAAAGATGCGGAGAACGGCTTTGGCATTAGCAAAGACGGAGAAACGATCTATCTAAGTGATGAGGACGGCAATATGCTTGATGCCGTGACTCTTCCGAGACTTTCCTATGATGTGACTTATTCTAGGGAAGAAGACGGTAAAGGTAAGTTCGCATCTCTTTCGGCAACTCCCGGAGAGACAAACGGCGGTGCTTCCCATATTGATAATTCTTATATCGAAGGACCTGTTTTTTCTATAGAAGACGGATTCTATGACGAGGGAACCAAATTAAAGATCTCGTCTTCGCCGTGGGTGAATATTTTTTACACCGACGACGGAAGTGTTCCCGATGAGAATTCACAGAAATACAAGGGCGAGATTACTCTTACCGACGCGTCCGCAAAAGAAAATGTGTATTCGAATGAGATAATGTACCCGACCTACAATCCGCCCGGCTACAAGATTGACAAGGCGAATGTGATCAGTGCCGTGGCGATAAATAAGCTTACGGGCAAGAAGAGCAAAGTTGTGACGCACACGTATTTTGTCGGATATGATAAGAAGGAAAAATACAAGGATAAACAGATAATGTCCCTTGTCTTTGACCCTGCGGATCTTTTTGACCATGACAGAGGAATCTATACTCTGGGCAAGAAATATGATGAGTACAAGGAACTCGGGGGATTTACGGATTTGCCTGAAGACGAAGTTCCGGGAAGTTTCACGGATGATAACGGAGAAGTGTATTATAGAAGTTACTTCACTAATTCGGAGTTCTCGGGAAAAGAGTGGGAGAGAAAAGCGCATATGACTGCGTTTGATTCCGCTCATAAGGATTTCTTTTCCCAGGATATAGGTGTCAGGATATCGGGCGAGTCGACGAGGTTCGTGTATCAGAAAGCGCTCAACCTGTTTGCGAGAGATATTTATGATGGGCAAAAGAACTTTGCTAAGAGTTTTGTCTGTAACAATGAAAAGAAAGTGCGACTTCGAAAAGGCGATGGCAGGATAATATATCAGGAGCCGTTCATTCAGTCCGTGATAGGAGAAACGGGAATTCCTTTCCAGAATTCCGTCCCTGAAGTTGTCTTTATAAACGGCGAGTATTGGGGAATTTACAATCTCAGAGAACAGTACGATGATAACTATTTTGCCGAGCGCTACGGCATTCCGAAAGATATGTTATGGACTGAGAAAAACAGCGCAGTCGAGTGCGGAGATCCGGAGACGGATGAGAATTACAAGGCGCTGTATGATGTGATGATGAATGGCGATATGAGTGATGATGCGGTTTATTCGCAAGTTGAGAGCGAGATTGATATAGACAATATGATCGATTATTATTGCATGCTCTTATTCTTTAACGATACCGACATCGACGGCGAGCATAACAGATTTATGTTTAGGTCAAAAGAGCCGGGATACGGCGATTACGGTGACGGCAAGTGGCGCTTTGCTGCGTACGATCTTGATATTACCTGTGAGGATGTGGAAGCGGATACGGTTTCATATTACAGGGAACTTGATGAAAAGATGTTTATGCCGGGATTTTTCTATGAAAGACCTGGATTTAAGGAGCTCTTTTACAACAGGATGGTTGAGCTTACTGAGAATGAGCTGTCCTACGAGCATCTGAGTAAGAAGCTTGCTGAGTGGGACAAGATATACCGCGAGCAGAACATCGAGACGATAAGAAGGTTTGAAGAGGACGGATACTCTGAAAAGGAGTATGAGAAAGATCTTGCGGCGCTTGACTCATTTTTTAAAAACCGAAAAGAATATGTCCTTAAAATGCTTGAAAAAGATATAAAAGAGAATTAAAAATCATGAAGGAAACTTCCTGCGACGGTTTGGCAATTTGCTAAATAAAAACGTTTGTGGGAAGTTTCTTTTTATTGCATTTGACAAGGGGGTATGCTACAATAAACCTGTTCTGACAAAAATTTGTCAATCAAAGGTTTTATTAAGAAAAATCGAATAACGGACAGATAATTTTTTCAAAAAATGGAGGTAATACGTTATGGCACAGAAAGTAGTATTAGCGGGCGCGTGTAGAACAGCTATCGGCAAGATGGGTGGAGCACTCAGCGGCACACCGGCAGCAGAGCTTGGTTCTATAGTTATCAAGGAAGCACTTAACCGTGCAGGTGTTAAGCCTGAACAGGTTGATGAAGTTCTTATGGGTTGCGTAATCCAGGCAGGTCTTGGACAGAACGTAGCAAGACAGGCTTCAATCAAAGCCGGACTTCCTATCGAGACTCCTGCTGTAACTCTTAACGTAGTTTGCGGATCGGGTCTTAACTGTGTCAATATGGCAGCTGACCTTATCAAGGCAGGTGAGGCTGATATAGTAGTAGCAGGCGGAATGGAGAACATGTCTATGGCTCCTTACGCACTTCCCAATGCACGTTTCGGATATCGTATGAACAACGGAACAGTTGTAGATACAATGGTAAACGATGCTCTTACAGATGCATTCAATCACTATCACATGATGATAACAGCAGAGAATATCTGCGACAGATGGAACCTTACAAGAGAAGAGCTTGACGCATTTTCAGCAAATTCTCAGCAGAAGTGCGAGAAGGCTATGGCTGAAGGCAAGTTCAACGACGAGATCGTTCCCGTTCCCGTTAAGGTTAAAAAAGAAATGGTAGACTTCAAGGTTGATGAGGGCCCTCGTGCCGGCACAACAGCTGAGTCACTTTCAAAGCTTAAGTGCTGCTCAGGTAAGGAAGGCGGACTTGTAACAGCAGGTAACGCTTCAGGTATCAACGACGGTGCAGCAGCAATCGTTGTTATGAGCGAAGAGAAGGCTAAAGAGCTCGGAATCAAGCCTATGGCTACATGGGTTGGCGGAGCACTTGCAGGTGTTGAGCCCGAGGTTATGGGTATCGGACCTGTTGCAGCTACAAACAAAGTTCTTAAGAAGACAGGACTTTCACTTGACAATATCGATCTTATCGAGGCTAACGAGGCATTTGCAGCACAGTCTGTTGCAGTAGCTAAGGACCTTGGATTCGATATGAACAAGGTTAATGTAAACGGTGGCGCTATCGCACTCGGACATCCCGTAGGAGCTTCAGGATGCCGTATCCTTGTAACTCTTCTTCACGAGATGGGCAGAAGAGCAGATGCTAAGAAGGGTCTTGCAACTCTTTGCATCGGTGGCGGAATGGGTTGCGCTACAATAGTTGAAAAGTACGAGTAATATAGGGAAGAAAATGTGTGACGACTGCTGTGCTTGCACAGAGCAGTCGTTATACATTTGATGCCCGCGTATATCACGAAAAAATATAAATTGAATATTCAAAGGAGATAAAGACATGAGTTTTGTAAATTGCGAAGTTAAAGACAAGATCGCTGTTATTACAATCAATCGTCCTGAAGCACTCAATGCACTTAACTCACAGGTACTTGATGACCTTAATGCTGCTTTTGACAGCATCGACGTTAATGTTGTAAGAGCTGTTGTTCTTACAGGTGCAGGCGAAAAGTCTTTTGTTGCAGGTGCCGATATCGGAGAGATGAGCACACTCACAAAGGCTGAGGGTGAAGCTTTCGGTAAGAAAGGTAACGACGTATTCCGTAAGATCGAAGAGTTCCCGCTTCCTGTTATCGCTGCAGTTAACGGATTCGCTCTTGGCGGCGGATGCGAGATTTCAATGAGCTGTGATATTCGTATCTGCTCAGAGAACGCTATGTTTGGTCAGCCTGAGGTTGGTCTCGGAATCACACCCGGATTTGGCGGAACACAGAGACTTGCACGTCTTATCGGTGCAGGAATGGCTAAGCAGCTTATCTACACAGCACGTAACATCAAGGCAGACGAGGCTTACAGAATCGGTCTTGTTAATGCCGTATATCCTCAGGAAGAGCTCCTTGCAGCTGCTGAGAAGATGGCATCACAGATCGCTGCAAATGCACCTATCGCTGTTCGTGCTTGCAAGAAGGCTATCAACGATGGACTTCAGACAGACATTGATGCTGCACTTGTAATCGAAGAGAAGCTCTTTGGTTCTTGCTTCGAGACAGAGGATCAGAAAGAGGGAATGGCTAACTTCCTCAGAAAGAAAGACGATCCGAAGAAGGTTAAAGTTGTAGATTTTAAAAATGCATAAAGTAATCACTTGGCGAGGTTTTATCGAGCCTAGTGTACTACTTTGTTCCGGCGAGCGAAGCGAGAGCGGAACTTCCGATAGGGAAATAGTATATACACATAATAATTTATATATAGGAGGATTTTATAATGAAAGTAGCTGTTATTGGCGCAGGTACAATGGGCTCAGGAATTGCTCAGACTTTTGCTCAGGCTGAGAGCGTAGAGAAAGTATATCTTTGCGATATCAAGACTGAGTTTGCAGAAGGCGGATTTGCTAAGATCAAGAAGGGACTTGATAAGCAGGTTGCTAAGGGAAAGAAGACTCAGGAAGAGGCTGACAAGATCACAGGAAAGATTCAGACAGGTCTTAACGACATCTGTGCTGATGCTGATCTTGTAGTTGAGGCTGCTCTTGAGGTTATGGATATCAAGAAGAACCTTTTCAAAGAGCTTCAGGATAACATCGTTAAGAATCCTGATTGCATCTTTGCATCAAACACATCATCGCTTTCAATCACAGAGATCGGATCGGGACTTACAAAGCCTATCATCGGTATGCACTTCTTCAATCCCGCTCCTGTTATGAAGCTTGTTGAAGTTATCCAGGGTGCAAACACACCTGCAGATATGGTTGATAAGATCAAGAAGATTTCTGAGGATCTCGGAAAGACTCCTGTACAGGTTAACGAGGCAGCAGGATTCGTTGTTAACAGAATTCTTGTTCCTATGATCAACGAAGGTATCTTCGTATATTCAGAAGGTGTTTCAGATATCCAGGGTATCGACACAGCTATGAAGCTTGGATGTAACCATCCTATGGGACCCCTTGAGCTTGGTGACTACATCGGACTTGATATCGTTCTTGCTATCATGGATGTTCTTTACTCA
Organism: Butyrivibrio sp. AE2005; assembly: GCF_000686965.1. Lineage (NCBI taxonomy): Bacteria > Bacillati > Bacillota > Clostridia > Lachnospirales > Lachnospiraceae > Butyrivibrio > Butyrivibrio sp. AE2005. Next base: position 9,165 of record NZ_JMMD01000005.1, read on the forward strand.
GAGACAGGCGATTCTAAGTATCGTGCTTGCCCTCTTCTTCGTAAGATGGTTCGTGGTAAGCAGCTCGGTGTTAAGACAGGAATCGGCTTCTACAACTATGCAGACGGAAACAAGGTTCCTACTGATAAATAATAATCACTTGCTGAGGTTTTTTCGAAGCTAGTGAGTATTATTGTTCTGGCGAGTGCGAAGCACGAGAGCAGAACCTCTGCTTTTTAAGTATGAGAGCAGAACCTCTGCTTTTGTAAGCACGAGAGCAGAACCTCATTATGAAAAATAATTATTATTTAAAGAAAAAATTTGGAGGAAATTATAATGGATTTTCAGCTTGATCAGCAACATGAAATGGCGAGAGCTCTTTTCAAAGAATTCGCAGAAAAAGAAGTTAAGCCACATGCAATAGACGTTGATGAGACAGAGGAATTCCCTATCGAAACTGTAAAGAAAATGCAGAAATTCGGTTTCATGGGTATTCCGATTCCCAAGGAGTACGGCGGACAGGGATGTGATCCCCTTACATACGCTATGTGTGTAGAGGAGCTTGCTAAAGTATGCGGTACTACAGCAGTTATCGTATCAGCTCACACATCACTTTGCTGTGACCCTATCATGACATATGGTACAGAAGAGCAGAAGCAGAAGTACCTTGTTCCCCTTGCAAAGGGTGAGAAACTTGGTGCTTTCGGTCTTACAGAGCCCATGGCAGGAACAGATGCTCAGGGTGTTCAGACTAAGGCTGTTCTTACAGAAGATGGTAAAGAGTGGATCCTTAACGGTTCTAAGTGCTTTATCACAAACGGTGAGGTTGCTGATGTTTACATCATCATCGCTTACACAGATATCGTAGAAGATAAGAAGGGAAGAAAGCAGAAGAAGTTCTCAGCATTCATCGTTGAGAAGGGAACTCCCGGATTCACATTCGGAACAAAAGAGAACAAGATGGGTATCCGTGGTTCTTCTACATACGAGCTTATCTTCCAGGATTGCCATATTCCTGCAGAGAACCTTCTTGGTGCTCGCGGAAAAGGATTCCCTATCGCAATGCACACTCTTGACGGCGGACGTATCGGTATCGCTGCTCAGGCTCTTGGTATTGCTGAAGGCGCACTTGACAGAACAGTTGAGTACGTTAAGGAGAGAAAGCAGTTCGGCAGATCAATCGGCGCTTTCCAGAACACACAGTTCCAGCTTGCTAACATGGCTACACAGTGCGAAGCTGCAAGACTTCTTGTATATCAGGCAGCTGATGCAAAGAAGAATAAGTCTTACTACGGCGTAGAAGCTGCTAAGGCTAAGCTTTATGCTGCTGAAGTTGCTATGGATGTTACAACAAAGGCTGTACAGCTTCACGGTGGTTACGGATATATCAGAGAGTACGAAGTTGAGCGCATGATGCGTGATGCTAAGATCACTGAGATCTACGAAGGAACATCAGAAGTTCAGAGAATGGTTATCTCTGGCGATTTACTTAAGTAATCACTTGGTGAGGTATTATCGGCTGTGAGAACCTGACGAAGTGTTTTTGAGTCTGGTTCGAACGTGTTATACCGAGTGAAAACGAGGTATAACTTCCTTGATATGGTATTGTGACAAAATAAATAAGGAGAAAAAATAATGAAAATTGTAGTTTGCGTTAAGCAGGTTCCCGATACAAAGGGCGGCGTTAAATTCAAACCCGATGGAACATTGGATAGAGGTGCTATGCTTGCAATCATGAACCCTGATGATAAGGCAGGACTTGAAGCAGCACTTAGATTAAAAGATCAGTACGGCGCAGAGGTTACAGTTCTTACAATGGGACTTCCCAAGGCTGAGGCTGTACTTAGAGAAGCATTTGCTATGGGCGCTGACAAGGGAATCCTTGTAACAGACAGAGTACTCGGCGGTGCTGACACATGGGCAACATCTTCAACTATCGCAGGTGCTATCAGAAACCTTGAGTATGATCTCATCATCACAGGCCGTCAGGCTATCGATGGAGATACAGCTCAGGTTGGACCTCAGATCTCTGAGCACCTTAACCTTCCTGTTATCTCTTACGCAGAAGAGATCAAAGTTGATGAGAAGGCTAAGACTGTAGAAGTTAAGAGACAGTTCGAAGACAGATATCACATTGTAAAGGCTAAGATGCCTTGCCTTGTAACTGCTCTTTCAGAGCTCAACGAGCCCAGATATATGACTCCCGGCGGAATTTTCGATGCTTTCGAGAAGGAAGTAACAGTTTGGGGCAGAGCAGATCTTAAGGACGTTGATGATTCTAACCTTGGACTTAAGGGATCACCTACACAGATTGCAAAGGCTTCTGACAAGGTTAAGAAGGGTCAGGGAGAGAAGGTTGTTCTTGACTCTGCTGATGAAGCAGTTGAATATCTGATGGGTAAGCTTGTAGAGAAGCATATCGTTTAATTAACATAGGAAAAGGAGAAGCGTCATGTCTTTAGAAGAATATAAAGGTGTATTTATCTTTGCTCAGCAGGTTGACAATGAAATTTCAAGCATTGCACTTGAGCTTCTGGGCAAAGCAAAGAATCTTGCAGAAGATCTTGATGAGAAGAAAGTTACTGCAGTATTACTTGGAAGTGGAGTAAAGGGTCTTGTTGACGAGCTTGCACAGTACGGTGCTGACAGAGTTATCGTTGTTGACGATCCTGCTCTTAAGGATTACAGAACAGAGCCTTACACACACGCTCTTGCATCTGTTATCGATGAGTTCAAGCCTGAGATCCTCCTTGTTGGTGCTACAGCAATCGGTAGAGATCTTGGTCCCAGAGTATCATCAAGAGTACATACAGGACTTACAGCTGACTGTACAAGTCTTGAGATCGGTGATTTCCCGATCAATCCTGTTCCGAATCAGGAGCAGAAGCACAAACAGCTTCTTATGACACGTCCTGCATTCGGTGGAAACACAATCGCTACAATCGCATGTCCTGACTTCCGTCCTCAGATGGCTACAGTACGTCCGGGCGTTATGCAGAAGATTGATCCTATCAAGGGTGCTAAGGCAGAAGTTGTTGAATTCAATCCCGGATTCGAAGAGAACAATTGCTATACAGAGATCGTTAAGATCGTAAAGGAAGCTACAAGCGTAGCTGATATCCAGGCTGCTAAGATCCTCGTATCAGGTGGTCGTGGAGTTGGTTCTGCAGAGAACTTCAAGCTTCTTGATGACCTTGCAGAGGTTCTTAACGGAACAGTATCATGTTCACGTGCCGTTGTAGATTCAGGCTGGAAGCCCAAGGATCTTCAGGTTGGACAGACAGGTAAGACTGTTCGTCCCGCACTTTACTTTGCAATTGGTATTTCAGGTGCTATCCAGCACGTTGCAGGTATGGAAGAGTCAGACATCATCATCGCTATCAACAAAGATGAGAATGCTCCTATCTTTGACGTAGCTGATTACGGTGTAGTAGGAGATCTTAACAAGATCCTTCCTGTACTCACAAAGAAGATTAAGGAAGCTCTTGCAAACAAGTAAAAAAGTGCTCCACGAACCCCCTAGGGGGCTTGTGGAGCGTTTTTATTCTGCCGTATACTCATTTATGGTGTTAAAAAAATAACAGTATTGGAGGATATGGCTATGCATATGGCGGACGCATTGGTTGCTCCGGCGGTTGCCGGAACGATGTATGTATTATCTACAGGAGCAGCCGGAGTTTCTGTAAAGAAGGTAAGAGAGGAAAGTGATGAATCCAAGATCCCGGTAATGGGAGTTATGGGAGCATTCGTATTTGCTACACAGATGCTTAATTTCACAATCCCCGGTACAGGTTCATCGGGACATCTTTGCGGAGGTATGATGCTCTCAGCGATGCTCGGACCATTCGCGGGATTTCTTACAATGATAGGAGTGCTGCTGGTTCAGTGCCTGTTGTTTGCAGACGGCGGACTGATGGCGCTTGGATGTAATATCTGGAATATGGCGTTCTACGGGTGCTTTATCGGATCTCTTTTGATATGGCGTCCCATCATGAAGAAAGGCGCTACGAAAATAAAAATTGCACTTGCATCGATACTTGGATGTGTTCTGACATTGCAGCTTGGAGCATTCTCGGTTACTATGGAGACATTGATATCGGGAATCACTGAACTTCCTTTTTCGACTTTTGTTGCAACAATGCAGCCAATCCACCTTGCAATAGGATTCGTGGAAGGGCTTATCACATCTGCGGTTCTTATATTTATACATGAAGCAAGACCTGAACTTCTCTGGGGAATCGGCGAGAGCACAGAGAAAAGGGATGCTAAGCTTTCATTTAAGAAAACAATCATTACGATAGCGGTAGCAGCAGCACTTTGCGGCGGCGTTGTTTCACTTTTTGCATCTGCATTCCCTGACGGACTTGAGTGGTCCATGGAGCAGGTTGCAGGAACAACAGAGCTTGAAGCTCAGGGACAGGCTTACGAGACAGCGGAAGCAATCCAAGAGACGACATCTCTTTTGCCCGATTATGCATTCCCCGACAGCGAAGCGGCAGCGGGAACAAGCTTTTCGGGAATTGTCGGAGCGCTTATCGTTGCCGGACTTTCAGCAGCTTGCTGCTATGCATTCAGATTCTTTAGAAGAAAGACTGAGACTCAGACAGCTTAATGGACAGTATTGAGAAAAAAATCTTAGAACTGAACAGACTACAAGACATTCAGCAGCGTTCTCATTGGATGAATAACCTTCATCCTTTGGGAAAGCTGCTTATTAGCATTATGTACATTTTTTTGGTGACGTCGGTTGGAAAGTACGATTTGGTCACGCTTATTCTTATGTCGGTGTACGTTATCTTTACCTTTATCATTGGCGAACTCTCGGTAAAAGAGGGAATCTACAGAATGAGACTGATCTTGCCGCTTGTAATGTTTGTGGGAGTGTTCAATCCTTTTTTTGACAAAAGCAGCGTGCCGGTCGCGGGCTTTGCGGTGCGCGGCGGGATAGTATCAATGGTCACGCTTGTCATCAAAGGACTGTACACGGTGTTTGCGGTCTATGCTCTTGTTGCGACGACTTCCATAGATGATATCTGTTACGCGCTTAGGAGCATCAAGGTGCCCAAGATAATCGTTATTGTCATAATGCTGATATACAGATATATTGATGTTATGGCGGGCGAAGCGGACAGGATATACACTGCGTACAGGTTAAGGGCGCCGGGGCAAAAAGGCATTGAATACAGATCCTGGGGCACTCTGGTCGGACAGTGGCTTCTTCGCAGCATGGACAAGGCGCAGATTGTATATGAGAGTATGCTCCTTCGCGGATTTAGGGGCGATTTTATCCCTAAGAAAAAGGGGGTAAAAAAACTTGATGTGATATATCCGCTTGTCTGGGCAACAGTTCTTTTGCTCATAAGGTTTCATGTGTTTGGCGCATAAGCTTTGTGAATATGATGGGTAAAAATGGTTTGAGTGAGGTGCGTTATGAAAACCGGAGTAAACGGTGAACTTTTGAATATAGAGAACTTGAGCTTTTCGTATGAAAAAGACAATGTGGTCTTAAAAGACATTTCTTTTAAGGCATGCTACGGTGAGAGTATCGCGCTTGTCGGTGCGAACGGAATCGGCAAATCGACGCTAATGAAGCTCATGGTCGGGCTGTATATGAACTACACGGGTGACATAACCGTTGCGGGACATAAGATGTGCAAAAAAAATCTCGACCATATAAGAGAGCATATCGGCTATGTTTTTCAGGATTCGGACAGCCAGCTCTTTTTGTCAACGGTCGAAGACGATGTGGCATTCGGCCCTCGTAACTACGGGCTTTCTGAGAAAGAAGTTGAAGAAAGGGTATCAGAGGCGCTTAGACTTGTGGGAATAGAGCGGCTTAGAAATAATAAGACATACAAATTGTCGGGCGGTGAAAAAAAACTTGCGGCGATAGCAACGATTCTTTCGATGAAACCCGATATAATAATTATGGATGAACCTTCGATAGCCTTGGATCCGAGGAACAGGAAAAATCTTATCAAGGTGCTCACGGGAATCGGCGGGCTTAAGATCATAGCTTCGCACGACCTTGATTTTGTGAGAAATACCTGTGAGAGAACGATTCTTTTGGACGAGGGAACAATAGTTGCCGACGGAAGAACGGAAGATGTTCTCGGAGACGAAAAGCTGTTAGAGGAACATGGACTTTAATGAGAAAAAGTGTATACATTAATGCGTTGAGAGCTTATCATTAAAGTGATAAAATAATAATTGATACAGTGTATATTTTGGAGGTAGACACATGAGAAAAGTAGTACTTGCAGGAGCATGCAGAACAGCAATCGGAACAATGGGGGGAGCACTTAGCACAACACCTGCTCCGGCACTTGGAACTATTGTTATCAAAGAGGCACTTAACCGTGCAGGAGTTAAACCTGAACAGGTTGATGAAGTATATATGGGATGTGTTATCCAGGCAGGACTTGGGCAGAATCCCGCAAGACAGGCAGCATTAAACGCAGGTATTCCTGTTGAGGTTCCCGCTACAACAATCAACGTATTGTGCGGATCGGGTCTTCACTGCGTTAACCTTGCAGCAAAACTTATCGGAATGGGAGATGCTGATATCATCGTAGCAGGCGGAATGGAGAACATGTCGATGGCTCCTTATCTTATGCAGCAGGGAAGATACGGATATCGTATGGGATCCGGAGAACTTCAGGATGCTATGATTAAAGACGCACTTACAGATGCTTTTGGCGGATATCACATGGGTATCACAGCTGAGAATATCGCAGAACAGTGGCATCTTACAAGAGAGCAGCTTGATGAGTTTGCAGCATGGTCTCAGAACAAGGCTGAGAAAGCAATCGCAGACGGAAAATTCAAGGAAGAGATCGTTCCTGTAGAGATAAAGAAAAAGAAAGAGACAATCATTTTTGACACGGACGAAGGTCCAAGAAAGGGCGTTACAGCAGAGGGTATCGCACATCTTAAGCCCGCATTCAAGAAAGACGGCGTGGTTACAGCAGCGAATTCTTCAGGAATCAACGATGCCGCATCGGCAATAATCGTTATGAGTGAAGAGAAGGCAAAAGAGCTTGGTGTTAAGCCTCTCGGAACATGGATTGCCGGAGAGCTTGCAGGTGTAGAGCCCAGCATCATGGGAATCGGACCTGTAGCAGCAACTCAGAAAGTTATGAAAAAAGCCGGATATTCAATCGGTGATTTTGATCTTATCGAAGCAAATGAGGCTTTTGCCGCACAGTCAGTGGCTGTTCAGCATGACCTCGGATTCAGCAAAGATGTACTTAACGTAAACGGTGGAGCAATTGCACTCGGACATCCCGTTGGATGCTCCGGAAACAGAATTCTTGTTTCACTTCTGTATGAGATGCAGAGAAGAGATGTTCATAAGGGACTTGCAACTCTTTGTGTTGGCGGTGGAATGGGCTGCGCTGCAATTGTAGAGCGATAAATGACTTAAAACTCATGGAGGCTTTTGATGGCTGATCGTTCAATTATGCTTGTTGATGATAATGACATTAACAGAGGTATCCTTGCAGAGATTTTTAAAGATAAGTACAACATCATAGAGGCGAGTGACGGAAGTGAAGCTGTGAGACTTATCAATCAGGAGCGCTCAAAGCTTGCTGCCATATTGCTTGATGTTATCATGCCGGGAATGGACGGTTATGCTGTTCTGGAATCTATGGTAAGCCAGGATAACTTAAACGAGAAAATTCCCGTGCTCATGATCACTGCGGATACGTCTACCGAGGCAGAAAGGACCAGCTATGAGAAAGGCGCGGCGGATGTGATCCATAAGCCTTTCGATCCTGTCATCGTAGACAGGCGCGTTTCGAAAGCGATTGAGTTATACGATCATAAGAACAATCTTGAGACCAAGGTGGACGATCAGACGAGAGTCTTGAAAAAGCAGTTCATCTACCTTAAGAAACAGGAAGAAAAACTTCGTTACAGTAACGAAAAAGTCATAGATACAATAGCAACGATCATTGAGTTCAGAAATATGGAATCGGGCTATCACCTTAAGAGAATAAAAGGATTCGTGCGAATACTTGCTCTTACGGCGATGAACAATTATCCGGAGCTCGGTCTTACACCTCACATGATAGAGGTAATAACACAGGCTTCCGCCATGCATGATGTAGGTAAGATCTCGGTTCCCGATTCAATCCTTCTTAAACCCGGAAGACTTACTTCGGAAGAGTTTGAAGTAATGAAGTCTCACACGACAAGAGGGTGCGAGATAATCGAGAAGCTCAAAGATATTCAGGATAAAGAATACTATGAAGCATGCCTTGATATCTGCAGACACCACCACGAAAGATATGATGGAAGAGGCTATCCCGACGGACTCAAGGGCGAAGAGAACTCTATAGGAGCTCAGCTCACAGCCATTGCAGACGTATATGACGCGCTTGTGAGCGATCGTGTATACAAATCCGCATACCCTGTGGATAAAGCCTATGAGATGATCAAGGACGGCGAATGCGGTGTGTTCTCACCCAAGCTTCTTGCTTGTTTCGAATTTGCGAGACCCGATATGGAAAAGCTTGTTGCTCAGACCAAAGCCGCCGAAGCGGCAGAGAAAAACAGCTATTCGCCTTACGGAAGTTGAAAAAAATATTATTGACAAAGACGCCTGCGGTACATATAATATAGTTTGTTGCCGCAGGCGACACTATGTGAGTGTAGCTCAGCTGGATAGAGCGTCTGGCTACGGACCAGAAGGTCGCGAGTTCGAATCTTGTCACTCACATTACTACTTAAAAGCGTATCGGATTGATACGCTTTTTTCTTTTTGGTATACTAATTTGGTATGAAAAAGATGGAATTAATAGCCCCTTGCCACTTTGGCCTGGAGGCGGTACTCAAAAAAGAAATAATAGATCTTGGCTACGATATAACTGAGGTCTCGGACGGCAGGATAACTTTCGCGGGCGATGCGGATGCAGTATGCCGTGCCAATATTGGTCTTAGAACTGCGGAGAGAATACTCATAAAAGTAGGAGCATTCCGCGCAGAGTCTTTCGAAGAGCTGTACCAGGGAGTCAAGGAACTTCCTTGGGAAGAGTTTATCCCCGAGCGAGGAAAGTTCTGGGTAAAAAAAGCATCAAGCGTTAAGAGCAAACTCTTTAGCCCTTCAGATATTCAATCAATTACTAAAAAAGCTATAGTTGAAAAGCTTAAACTCAGTTATCACACAGACTGGTTTAAGGAGGATGCGGAGAGCTATCCGATCAGAGTTTTTATCATGAAGGACGAAGTCACTGTGGCGCTTGATACGACAGGTGATTCCCTTCACAAAAGAGGCTACAGAAAGCTTGAATCCAAGGCACCTATCGCCGAGAATCTTGCGGCTGCGCTTATTATGCTGACACCTTGGAATGGCAGCAGAATACTTGTGGATCCTTTTTGCGGAAGCGGAACTATCCCTATTGAAGCTGCGATGATGGCGGCAAATATAGCTCCCGGAATGAACAGGAACTTTACCGCGGAGAGCTGGACACATCTTATTACACCTCAGAACTGGAAGGATGTAAGAGAAGAGGCTCAGGAAGAGATAATCACAGATATTGATGTCGATATTCAGGGCTACGATCTTGAGCCCGAGATGGTTGAGATTGCAAGGATCAACGCCAAAAAAGCGGGTGTTGAGAACATGATCCACTTCCAGGCCAGAGATATAGCGGATTTAAGCCACAGGAAGAAATACGGATTTATTATCACAAACCCTCCGTACGGTGAGAGAATCGGTGAAAAAGAAATCCTTCCGCAGCTTTACAAGACAATAGGAGAAAGATACAAGAGCCTTGACGCGTGGTCGATGTACCTTATAACAGGCTATGAGCAGGCTGAAAAATATATAGGCAAAAAAGCTGATAAGAACAGAAAAATTTATAACGGAATGATCAAGACTTACTTTTATCAGTTTATGGGACCCAAGCCTCCAAGAAGAAGCGAGTGAGCCATTGTCATGAAAAAAGAGGAAATGAGAAAAGCAGCGGTTCTGACAGCAGTATTCGGTGTTGTTTCTATCACGCTTATGCTTCACAGATCCGCAACCAAACATATACTTATAACGGATGCCGCAGAAATGCCCGTGAGTAGTGTTAATTCGGGGAAATCTTTTGACCTGCTGATCCAAAAAGGAGAGCCGGAAGACGGAAAGATGAAACTTATCATTCCTCTTGCAAAGAGCGTAAGTTCTGAGGATATCAAGCTTGAAGACAGGTATTCCGACCATGAACTTCTTATCTACGTTGACTGTAGAGAAGAGGGGTTTTACGGCGACAATGCGATTGTTTCGGATAACGATATTCTGGAGAGCGCCGTTTGCCATACAGAAAACGATGCGGGCAGAGTGTGCCTTGATTTTAAACTTGACGGCTTTTATGCAAATGAGAGCGCGCTTACCGATCACAGTACGATTGAGGTCGAGTTTTTTAAACCAAAGGAAAGATATGACAAAGTTGTCCTTATCGATCCTGAGATAAACACGACGTTTGGCGGAATTTTGTCGGCAGCAGGTCTGTCCGAAAATGAGGTCACGCTTGATGTTGCGCAGAGACTTCGCAGTATAGCGGAAAAAGATGTGGAGAACAAGGTAAAGTTCTTTTTTACCCATATGACGGATACCGATATTTCGGATGAGAGTAAAGAGCTGCTGATCAAAGAATCTTGCGCCGATATGGCTGTCAAGATAGCTACGTCAGATTCTGAAGACAAAGACAACAACGGAATAGAAACATATTACAACGGAACTTATTTTATAAGAGATCTTAGCAACGTGAGATTTGCCGATATTGTGGAGCGTAGCTGCGCGGACAATACGGGAAACACGGCGCTTGGAATATATGAATGTGACGAGAGCGAGGCTCTTATCAAAAACTCCGGAGTTCCTTCCGCCAAGATTTCATTGGGATATCTGACGGGAAATAAGGATGCGGAGAAGCTTGCTACGGGCTCTTACAGGCAAAAGGCCGCTGAGGGCATCTATCAGGCGATTTTAGACGGCTATAAGGAGATGGAATGAGAATAGTATTTGCAACCGGAAATAACGACAAATTGAAGGAAATACGCGAGATTTTGGATACTCTGAATATAGAGATCATCTCGATGAAAGAAGCAGGCGTTTTTGAAGACGTGGAAGAAAACGGTAAGACGTTTGCGGAAAACTCAATGATCAAGGCATCTGCGATTGCACAGATCATTAAGGATAAGTTCCCGAAAGAAGCGGAAGAGACGATAGTTCTTGCTGATGATTCGGGACTTGAGATTGACTATCTAAACGGCGAGCCGGGTGTATATTCGGCAAGATATATGGGAAAAGAAACATCATATACCGAGAAGAACAACAATCTCATAGAGAGATTAAACGGAGTTCCCGACAGCGAGCGTACCGCGAGATTTGTATGTGCCATTTCAGCTGTTCTCCCTGACGGAAAAAAACTTTCTACAGTCGGAACAATGGAAGGCATAATAGGCTACGAGATTGCCGGAGCAAACGGTTTTGGTTACGATCCGATCTTTTATCTTCCCGAATACAAGAAGACAAGTGCTGAGATATCGGCGGATGAAAAGAATGCAATTAGTCACAGAGGAAAAGCGCTCAGAGAGATGGCTAAACTTCTGAAAGAAGAGTTGGCGTAATTGTCATTTGATGGCAGGATAGGATGATTTCCTGTTATTTCGAATAATGCGCTATACATATTTGGTACGGGAGACTGATTGATGCACAGATATTTGGTGGTGAGTGATACTCACGGGAGAGATGACAACTTTTATAAAGTTCTTGACATAGAAGGAGCGGTTGACGGAATAATCCACTGCGGAGATTTTGAAGGCTCTGAAGGGAAATTTGCGCTGGCTGCCGATTGTCCCGTGTACTTTGTTGCGGGAAATAACGACTTCTTTTCATCGCTTGGAAGAGAGCTGACATTTACACTTGACGGGCATAAGGCGTTTCTTACGCACGGACATCAGTATCTTGTGAGTATGGATCTTGAGAATCTTCGAAGTGAAGGAATTTCGAGAGGCGCAGAGCTTATTTTTTACGGACATACACACAAGCCTGTTGCGAAAACTATGGGCGGTGTTTACATCTTCAACCCCGGAAGTCTCGCATATCCCAGACAGGAAGGAAGACGGCCAAGTTACCTCATTTTGACCATCGAAAAAGATGATATAAAATATGAAATAAAATACCTGTAAATACGGGATTTTGCAACATAAAAATATTTAAAAAATAAGAAAAAATAGTGTTGACAAGCCCCGAAAGACTATTATATAATAAATCTCGCGTTACGGCTTAGACCTTAATGCGAACAAGACGGGGTGTGGCTCAGCTTGGCTAGAGCACCTGCTTTGGGAGCAGGGGGTCGCAGGTTCGAATCCTGTCACCCCGATCAGGGGACAAGCTAAACATTATCTGAATATTGTATATGTGCGGGTGTAGTTCAATGGTAGAACACTAGCCTTCCAAGCTAGATACGTGGGTTCGATTCCCATCACCCGCTTTGAGCAGAACACTTGGCGAGCTGAGAGAACTTGCTGAGGTTTTACCGAAGCTAGTTCGAACGTCTTCCGGCGAGCGAATGCGAGAGCGGAAGTTCCTTTTTATTAACGTCAAGTTCGGCAAATCAGTGCACTGCTTCTAAAACATGTGTCCGTAGCTCAGCTGGATAGAGCAACGGCCTTCTAAGCCGTGGGTCGGGGGTTCGAATCCCTTCGGGCACATTTTTATATGGTGGCTATAGCGTAGTTGGTTAACGCGCCAGATTGTGGTTCTGGAGACCGAGGGTTCGAGTCCCTCTAGCCACCCTAAGTAATCACTTAATTACTTTTGTGTATTACTTAGTTCTGACAAACACATAGTGTGAGTTCGGAACAAACTTTTGTAATTGCTACAGCGGAGTATAGCGTTAAGCTCTTACAATCTTGGGCTATCGCCAAGCGGTAAGGCACAGCACTTTGACTGCTGCATACGACGGTTCGAATCCGGCTAGCCCAGTTAGCGGTGAGATGTTTCGTCGCAAAATTACATAATATTTACATGGGATATTAGCTCAGGTGGTAGAGCACTTGACTTTTAATCAAGTTGTCGGGGGTTCGAATCCCCCATGTCTCATTATTGAAGATCGCTTAAACAGTACGTTTGAGCGATCTTTTTTATACGCGTGTCATACTTTGAAACGTGTATGGTATTAGAAAGTAAAGTGCACCGTACAGGGAGCAAAGAGAACAATCTGTGTGGTGCATATTTTTGCTTCAGCACCGTACAGGTAGTGAAGAGAATAATCTGTGTGGTGCATATTTTGACTTTGGCACCGTACAGGTAACGAAGAGAATAATCTGTGTGGTGCATATTTTTGCTTCAGCACCGTACAGGTAGTGAAGAGAATAATCTGTGTGGTGCATATTTTGACTTTAGCACCGTACAGGTAGCGAGAGAATAATCTGTGTGGTATTTGTTCGCTCAACAGCGCAATATTCAAAAAATGTTGAATCCAAGTTACTGATAATAGTAAAGAATAAAATCAAGAGATGTCGGACGCCCTATATTAAAGTGAAACACACTCGAGAGATGCTGGGCGTCCAATATATAGATCAAGTTATCAACGGGATAAGCCCGTCGCTTTAAATTTCATGTAATACGTGTAATAGAATAGGAACAGAATAGTAGTGGTTATCCATGTTATCGGGTAGCTTGCTTCTATTGTCTCAATCTGAGGGTAGAAAGGAAATACTCCCTTTATCCATACGATTCGAAGAGCACAGATTCCGCAGAGCGTAATGATCATTGGAATAATAGCGGTTCCCATTCCGCGAAGCGTTCCTGAGAAAATCTCAACACCAAGGAATGTGAAGTAGAACGGGGCAAGGAAGTGCATCATCTGAACACCGATAGCAATTGTCTCGGGACTGTCAGGTGTGAAGAATGACAGCAGCTGTGCAGCCCAGATGTAGAAGATCAGTGTTATGGGAATCGTGATCGAAAGCGCGATTCCAAAGGCGCACTTTGTGCTTTCTTTTACCCTGTCAAGTTTTCCTGCACCGTAGTTCTGTCCTGAGAACGTTGTAACGGCGATTCCGAGCGAATTTATGCCCATCCAGAATATTGAATCAAGCTTTCCATACGCTGCCCATGCTGCGATGTAATTAAGTCCGAAACCGTTTATAGATGTCTGTATGAGCAGGTTTGAGAATGTGTACATTGTGGACTGAATTGCAGCGGGAAAACCGATGCTGATAATCTTAAGTAAAATGAGCACATCAAAGCGTATCTTGCTGAGTATAAGCTTATATGAATCGGTTGCCTTAGTAAGCAAAAAGATAATGATACAGGCGCTTATAAACTGACAGATTATTGTTGCGATAGCGGCACCTGCAACACCCATCTTGAAATGAACCACAAAGAGAATATCGAGAAAGATATTTATAAAGCAGCTTACGATCAAGACATAGAGCGGTCTCTTGGAATCACCGACAGCTCTTAATATGCCGGCTCCGATATTGTAGACAAAGTTAAATACCATTCCCATAAAGAATATGCGAAGATATGTAACGGAAGAATCTATGATATCGGGAGCTGTATCCATAAGGATGATTATGCGTCTTGAAAAGGTATACCCCAAATACGTAATAATAAGCCCACCGACGATTGCAAGAGCGATTGCGGTATGAACTGCCTTGGACACTTCTTCGTGCCTCTTAGCACCGTAAAATTGCGCAATAATGACCGTTGCACCGGACGATAGTCCCATAAAGATTCCCACAAAGATATTTACGATGATCGCGGAAGATCCACCGACGGACGCAAGACCCTCCGGACCCAGTACGTTACCTACTATCAGAGTATCGGATATATTGTAGAGTTGCTGGAAAAAAGAGCCCAAAAGAAGAGTAAGGAAGTACATAAGCATACTTCCCAGAATAGGCCCTGTAATGATCGAATTATCAATCTTTTTGTTCATAGAAAAAAGTCCCTCATAAAAATATTTACAGCAGATATTATAGCAGGAGTTGTAAAATAATTAAATCGTGATTATATAGATAAAATCGTACATCCGAAGCATAGAACTGTAATATTTGCTGGGAAAAAATATTACAAAGAACAATGAGACGTGAGCATTTCTGTTGAACAGAAGTTTCCGATTCAATAAAAAAGGTTCTCCATGCGCTAGCATGAAAAACCTCCCAACAAAATGCGGATAAAGGGACTTTATCCAAAATATAGCACAGTTAGCGAGTTTAAACGTTCTTGTCATCATATCCGTCATCATTTTATCATAATTAATGTACTTTGGTGAAAAAAGAGCGACAACATTTCTTGTCATCGCTCTTGTGTATCAAAGTGCTATATTAAGTTTGTTCATGGCTTTTTCTTTTGTATCATCAATAACGTGTCCGTAAAGATTCATTGTTAGTGAAAAATCAGCATGTCCCAATAGCTCTTGTAATGTTCGTGGCTCAATACCTTGCTCAATCGCACGAGTTGCGAAAGTATCACGAAAAGCGTGACAAGTAAACTGATTAATGCCTATCTTTTTACATATATTCTTGATGACATTGTCGGCTGGTGAAGACATTAATAATCCGCGTTCAGGGGCTCTGAATATTAAGTCATCGATATTACTGATATTGCCATCTAAGATATGATTTATTTTGCGTTGATTCTCGATTATTTCTGTTATGGCGTTGTTTAGTGGGATGGTTCTTTTTCCATGCCATGTTTTTGTTTCTGTACCTATACAGTAAGAGCCGTTTTCGTTTCTTGTGATAGTGCGAGTGATGTGAATTGCATCATCATAAATATCGCTATTCTTTAATGCTCCAATTTCTCCAATTCTCATTCCTGTTTGTATAGCTAATCGAAAAACATTATAGTAAAAGCTGTTGCGTGCGTTTTCAAAAAACAATTTGGTTTCTTCGGGTGTCAATGCTCTATGGATTGTTTCTCTTGCCGCTACTTCTGTTCTTTTAAGCGGTTTTACAGGACTACAAGGGTTATAACTTATATACTGTTCCCTTATTGCATCATGGAATATGTGTGATAGGAGAGCGACTTTGTCATTAATCGTTTGTGATCTATTATTCCTTTTAGCAAGTGCTTTCTGAATATTTCTTATATCTTCAGCTTTTACCTCAGAAAGTCTATAGTCTTTAAAGGCTTTTCCGTTAATTTGAATCATAGACATTGTATTGTAATGACATTGCTGTGAACGTAGTGTGGCTTGTGTGACACTTCCGCGCCTGTTATCCATCCATCTTTTAAAGAATATTTCTATAGTAGGATTGTCATGTAGTTCTTTGGCTTCGGTTAATTGTAATTTCTTTTCGTATATCTTTTTTTCTAGTTCATCTTTATCTCTAGCGCGGACGTAAATTCTTTTGCCATTAAACATAAAAGACTTTTGAAGTCTGCCATCGCTACATAGATTTTTTTTCTTTGTTTTCTTTTTTGCCATATCAAATTCCTTTCTTGAAATTAGTATGACAATCCATATAATAATATTGTGATTATCATACTTTGGGTAGTGTGCTAGTCATATTGGGTGCAGGTGGTGCGAACACTTGCGCCCTTTTTTCTCCTTTCATAGATATGATATACAATGTACGATGTACTTACAATGTACAATGTTTACAAATACAACGTACAATGTTAGTATATTTTTGGAATCGGTAGCAGTATCACTGAATCCTGAAAGGATGAGGTTATGACATATAATGAAAAGAAAAAAAAGTACAATCAAGAATATTCAAAGCAACATTACAAGCGGATTCCGCTTGATGTTCAACTTAGTAAGTATGATGAAATCAAAGAGGTTGCTGATTCATGCGGCGAAAAAGTAAATGAGTTTATCAAAAAGGCCATTGATATGCGCATTGATAGTTTGAGACAGACAAAATAGTATCAAAAAGGAAAATATATTCCGCACGGGGATTATTTCAAAAAATCATTTTATTATATTGCTATTGGTAGTTTAACCCATTGGCAACATAAAAATTGTTTTTATTAAAAATAATCCCCTGTGGAGCGGAAGTTGTGGGCAAATTATTTTGCTTTTACCCTCTTAAGATTTTTCCGAAATTTCTCTTTGGTTTCTTCGCTTAATTCTCGTGGTCTATAAATGTGCAAATAGGAACAGGGGAAATGTGCGACTATTGAGCCGTCTTTATTGGTGTGTACAATTTCACATTCCTCAGGATGCTCCTTTGAAAGTTCTAATATCTTATTTCTCCATTTCCGCGCACTTGATAGAGTAGCGGTAACTAAGCTACGTGAATTTGGTGAAAAATCAATTATGTCGTTGCCAATCTCAAAAACATTTTCATCATTCGCGTTTCCATTTCTTTCATCAATTTCGTTTACTGCTTTTTCAAATTCATCCATTTTGAAATCCCTTTCTTGTTATAGATTTACATTTTCATCACCTTCACTTTTTAAAACAGGTAAATCCCGCGCAATAAGAACGTTGCAAAGAGCGTTGTTCTGTGTGGCATCTTCAAAGCTAACAGAGTCTTTGTAACCTGCTATGTTTTTCAAAATGAAAATTGCCACAGGTGGCGACAGATGCCCACTAATAGCTGACGCCTCAGTAAAAGCAACAATGCTCTGTCTTGCAATTTTGCAAGTCTTAGCCCATTCAAGCGATACATTTGTTTCTCGATTGCACCATCTCCAAAACGTACTTCGGTCAACGCCAAGCGCTAACGACAGGCTTTCAACGCCTGGGCGAAAAGAGTTGTTCTTGCAATAGTCAAAATACATTTTTATACGCTCTTTCAGTTCTCCTTCGCTCTGAGGCTTTTCCATACTTGCCATCGCAGATATACCGCCTAAAGTATCACTGATAAAACCATCTACTTTTTGAAGCTCTCGGCTTGCCTGAGCTGTGGGGAAATTGCTTTCTCTATTCATATTCTTTTTCTCCTTTTTTAATAGTTGCACTACACACCAAACTTAATTATTTTTGATAAAATCTTTATGCATCTTTTTCAAGTATCGATGATAGCGGTCGTGATCTGTTTTTCTAAACTCATCAATCTCGCAGTATAAATCCGATAAATCCGCTCCATGAAATTCGGAATTCTTATTTATTTTTTGAATTGCTCTAACATAATCTTCGTAGCATGTAATCATTGCGTTGTTCTCCTTTCTAGTAATAACCTTTTCTGAGTTGTTCTTGGTGACGTTGATTTTCATAGTATTCCTTGATACTGTCACAAACCGTCCAATATGTATGGATGAGAGTGTGACAATCTTCGCAAAGAGTTATCAAGGATTCAGGATGATTGTTTTCATTAAAACGGTATCTTCCATGCATGTGATGGCAATGTAACGTTGTATTTGTTGCTCCACATAATCGACATGTAAAGTTATCCCTGCAAAGAATACGTTGTCGTATTTCATTCCATTTATCTGACTGGTAGTAATCCTTTAATTTCTGACTACAATTATTAATATCTCTCATATGAGTTACTCCTTTATAGAGGTGTTTCCTTTTTCAACTCGTTTGAAAAAGGGCTGTTACTTACAAAATATTAGGTATATATATTTATTCAAATTCTTAATTAGTACATCAAATTCTTATATTAGCTAGGTAATTTTTGCCCTGTTGCGTTATAGGAAAAAAATTCATAGTTGCCGCAAATATATAACTAGTTCCTAGTCGCATATGCAACAGGGAAAATTTTACCTAATTGCTAATTATTTCAAAATCACGTACGATGTAACATGTTTAGGGGATTTCTTTGTGTGTGCTTTGTCCAACCACCAATTTACATATCCAAATTTTACAAGGTCTTTGGCGTTGTCCTTTAGCTCTGCTTTAGCTTTCCGCAACGTTTTTACGCTCCATCCCAAATCCTCCGCTAACTGTTTGTCAGAGCGAAAAAAATAATCTATTTTATCGCTTGTATAGCGTTGCTCTAACTCGTTTAGCCAAAAGAACAACATTTTTGCTTTATCAGAAATAGCATAATCCCAAATATCCCTTGATACTTGCATGTAATGCGTATTACCATGCTTCATCCATTTTCTTTAAACCTCCCATCTTTAGGTATTGTCCATATTATGTTCTAGACCATTTGCCAAAGCTTCATCTAATGCATCGGCATCGAATCGAATAGCCTTACCTACGCGGACAGTAATTCCAGGTTTATCAAATCTCATGAGTGTGTTTCGTGAATATCCTGTTCGTTCCATGGCTTCTTTAATCTTTTCATATGTTTTCATCTTATTTTTCATTCCTTTCTTTTTTTGTATGTCATTATTTCGATGCGCACCTTGTTTCTAGCTTTATTATGGATTATTATATTTAATGAAAAAAGCCATTAAATTATTGTTAATTGCAATGATTCTTTGGCGTAATTAATGAAATAAATCGTTATTTTAGGAGAGGGCAATGTATAAGGCGGTAAAATCAGCACAAACAAGACGCAAAAAAGCAGAAGGAAACAGCAAAGATGGGCTATTTCCGACGCTTAATACACGGGCTCGAACAGATGCACATATTTCACAAGCCAAACTTGCTGAAAAACTTGGAATAACCACTTCGACACTTGTCAATTATGAAAAGGGGAGAACTCCCATTAAAGCGGATATTCTCATTAAATATTCGCAAATTTGCCAAGTTAGCACGGATTATCTCTTGGGATTATCGAATTGTAAAAATATAGAAAATGCTCAAATACAAAAGAAAAT
Organism: Butyrivibrio sp. AE2005; assembly: GCF_000686965.1. Taxonomy (NCBI): domain Bacteria; kingdom Bacillati; phylum Bacillota; class Clostridia; order Lachnospirales; family Lachnospiraceae; genus Butyrivibrio; species Butyrivibrio sp. AE2005. The sequence goes on from NZ_JMMD01000005.1 coordinate 28,819, forward strand.
TGGAATAAACGAAAAAAGTATAGCTATGTTAGAAAGCCATGTAGAAGCAAATGATAATGCCAAAATAAAAACATTAGATTTTCTATTAAGAGAAAATCACATAAAACCTATACGCAAATTCTTTAGTGGAAAAGGAATAAAAGGAGCTAATGATACAGGACTATTAAATCTTATGACGCATTATCTTGTTGGCAACAATGATGATGAAATAGAGAATTTACCTTGTATTACTTCAAATGTAGAAAAAGGAAGTGGTTTAGAAATAGATGGAAAAGTAATTGCAGAAGCAGTTTTAATAAAAGAAATAGAACTTACACTCATTAAGTATAAAGAAGAAATCACGAAGAAGCGTGAAAAGAAAAAAGGGAGCTTATAAACGCTCCCCCAACAACAGATTGCTTACTACAAAAATCAAAGTGTTAATTCTAAATCATTGTATTTACTTTTGAGAAATGATTCAACATCGTCCAAATCCCATAGATGATCTAAGACGTTGTTGTAGCATCCCAAAACCAATGTTACAACAGAATCATTAACTACATTATAGCCAATTTCATCTGAATAAACAGGGTAGTTGCCGTTAAGAAAATGAACCTTTCCCTTGTGTACACTGTAACCTATGGCACGTGCTTTCTTGTAAAGTGTTTTTTCTGAATATCTCATATATTTCCTCCTTTAAACATGTTTTTCCATGCTCAGCCAAACCACGCCATACGTAAGGGCTTCGGAGTCCTTATATGAATTTGTATTCTGAAAAAGCTGTTTTGCAATCTGTTGTATATATCATAACATGTTTTTGCATTATATAACGTAGATGACTTGGTCTAATCCTTTTTTATTTTTTTGAGTATCTGAGGTGCTAAGCTGGCGTGTGAATAAAGGTATATATTAACCCCTGTATGGCAAGGAAAAGCACATATTTACTGAGGCTTCGAGTCATCTTAGTTGTCATCATTTCTGTCATCATTTCATAGGATAAATGGAGAAAAGAAGAGATTGATTAGGATAACATGAGACTGTCATTAAATTTAAGAAATATAGATAAAATCTAATAAAAAAGGCTCTTCATGCATGCACAAGAAAAGCCTTAAAACTTACTGCGGATAAAGGGACTTGAACCCTTACGTCGAAGACACTAGAACCTAAATCTAGCGCGTCTGCCAATTCCGCCATATCCGCACGTGTCAAATACGACAACAAAATGATTATACATATGTTGTAATGGCTTTGCAAGAGAAAAAAGAAAACGCAGTCCGTAAATGTATCGGGCTGCGCTCCATTTATATTCATGATTTATATCTCCATTTATATTCATGATTTATATACCAGTTGTTGCTATGATGATCACGTAATTAGCCACCTTCATTGTTTCCCTCAGGTTGTGGTTGAGGTTCCGGCTGCGGCTGAGGTTGCGGCTCGGGCTGAGGTTGTGGTTGCGGATCAGGTTGAGGTTGTGGCTGGTCGCCCTGATTCTGACCGTCTTGAGGCTGTGGTTGTGGCTGGCCTCCGCCTCCCCAACCGCCTGCAGCGATCTGAGCTCTTTCGGCTGCGAGTATGCCTTCAATACCCGGCTGAGACATAAATTCTGCGGTGTGATGGCATGAGCCTGACATACCGCCGGTGCTTACGCCGCCCGAGAAGCCATCTGCAATTATTTCAAGTCTCTTTGGATCTCTTCCGCCGTAACCGATAGTCTTGAAAGGACATTCAGGTGATGCGGATTTGTGATCGAGCTGACATATTTCTCCCAGACTGTGAACGTCACATATTTCACTTGGAACATTGTCTTTATCAAAAATCTCACTTATTCCTCCACCACATCCTTCGAAGGGGAGAAGACCCGAAAGCGCACATACATTTTCGGTAACAATACCTGCAGGTTGCTCAAAGTGCATCGGATCGAGATCTTCATGTATCTTCTCCATGGTCTTTCTCCACAGGGATTTTGCGAGGTTATGCTCATCACCGCTACCGGGCAAATGTACGTTATTATCATAACCGGCCCATGTTGTTGCGGTATAATAGTTGGTATATCCGGCAAACCAAACATCTACGTTGCTGGTTGTTGTACCGGTCTTACCTGCGATATCTGTTTTACCGAAGTTTACAGATGTAGCGGTACCTTTTGTCACAACATCTTTCATTGCGCTTGTAAGAAGATAAGCGCTTGTCTCTTTAAGAGCACGCTCGCCTTCGGGAGCAATGTTATCAAGAAGAACATTTCCGTCATGGTCAAGAACCTGCACATACAAGTGTGGCTTATAATACATGCCGCCGCTTGCTATAGAGGCATATGCGGCATTAAGTTCCGAGCAATATACACCTTTTGCAATACCTCCAAGGGCAGTAGCCTGCTGATGACAGTCATTGTCAGTAAGTGTAGAAAAATGAAACCTATCTCTAAGATAATCGGAAGCAATTTCCGGAGTTATACGAGTTATATAAGTAAATGCCTCAACTGTCAAAACGTTAGCTGATTTGATTATTGCATATCTTACTGATTGAAGGCCTCTGTATTCAGCACCCCAGTGGTTTTTTACAGGTCGACCGGTATCATAATGAAATTCTGCATCCTTGAATGTTGTTGCAAGGGTGAGGTCACCGTGGTCGATTCCCGGTGCAAAGGTTGAAAGAACCTTAAATGTAGAACCGGGCTGTCTGGGAGACTTTGTGGCTCTGTTAAGTGAACGGTTGAATTTCTTATCGCCTCGTCCACCGATAAGCGCAACTATCTGGCCGTTCCGCTGGTCGCAGATTGTTATTGATACCTGAGGCTGAGGAACGTAATCAAGGAAAATATCTTTCTCGCCTACATATTCACCTTTTTCTTTATCGATAAGAGATTCTTTAAATTTCTCAACAGCGGCATCAACGTCTTCCTTTGACTTAAAGATCATATTGTTTTTGCCACCTACAAATTTATCCATTGAATAGCTGTCATAGTTTTGCTTTACCGAACCGTCGGCATTACGAACAGTGATGGCAAGCTGAGGAAATAACTTTGTATTTTTAGGAAAGTTATCGGGGTTTCTGAAAACTTCGTCGCAGATACTCTGAATATGACTGTCCTGAGAGGAATAAATCTGAAGTCCTCCGGAATATACTGCCTGTTCAGCCTCATATTTGGTCATCGGCTTATTACCGGTCTGACTCATAAGTTTTTCATCCATAAGTGAGGCAATTACGTCATCAATAAGTGCATCGATAAAATAAGAGTTGGGCTTTTTGGTTCCTGCTTCTTCATTGATTGCTTTGATGCGGTCATATACTGCATCGGTTTTGGCAATATCGTATTCTTCCTGTGTGATGTATCCTTGCGTGAGCATCTTATCAAGGACGATATTTCTTTTTTCCTTATTGTTGTCAGGATGCCTTCTTGGATCGTATTTACTTGGGTTCTGAGTAATTCCGGCAATTACTGCACATTCCGAGAGGTCAAGTTCTTCTACTTTTTTGCCGAAATAATCGTTTGCTGCAGCCTGAACGCCATAGATACTCTGACCTAAGGCGATAGTATTCATGTAGTTTAAAAGAATATCTTCCTTGCTGATCTTTTTCTCAAGTTCTACTGCAAGGAACTGCTCCTGAATCTTACGTTTAATTCTGTCGAGCTTGGATTCTTTTGTCCAGGTCTCTCTGAATACCGTGTTCTTAATGAGCTGCTGGGTTATTGTACTTGCACCCTGAGACAGATCTCCTGATGAAAAAGCTTTGAATCCGGCACGGATCATACCGTGAATATCAATTCCGTTATGCTCGTAGAAACGCTCGTCTTCTACAGCAATAAAAGCGTTTGTCAGATTTTCGGGAATCTTATCCCTGTTTTCTTTGGCTATGGTCTGTCTGTTTGAATCAGCTGAGTCGATCTTCTTAATCTTATTTCCCTCTATGTCATAAACGAAAGAAGAAAATCCCGTGGGTTTAGCGAGGTTCTCAAGCTGATCGGTTTTTTCGTTGACCTGATCCTTGATTCCCATAAACACGCCGATTCCGGCGCTTGCAGTTATTATGATAGAACCTAAAATTGCTGAGATGAGAGAGTAGAAGCCGAAAAGACTGAATTTCTTTCCCCATCTGTCGGCACGTGCGCTAAGTGACTTTGCTTGCGCTACAATACCCCTTCTTCCAAAGTCCATAAAATGACCTCTCCTTTAGTATCAGTTATTCTGATTGTCACCGCCTTGGTTGTCATCGGGTTGCGGTGCAGGCTGCGGGTCCGGTTGAGGTTGTGGCTGTGGTTGTGGCGTGTTATCCTGGCTGTTCTGCCAATCGTGATTCTGGTCACCGCCATTGTCTTCGCCATGATTATCACCGCCGTGATCATCACCGCCATTATTATCGCCGTCATGGTAATCATTATTCTGGTCACCACCATTCACAAAATCATCTATAAATTGATTGAAAACGTTGCTGTTCTGCCAGCTTTGCTGGTATTGTTCAACTTTATCCTGGTATCCGCTCTGTATCAATTCATTTGTAAGTATTTCCGCTATATTTGGTTGTGCCATGAATCCAAGATCATGGTGACAGTGTTCGCCACCCAATAAGCCTCCGAAGAAACCGTCACCACCGCCACCGCCGCCGGTGTTGTCGCCGCCCAAATTAAGTGGCTGAGCAAAGCCGTCCTTGATCTTTTCAAGTCTCATAGGGTCTCTTTCGCCGTTTATCTGGAAAGGACAAGTCGGGCATGCGGGCTTATGATCGATAAGACACATTGGCCCCATTCCGCCGGTATGCACATCACACATTTCGCTTTCGCCGGGAACATTATCTTTATCGAAAATTTCATTTATTACTTGGTCTCCGCATCCACCTGTCGGACGAAGACCTGACTTGGAACATATATCCATCTTTACAATGCCGTCCGGAACTTCGAATTGCTCTGCAGGAAGCTCTAAGTCGGCATGTATCTGTTGCATTACTTTTTTCCACATGGATTTTGCAAGATCATGTTCAGCGCCGCTGCCGGGCAAAGGATAATTGTTGTCGTAACCTGCCCAGGATGTTGCGGTGTAGTTGTTTGTAAAACCTGCAAACCATACATCTACGTTACCGGTTGTTGTACCTGTTTTACCTGCAATATCTCTGCTCTTGTCGAAGTTGACTGATGTAGCTGTACCTTTTGTTACAACGTCTTTCATTGCGCTCTTAAGAAGATAAGCGCTGGTTTCTTTGAGGGCACGTTCGCCTTCAGGCGCTGTATTGTCGATAAGCGTCTCTCCTTTGCAGTCTTCAACTCTCTGGAAAAGATGTGGTTTATAATATATACCGCCATTTGCTATAGTGGCATATGCTGCATTAAGCTCGTTGCAATATACACCATGTTCAACACCACCAAGGCAGGTTGCCTGCTGTTCAAGGTCAGTTTTTGTAAGTGTTGTGAAATGGAATTTATTCTTAAGGTAATCTGCACCAACTGCAGGAGTTATGTATGTGTATGCTTCAACTGTAAGAACGTTGGCAGATTTGATTATAGCGTATCGTACAGACTGAAGACCTCTGTATTCGGCACCCCAGTGGTTCTTAACAGCTCGGCCTCGTCCGTTGTCATAGCGGAATTCTGCATCCTTGAAGGTAGTAGCAAGGGTGAGGTCTCCATGGTCTATTCCGGGTGCAAAGCACGCAATAACCTTAAATGTTGAACCGGGCTGTCTTTTAGCCCCTGTTGCTCTGTTAAGTGATCTGTTTTGCTTCTTTTCGCCGCGTCCACCTATAAGTGCAACAATCTGACCGGTTTTTTGATCTGCAACTGTTAATGAGATCTGAGGCTGAGGAACGTATTCAAGAGATTCGTCATTCTCATTTACTTCATCACCTTCTTTAATAACAGATTCTTTGAATTTTGCAATGGCTGCATCTACATCTTCCTGAGATTTGAAGATCATTTTTTCTTTGCCGCCCATGAATTTATCCAGGTGAATACTGTTATAGTTATCAACCGAACCGTCTTTGTGATGAACAGTCAAAAGATACTGAGGATATATCTTTGTTCCCTTAGGATAATTATCGGGATTACTGTATATTTCATCACAGATACTCTGTATTTTTGTATTCTGTGATGAATAAACCTTAAGACCGCCGGAATAAACTTCGTTTATCGCCTCCTGTTTGGTCATGACTTTATCACCCATTATTTCTTCATCCATAAGTGAGTTAATAAGATCTTCAATAAGGGCATCAACAAAGTAAGAGTTAACTTTTTTGTTTTCTTCTGTTTCTTCATTCACAGATTTGATGCGGTCATATATATCATCTGATTTTGCAATGTCATATTCATCCTGTTTGATATAGCCCTGAGCGAGCATTTTATCAAGGACGATATTTCTTTTCTCTTTATTGTTCTCAGGATGTCTACGAGGGTCGTATTTGCTGGGGTTCTGAGTGATTCCGGCAATTACGGCACATTCTGAGAGGTCGAGGTCCTCGACATTTTTTCCGAAATAAGTTTTGGCAGCTGCCTGAACGCCGTAGACACTCTGTCCCAAGGCGATTGTGTTCATGTAGTTTACAAGAATATCTTCCTTGCTCTGTTGTTTTTCAAGTTCAACCGCAAGGAACTGCTCCTGAATCTTACGCTTAATTTTTTCAAGCTTGGATTCGTTTGTCCAGGTTTCGCTAAATACAGTGTTCTTAATAAGCTGCTGTGTAATTGTACTCGCACCCTGTGACATATCACCTGATGAAAGTGCTTTGAATCCGGCACGGATAATACCGTGAATATCAATTCCGTTGTGGTCGTAGAAACGTTCATCCTCTACGGCGACAAAAGCGTTTGACATATTCTCCGGAATCTTATCTTTGGTTACAACTACACGGTTTGAATCAGCAGCATCAAGTTTTGCAATCTGATTACCATCCTGATCGTATACAAATGTAGAAAAGCCCTTGGGAGTAGCAAGAGTCTCCAACTTACTTGCATAATCATTCGCCTGATCTTTTACACCCATAAAAACGCCGAGTCCGGCGCTGGCACCTATTATCGCTACGGCTAAAACTCCTGATATCAGAGAGTAAAAACCTAACAGTCCAAATTTTTTCCCCCACTTATCGGTACCGGAACTTAGCACTCGGGCTTGAGACACGATACCTCGTTTACCATAATTCATATATCAACCTCTCTTTTTATTCCTTTTATAATGTATGTTAGTATACCACTAATTGAAGATATTATAAAGAAAGTGTGTTATTATGGCTTTATGAGTGAGATTAAAACGTACAAAGTAGTAACAAAAGAGGGAACTGGCGAGATTGTCGAGAAAAAGTCCAGATTTATAGGTGGTTCCTATATAGTCGAGTCCGTAGAAGACGCAGAAAAGAAAATCGCAGAGGTGTCAAAAAAGTACTGGGATGCTCGCCACAATTGCTATGCCTATGTAATAGGTAAAAACAGCGAGAATACCAGATGCAGCGATAACGGAGAACCGTCGGGAACTGCAGGAAAGCCCATACTTGAGGTGATCACGGGGGCGGGACTTACCAATACACTTGTGATAGTTACAAGGTATTTCGGAGGAGTTCTTCTTGGTACCGGAGGCCTTGTGAGAGCCTATACACAGGCCGCTCAGGCCGCTATTGCAGCTTCCGAAACGGGAGAGATGGTATATGCCAGACAGCTCACGATAGAAGTCGCATATAATATGATAAATAACGTAAAATATTTCCTTGAGCAAAATAAAATTTCTATAAGTGATCCAAGGTATACAGAAAACGTTCAATACGATATTTGCGTAAAAGAAGAAGATAAAGAAAAAATCACCGAAGGCCTCATCCAGAAGTGTGAAGGAAAGATCACCATCACCGAAGGCGATGCGGGATATTACCTCATGTAAGAAGAGTAGGAATGTAAGAGCTTAAGGAAAAAAATCATGCATTCTTGAACATGAAGTTCAGGAGTCATACTATATAAAAAGGCAGATATATGAATGAATCGCGATTTTTGTGCGCGTTTTTTGCGCACAATCGGAGCGATGCATCATATATCTGCTTTTTATATTGAACTATGATTTTTACTTTTTAAATCCGGCTCTCTTACGGAGTGTAGGATCGAGAATTCTCTTTCTGATACGAAGGCTTGTAGGTGTGACCTCAAGAAGCTCATCGTTATCGATGAATTCGATTGCCTGCTCAAGAGACATGATTCTCGGAGGAACAAGTCTCAATGCTTCGTCTGAAGATGAAGTTCTTGTGTTTGTAAGGTGCTTTGTCTTACATACGTTAACTTCAACGTCTTCGCTCTTTCCACTGGTTCCGATTACCATTCCTGAATAAACCTTGTCACCTGTCTTAATGAAGAGCTGACCTCTGTCCTGAGCATTGAAGAGACCGTAAGCTGTAGCTTCACCTGTCTCAAATGCGATTACGGAACCGGTCTTTCTATAGTTCATATCTCCCTTGTAAGGAGCATATCCGTCAAAGATTGTATTGATGATTCCGTTACCCTTTGTATCAGTCATGAACTCACCTCTGTAACCGATAAGTCCACGTGAAGGGATGTTAAACTCAATACGTGTATATCCGCCGTTTCCGGCACCCATGTTTACAAGCTCACCTTTTCTTTCGCCAAGCTTCTGGATAACGCTTCCTGAGAACTCGTCGGGAACGTCGATGTAGCATTTTTCCATAGGCTCAAGTTTCTGGCCGTTTTCATCTGTATGATAGATAACCTCAGCTTTACTTACCGCAAACTCAAATCCTTCACGACGCATTGTCTCGATAAGAACAGAGAGGTGAAGCTCGCCTCGACCTGAAACCTTGAATGTCTCTGTTGTATCTGTATCTTCTACACGAAGAGAAACGTCTGTGTTGAGCTCTTTGTAAAGTCTGTCTCTGAGGTGACGTGAAGTAACATACTTACCTTCCTGACCTGCGAGAGGAGAGTCGTTTACAATGAAGTTCATGGATATTGTTGGCTCTGAGATCTTCTGGAAAGGAATTGCAACCTGCTCATCAACGGAACAGATTGTATCACCGATCTTAAGATCTTCGATTCCTGAGATGGCAACGATTGAACCGATCTTTGCCTCCTGAACCTCAACTCTTCCGAGACCGTCGTACTCATAGAGCTTGCTGATCTTGGTCTTAACGCGTCTTTCAGGCTCGTGGTGGTTTACTACGATAACTTCCTGGTTTACTTTAACAACACCGTTATCAACCTTACCTACACCGATACGTCCTACGTACTCATTGTAGTCGATAGTGCTGATAAGAACCTGTGTGCTCGCATCGGGATCTCCGACGGGAGCGGGTATATAATTAATGATCGTATCAAGAAGAGGCTTCATATCCTTGCCTGCTTCATCAAGTGAAAGAGATGATGTTCCTGCTTTTGCGGAAGCGAATACGAACGGGCAGTCAAGCTGGTTGTCATCTGCGCCAAGGTCGATGAGAAGTTCAAGAACTTCATCGATAACTTCGTTAGGTCTTGCTTCGGGTCTGTCAATCTTGTTGACACATACGATAACGGGAAGACCGAGAGACATAGCCTTTCCAAGAACGAACTTGGTCTGGGGCATGGGACCTTCGAAAGCGTCAACAACAAGGATAACGCCGTTAACCATCTTAAGAACACGCTCAACCTCGCCGCCGAAATCAGCGTGACCGGGAGTGTCGATGATATTGATCTTGATATCTTTATAAGTAATAGCCGTATTTTTAGACATGATCGTGATTCCACGCTCTTTTTCGATATCGCCGGAATCCATTACGCGCTCTACAACTTCCTGACCTTCACGGAATACACCGCTCTGTCTCAAAAGTCCGTCAACCAGAGTTGTTTTACCATGGTCAACGTGTGCAATTATCGCAACGTTTCTAACATCATTTCTTGTCTGCTTCATAAATCTTTTGTCTCCTTAAAAAACACATCCATTTCAAACTAAGGAATTATAGCACGCGTATTTTTAATGTTCAACCATAAAATTTCACAGAAAAACTGACCTTCTGTGTTAGAATAGAGCGTAGCTGCGAAGATATGACCCAAATAAAGTTATGAAAGGAGATAATAATGAAAGCTAAATTTTCTATATATTTAAACGACATAGCGTTGAAATTGAAAGAGATGATAGCAGAGCTTGCAAAAAGCTATGACTATGTCAGCGTTCTTTCAACTGACTCTGTAGGTTTCAATGTCAGAGTATCTCAGCACGTTAAGACTATTGCCGGATCAACACTTACAACAGAGAGAGGAAACGTTATAAGGGTTTACAAAGACGGTCTGTACAGCGAATATTCTTTTAACAGATTTGAGGGCGATACCGTAGCTATGGCAGCCAAGGCTAAGGGAGTTCTTGATCGTCAGCTTGCAGTGTTAAAAGAGACAAATTCAGAAATCTACAATACGCCAAAGCTCGAGGATGAGAAGCAGGAGCTCTTTGTGGAGATGGAGACGGGCGAACTTCCTGAAGAGACAGATCTTTCGGCTCTTGTCGGTAAGCTTCAGAAGCTCAGCGACGAGGGAGCAGCTCTTTCTGATGAAGTCATTGATTGCACCTGTGCGGCTCAGTCAACCCACATTTGCAAGATGTTCCTTACACCAAATAAGGACCTTCGACAGAGCTATGTAATTTCAGAAGGTTTCGTGTACATGATCGGTGACCGTGATGGTAATAGCAATCAGGCTATCAACGGAATTTCTGACAGAGAAGGTCCGGAAATCTTTGACAGACTCGGAGACCTCGTCAATAAGAGTTTCAAGGAACTTCAGGACAGCCTTGGTTCTGAGCACGTGATTCCCGGAGAGTACGAGATCATCACTGCTCCCGACGTTTCGGGACTTATCGCTCACGAGGCATTCGGTCACGGCGTTGAGATGGATATGTTCGTTAAGAAAAGAGCTCTCGGAGTAGATTATATTGATAAGAGGGTTGGATCGGATCTTGTTACCATGCATGAAGGGGCAAACTGCGTAAAAGATGTATCCAGCTATGCATTTGACGATGAAGGAACTCTGGCGGGCGATGTTATCGAGATTGAAAAGGGTATCCTTAAGGCAGGTATATGCGATGCCCTGGCAGCTCTCAGACTCGGAACAAAGCCAACCGGTAACGGTAAGAGAGAGAACTTCGAGCACAAGGTTTATACAAGAATGACAAATACAATGTTTGATAAGGGAACATCCACAAAAGAAGAGATGATCGCTTCGGTTAAGAAGGGATATCTTTTAGACGGAATTGATGCCGGAATGGAGGATCCAAAGCACTGGGGAATTCAGTGCATCATAGCAAGGGGCTACGAGATCATCGACGGAAAGCTCACCGGAAAGGTGGTTTCTCCTGTTGTTCTCACGGGCTATGTGCCCGATCTTCTTGGATCCATTTCCATGGCCAGCAACGACTATATATCATTCGGAGACGGAGCCTGCGGAAAAGGCCACAAGGAATGGGTTAAGGTTTCAGACGGCGGCCCATACCTGAAGGCGGTGGCAAGACTTGGATAAAGGGGATGAGAAGATGACAGATAAGATAATTGAACTTTTGAAAAACTCAGGCGCAGATGCCTGGGAAGTTACAGATACATGTACAGAGGGCTGGGAGTTCTATTTCATCGGACACAGGCTTGATCAGAACAGAGTTCGCGACGTTGAGCACATAGAGGTAATTGTTCACAGAAAGCTGGATGACGGCAAGTTCCTTGGAAGTGCATCGCAGGAGATAGCGCCGACAGCAACGGAAGCCGAGGCTAAAAAGATTATCGACGACCTTTATGAGAGAGCTTCCTATGTTAAGAATCCATACTACGAGCTCAATAAGAAGCCTGTTAAGGGAGTGGATGAGAACTTTGATCCACAGCAGATGGCAAAGGATTATATCGAAGCTATGCAGCATATTCCCGAGACTTCAGGCGAGGACATCAATTCCTATGAGATCTTTGCTGAGAACTGCAAGAGAAGATACGTCAACTCTGAGGGCATTGATGTTACGATCTCTTACCCGAGTTCAACCGTGGAAGTTGTTGTCAATGCAAGAAACGATGAGCATGAGATCGAGCTTTACCGCATGTATACTGCAGGAACATGTGACAGAGAGAATCTGATAAAAGAAATTTCGGATACTCTTAAGTATGGTAAGGACAGACTTGTGGCAAAACCGACACCAGCCGCCTATAAGGCAGCAGTTCTTTTTCCTACACAGGACTGTGTTCAGATCTACGAGTGGATCGTTGATAAGATGATGGCATCCATGAAGTACCGTGAAATGTCTGATTGGGAGATCGGCAAGGCAATCTGCAATGATGTTAAGGGCGACACCTTCACAATCAGTGCGGTAAAAGAGCTTGCCAATTCCTCCAAGAACTTTCCTGTTGATGCTGAAGGTGCAGAGGTCAGGGATATGGCTATCATTAAGGACAACGTTCCCGTAAGCTATTGGGGCGGCGTTCAGTTCCGTCATTATCTCGGAGTTGAGGATTCCTTCATTGCAACAAACTTTAAGGTTGAGGGCGGCAGGCTTTCGGAGAGCGAGATAAGAACAGGCACATATCTTGAGCCTGTTGAGTTTTCGGACTTCAGTGTAGATATTTTCACCGGAGAGATCGCAGGAGAGATCAGACTTGCTTACTGGCATGAGGGAGATAAGGTTACACCTGTGTGCGGAGGATCCGTAACGGGAACTCTTACCGAGCTCATCAGCGATGTTAAGCTTTCAAAGGAACTTCGTCAGTATGACAATTATCTCGTACCCAGCGTTATAAAGATTGAAAACGTCACAATTGCTGGGGCTTAAAGCTTTTTTAGATAATGCTTAGTTTATGGTAAAAAATGCTTGTGTGTTGACAGTCTATTGACGCTGGTGTAGTATCAGTATAAGAAACAGTTGGATAGAGGTTGCGTATTTAATAAGTAACGTCGCAGATGTGACAGGCACAGATGAAGCGGCATGAAAGGGAAATACGCCGAAAGGGTTGACCACCTGAAGGTCAATTGCTTGGGCATACGGTTAAGAACCGTATGACTGTCATCTAAGGATGGGGCGCTATCAACATTATTCTTTTTATAGTGAAAAGATTATGTTACCGGCTCCCATTATGGAGTCGGTTTTTTGTTGAACACAAATTCCATTCGATGAAAGATGCTTCAACCGGCGCGATTTATTAAGGAGGAAAAAATGGCAATTTTTAAAGGAGCGGGAGTTGCAATCGCAACACCATTTAAGGAAAACGGAGAGGTTAATTACGAGGAGTTCGAACGTCTTATCGAGTTCCAGATCGAGAACGGAACAGACGCGATCATCGTTTGCGGAACAACAGGCGAAGCAGCAACCATGACAGAAGAAGAGCACATGGATGTTGTTAAGTTCTGTATAGATAAAGTTGCAAAAAGAATTCCCGTTATTGCAGGAACAGGATCAAATTGCACAGAGACAGCAATTAAGCTCTCTAAGCTTGCTGAAAGCTACGGTGCGGATGCGCTTTTGTGCGTAACACCATATTACAATAAGGCAACACAGGGCGGTCTTTTTGCACACTTTTCTGCAATTGCTGACGCAGTAAATATTCCTATCATTCTTTACAATGTACCGAGCAGAACGGGATGTAACATTTTTCCTGAGACAGCTGTTAAGCTCTGCAAGGAGAAAAAGAATATTGTTGCCATCAAGGATGCTACAGGAAATATGTCACAGACTATCAAGATGATGCAGCTTGCAGACGGATGTATCGATCTTTATTCGGGAGATGACGATCAGATCGTACCTCTTATGTCAGTCGGCGGCCTCGGAGTAATTTCTGTTCTTGCAAACGTTGCTCCGGCTCAGACACATGAGATCTGCCGGAAGTGTCTTGAGGGAGATTATGAGACTGCAAGAAAGCTTCAGTTCAAGGCATATCCTCTTGTAAAAGCTCTTTTCTCAGAGGTTAATCCTATTCCCGTTAAGAGTGCGCTTAAGATGATCGGTTTTGCAGCAGGTCCGCTTCGCCTTCCTCTTACAGAGATGGAGCCTGAGAACTGCGCTAAGCTTAAGGAAGAGATGAAGAAGTTCGGACTTATCTGACGGATACTTGGCAAAAACGATGTTTCTTAGATTAAATAGCTAGGATTACACAGATTTGGAAAGGAAACACAGATGACAAAAATGATCATGCACGGCTGTAACGGCCGTATGGGCAAGGTTATCATCGACCTTGTAAAGGAAGATAATGATATAGAAGTAGTAGCGGGCGTAGACGCTTTTGGCGATAACAATTACGATTTTCCCGTATACAGAAGTCTTGATGAATGTACTACAGATGCCGATGTTATCGTTGATTTCTCGAATGCATCAGCAGTAGAGGGACTCCTTAATTACTGCACGGCTAAGAATGTTCCGGTTGTTCTTTGCTCAACAGGACTTTCTGAGGATCAGCTTAAGATGGTAAAAGAAGCTTCTTCAAAGGTAGCGGTTCTTAAGTCGGCAAATATGTCGGTTGGTGTAAATGCACTTATCAAGGTGCTGAAGGAAGTTTCTCCCATGTTTGCGGCTGCGGGATTTGATATCGAGATAGTTGAAAAGCATCATAATCAGAAGCTTGATTCACCCAGTGGAACAGCAATCGCACTTGCAGACAGCATTAACGAATCTCTTAATAATGAGATGGATTATGTATATGACAGAAGCACAAGAAGAGAAAAGAGACCTCAGAAGGAAATCGGAATCTCTGCTGTACGCGGAGGAACAATCGTAGGTGACCATGATGTTATCTTTGCAGGTCACGACGAGGTTGTAACTCTTTCTCACAGAGCTTATTCAAGAGCAATTTTTGGAAAGGGCGCCATTGAGGCAGCTAAGTTCCTTGCCGGTAAGTCTGCGGGATTGTATGACATGTCGGATGTTCTTGCCTGACTGATCGGAAGCGGCACCTGAGGAGAAGTGTATGAGATTCAGACCTTGTATTGATATTCATAACGGCAAAGTGAAGCAGATAGTGGGGAGTAGCCTTCGTGATAAGAACGATGAGGCAAAAGAAAACTATGTTGCTTCACAGGATGCTGTATTCTACGCCAGAATGTACAGAGAGATGGGACTTTCGGGCGGGCATATAATATTGCTTAATCCTGTAACAAGCCCCTTGTATGAGAAGACGAAAAAACAGGCCATAGAGGCTCTTTTGGCTTGTCCCGGACTCATGCAGGTCGGTGGCGGAATAACGGCCGAAAATGCCTCAGAATTTATAAATGTGGGTGCTTCTCACGTTATTGTCACTTCTTATGTATTTAAAGACGGAGAGATCAATTACGCCAATCTGCAGAAGCTTAAAGAGGCAGTTGGAAAAGAGAAGGTTGTTCTTGATCTTTCATGCAAAAATGTAGACGGAAAGTATTACATAGTAACAGACAGGTGGCAGAAGCTTACTGATGTTGAACTAAATGAGGAAACGCTTGATCTGCTTTCCGGGTACTGCGATGAATTTCTTGTTCATGCTGCCGATGTAGAAGGCAAGCAAAAAGGTATAGAGAAGAATGTGGCAAAGATCCTCGGAGACTGGGGAAAGATACCCGTTACCTATGCCGGAGGAGCAGGAAGTCTTGATGATGTAAAAGAGCTTAAGGAAATCGGAAAGGGAAGAGTGGACGTTACGATAGGAAGTGCCCTTGAGATTTTCGGCGGTAATCTTAAGATAAAAGATATAGTTGATATATGTGAATGATAAACAAAAAAGCCATCCAACAAATGTTGGATGGCTCTGTTGATTAATCATCTATACAATATTGCAAATTCTAAATATTTATTTTTATATTTAAGAATAAGTCGACATGTAGTCTGATTAATTAGCTTCAACTTTTTGATTAATTAAAGCTTGTTTACGTTTACGGCCTGAGGTCCTTTTTCGCCCTGGATTACATCGTACTCAACTGAAGCGCCTTCGTCGAGAGACTTGAAGCCCTCCATGTTAAGTCCTGAATAATGTACGAATACATCGTTTCCAGCCTCATCAGAGATAAAGCCATAACCTTTCTGGTTGTTGAACCACTTAACAGTACCTTTGTTCATTGTAATACCTCCACTAAAAAATAAAAAAATAATCGTTCTGTTGTCCATGACAACAAACTAACAATAGCATAAATAGCTAAAAAAGTAAAGTATATCTTCCTATTTACTTTAAGATTTTAAAGTGATAAAATATATAAGCACAAAGGTTTATTATTAACGCAATATAGTTTACAAATTTGTGTTAGAAAAATCGGAGGGATGGCGAAATGAACAAAAAGATTAGAACAGATGCTGTGGATCATCTGTTTGACGCAATTCTATGCCTTCAGAATAAAGATGAATGTTATAGTTTTTTCGATGATCTTTGCACCGTGAACGAACTTTTATCTCTTTCTCAGAGATTTGAGGTGGCTTCAATGCTTAAAGAGCACAAGACATACCTTGAGATTGCAGAGAAGACAGGAGCATCAACAGCGACCATCAGCAGAGTAAATCGCTCACTGAATTATGGCGATGATGGATATGAGCTCGTATTCGATAGATTGCAAGAGTAATTTCGAAATTAAAATTGAGTCAAAAAAATATAAGCGCTTCGGCTTGAACCGAAGCGCTTATTTAATCTAAATATTTACTTAAATTACTTTCTTCTCGTCAGATTCGTTAGTCTCTGATTCAGAATCGTTTTCTGCATCACTTGTTACGGCAGCAGCTCTTTCTTTTGCGATATCCGCTGAATTTCTCTCAAGACCTGTCATTTCACATCTGCCCTGGAAAATAGCATTCTCATCGATGATAATACCTTTGCAGATGACGTCGCCGACAACTTTTCCGGTATCGCTTATCTCGACTTTTCCCTGAGGCGCGGATAGATTTCCGTTTACTTCGCCGGCTACATAAATATTTACGCCGGAAGCAGTTCCAAAAATTTTACCTTCCTGACCTACAATGAGAGCACCGCTTATAGTGACGTTGCCTTTGATAGTGCCATCGATCCTTGTTGAATCCTTTGTGGTAAGCGGACCGTCAATTACGGCGCCGGGACCGATAATAGTTCCTACCTGTTCAAGTATCTCATTTTCAGTTGCGTTGGTAGAATCTTTTTTAGTGTTTCCAAACATAATGAATCCTCCATTTAACCCTTGATATCCATTACATCTTCGGGATTTACGTATTTCTCATCCTTCTGTATCTGATATCCTAAAGTTTTGTTTTGGCTGCCTACAACGTATAACAGGTCGCCCCTGTCAACAGTATCGCCTTCCGAAACTACAGGTGAACCTTCGTTTCGATAAATTGAAATATATCCGTTTCCGTGATCTATGGAAACGATGTGTCCAAACTTCGCATCTGAAGTTACGGTCATAACTGTTCCGCTTCCGGTAGCTATAATATTACTTCCGGGAGCTGCTGTAAATAGAACCAGAGGATTTCCTGTTGCGGTATCCTTGTTCTTGTCGGTAAGCTTGGTTATATTGGTGGCATTCGGATCATCCACAGCCTGAGTTGGAAGCGGAGTGGTTCCTGTCAAAGGAAAGCCTGAAGGAACTGCCAACTTTTCAGCCTCTTCACTAGCCTGACGCTCGTTCTTAAGTCTTTCACTGAGGGCAGCCTGAATATGTTCCGAATTGGAACTTGCGCTCTCGTATGACGCTGCGAGACTACTGTTTTCTTCTTGAAGATCTGAGATTTCTTGCTTCTGTTCGGCTTGTATAGCCTTCAAATTAGAAATGGTCATAATACTATAGATAATGTAGCATCCTAAAAATAATGCAAAAGCAAAAATTGAGTATGCCAACCATTGTGTTTGGGAATGATTCAGATGGAGACGTTTTGTTACACCGTCAGAGTCTCCGGAAATAACCATAAATGTATAACTTCGCTTGTGTCTGTGTTTTCTGTGGTACCTTTGCTGTCTGGGCTTACTAATAGTACTCATATTCACCTCCGACTTAGACACTGTATTTTAACATATAATCGGTCAATCGTGCAACTTTACATGAATAGGGCCCGCGAAAACGCAGATAAATAGCGCTTTCCCGGACCCTGAAGAATAGGAGTATAATTATGATCAACCCATAACAGCTTCTACTGTGTATTCTTTTACGCCTTCTTCGTATGGGATGATATTTCCGCTTATTTCTTTTCCGTTTACGGTAAGCTTCTTGATACCCTTCTGAGCACCGTTCTGCTTAACGCTGATGTTGTAAGTAGCACCGCGGTATTTTCTGGTGAGAGTGAAGTCACCGAAGTCTGCGGGCACACAAGGATCGATTGAAAGACCGTTGTGTGTGGGATATACACCCAGGATGTACTGGGAGATATTTACAAATGTCCATGCAGCTGTTCCTGTAAGCCAGCTGTTCTTGCCCTGACCAAAGAACTTAGCGTCTCTTCCTGCAACCATCTGAGAGTATACATAAGGCTCGGTGCAGTGAACTTCGCTGATATCCTCGATGTAAGCAGGACATGTCTTCTTGTAGATCTCGAAAGCTCTGTCGCCGTGTCCGAGAACAGTCTCAGCGATAGATACCCAAGGATTGTTGTGGCAGAAGATACCGCCGTTCTCCTTGTATCCCGGTGGATATGAACTAACTTCACCAAGTTCGAGATGATATTTTGTGTAAGCAGGCTGTAAGATCATTACGCCGTACTTTGTATCAAGTCTTTCTTCAACGCTCTTAAGAGCTTTCTCTGCAAGACCTTCTTTTACGCCGATTCCTGCAAGAACGCAGAAGCCCTGAGGCTCGATGAAGATCTGACCTTCTTCACATTCTTTTGAACCAACCTTGTTGGAATTAGCATCGTAAGCTCTTACGAACCATTCGCCGTCCCAACCTGCTGTGCAAGCTGCATCGTAAACTTTCTTGATTTCTTCTCTTGCTCTCTTTGCTTCAGCATCATCGCCGAGGAGCTCAGCAAGCTGTGCATATTCTTCGCCGTATTTTACGAACATACCTGCGATGAATACAGACTCGGCAACAGGACCTTCTGAAGGACCGAATGTCTGGAATGACTCACCCGGATGCTCTGAGAAGCAGTTAAGGTTGAGGCAGTCGTTCCAATCCGCACGTCCGATAAGAGGAAGGCCGTGAGGACCCTTGTGAGTAGCAGTGAAGTTGAATGAGCACTTAAGGTGATCCATAAGTGTCTTTGCAACGCTCATATCATTATCGAAAGGAACCATTTCTTTCAAGATAGAAAGGTCGCCTGTTTCTCTTACATATGCGCTTGTACCTGCGATGAGCCAGAGCGGATCGTCGTTGAATCCTGATCCGATGTCTGAGTTACCCTTCTTTGTAAGGGGCTGGTACTGATGGTAAGCGCTTCCGTCCTGGAACTGAGTAGAAGCGATATCGATGATACGCTGTCTTGCTCTGTCGGGAATAAGGTGAACGAATCCGAGAAGATCCTGACAAGAATCTCTGAATCCCATTCCACGGCCGATACCTGACTCATAATAAGAAGCAGATCTGGACATGTTGAATGTAACCATGCACTGATACTGGTTCCAGATATTTACCATGCGGTCAACCTTCTCGTTTGAAGAAGATACATGATAGATTCCGAGAAGATTCTTCCAGTAGTCGTTAAGCTCTGCGAGAGCCTTGTCAAAAGCATCCTCAGTCTTGTATGCATCAAGCATTGCGTATGCAGGCTTCTTATTGATAACGCCGTATGATTCCCACTTGTCATCTTCGGGATTCTCGATGTATCCGAGTGTGAAGATGAATGTCTTGGATTCGCCGGGCTTAAGGTTGATGTTGATCTGGTGAGCAGCGATAGGAGACCATCCGCTTGCGACAGAATTTGTGCACTTTCCTGCTGCAACTGCATCAGGGCTGTCAGGTCCGTTGTATGCGCCAAGGAATGCATCCCTGCTTGTGTCATATCCGTCAACTTTAGTATTTACGCCGTATACTGCGTAGTGATTTCTACGCTCTCTGTATTCTGTCTTGTGGAAAAGAGTTGCTCCGTCGTTTGTAACTTCAACTTCACCTGTACTGAGGTTACGCTGGAAGTTCTTCATATCGTCATCTGCATTCCACAGACACCATTCTACATATGAAAAGAGAACGAGCTTAGCATCTTCTTTCTTATTATTTGTGATAGTGATCTTGGAAACTTCACAATTATCATTCATAGGAACGAAAGTTAACACATCGGCTTTAATATCTGATTTTGATGATGAGAACTTGCTATAACCTAATCCATGGCGACACTCGTAGCTGTCAAGGGCTGTCTTTACAGGCTGCCATCCGGGATTCCAGATAACTTCATTTGCTTTATCTGTTTCATCCTTAATATAGAAATATTTACCGTTGTTATCATAAGGAACATTGTTATAACGGTATCTTGTGAGCCTTAAAAGCTTGGCATCTTTATAGAATGTGTATCCGCCGCAAGTATTTGATATTAATGAGAAAAATTCCTTGTTTCCGAGGTAGTTGATCCAGGGAAGAGGAGTCTTTGGTGTAGTGATGACGTATTCACATGCATTGTCATCAAAGTAGCCGAATTTCATAAATATAACCTCCGTTCACTTAAACGTTTAAGATAATTACTAGAGACATTATATATGGGAAGCTCCTATATTGCAACACAAAATATCACAAATATTATTGCCCTTAAACCGTTGCCCTGTGCGCGTTTCAGAGATAACACGCATAAAACCGCCGATGGACACTGGGCGTAAATGATATTTCGAAAACGTTTTACTAAATCATTAACCAATTGTAACCAAAATCAGAATTATATATGAAAAAAGAGAGTGGATTTTGTAAAAAACAAACAAAGATATATAATGTGCACAAAAAATTCGTTTTTTTTATTGCTTCTGGAGTCATTATGATGTATATTTATCGTGCGAAAACGATTAAGTTCAAGGGTATTTATTGATATGGCTAAGCGTAATGTTTCATTAAAGGATATTGCCGTTGCTTGTGGAGTGTCCATAGCTACAGTGTCTAAGGCACTAAACGATCATAGCGACATAGGGCAGGAAACTAAGGAACATATACGGGCAGTTGCTGATAAGCTCGGATATCATCCGAATGCGGCTGCGCAGGCTCTTAAGACGAACAGGACCAACAATATCGGTGTCTTGTTTGTAGATGAAGCCAACAGCGGTCTCACACATGATTATTTCAATCATGTGCTTAACAGTTTTAAGAAAACTGCGGAGGAGAACGGTTTTGATATAACCTTCATCAATGGAGGGAAGGCGAAGATCAACAATATGTCCTATCTGTCACATGCGATATACAGGGGCTTTGATGGAGTGGTTATAGCATGTGTTGATTTCTCCGATCCGGAAGTTGAGGAACTTATTAAGAGCAATATACCGGTCGTCACGATTGACCATATCTTTTTCAACAGGACTTCAGTCGTGTCTGACAATGTAAAAGGGATGAGAGAGCTTGTAAATTATGTTTACGGGCAGGGGCACAGGAAAGTGGCATATGTTCACGGCGCGGGTTCATCCGTTACACAGAACAGACTTACAAGTTTTTATAAGACACTTCAGGAATTGGGAGTAGAGATTCCGGATGAATATGTAGTTGTATCTCCTTATAGAGATACTGATGCTGCATATGAGGCGACTAACAAACTTTTGGATCTTCCGGAACCGCCTACATGCATTCTTTATCCCGATGATTTTGCGGCACTTGGTGGAATAAATGCTATAAGACAGAGGAATCTCAGAATACCGGAAGATATTTCAATTGCAGGATATGATGGACTTGAACTTGCAAAGCGTCTTTCTCCGAGACTTACCACAGTGGTGCAGAATTCTGAGAAAATCGGTGGAATAGCGGCAACCAAATTGATCGACCTTATAAACAATCCTAAGGGGACACTGGTTGAGCAGATTGTAGTTGAAGGTACATTGGAAAAAGGGGAATCCGTTAAAAAGATTCAATAAGATTTGAGATGGCTGAGCCATTTTAAATACACACAACAATTATTTAACGCAAAAGAATGGGAGGTACGGTTATGAAGAAAAGAGTACTTGGGTTACTTCTTTCTATGACTATGGTAGCAGGAATGCTTACTGCTTGTGGCGGAAATGCAAACACTGCTGCTTCAACCGGAGCATCAGCTGATGGAAACGCAGCAGATGCAACTGCAGCAGATGCACCTGCAGCTGCTGGAGATGAGGGTAAAGTCCTCAATATTTACTGCTGGAACGAAGAGTTCAAGAGCAGAGTTACAGATCACTATCCTGGATATACAGAGACAGATGCTACTTCAGGAAAAATCGGTGATGTAACTGTAAAGTGGAATATCACACCCAGCCAGGACAATGCTTATCAGAACAACCTCGACGAGGCTCTTCTTAAGCAGGCTGACGCAGCAGCTGATGACAAGATTGATATTTTCCTTGTAGAGGCTGACTACGCACTTAAATATGTAGATGCCGATGTTTCAATGCCTGTTGCAGATCTTGGTATCGCAGACGCTGACATCGCTAACCAGTACAAATATACACAGGATGTTATGACAGATTCTAACGGAAAGCTTAAGGGTCTTTCATGGCAGGGCTGCCCCGGTGTTCTTATTTACAACCGTGCAGCTGCTAAAGATGTTCTTGGTTCTGACGAACCCGCTGAAGTTCAGAAGGCCGTAGCTGATTGGGATACATTCCTTAAGACAGCTGAGCAGATGAAGGCTAAGGGCTACAGCATGACATCAACAACTAACGATTCTTATCGTGTATTCTCTAACAATGTATCAGGTAAGTGGGTACAGGATGGAGTAGTTAAGGTTGATCCCAGCATCATGAAATGGGTTGAGATGACAAAGAAGATGGTTGACGCTAAAGAGGTTGGTTCTACATCAGATCTTTGGAGCGATGACTGGAGCAAGGGATTCTATCCTGACGGAAAGACATTCTGCTACTTTGGACCCGCTTGGATGATCAACTTCTCAATGGCTGCTGATAAAGAAGGCTCAATCGCTCACGACGGTGGTTGGGGTGCAACAGAAGGACCTCAGGGATTCTTCTGGGGCGGAACATGGATCTGCGCAGCTCAGGGAACAGACAATGTATCTCTTGTTGCAGATATCATGAAGCAGCTTACAACAAACAAGGATATCATGCTTGATATCGTTGCTAAGGACAGTGATTTCGTAAACAACAAGCCTGCTATGGAAGAAGCAGCAACTAAGGACGAGTATGCATTTGCTCCTCTTGGTGGACAGAACCCTCTTGCAATGTTCTGCAACGGTGCTGAGAAGTGCGATCTTTCTAACCAGTGCGAATACGATCAGGGTTGTAACGAAGAGTTCCAGAAAGCTATGAAGAACTACTTCGACGGCAACGCTACTCTCGACCAGGCTCTTGACATGTTCAATTCAGCTATCGTTGAGAAGTATCCTGAATTAAAGACTGAGTAATCAGTAAGTAATTTGTAGTTTTAGATTTATCATTGTGGAACGTATTGTTCGCAATGCGTTCCACAAATATTTATTCAGAAGGGTAACGGGTATGAAAAAGAAGAGCAAAGTAGTCAGTTATAATAAATGGGGCTACATTTTCCTTATTCCGTTCGTGGTAATTTATCTGGTATTTCAGATGATACCGCTTTTTTCAACAATTTATAATTCATTCTTTGAGAATTATCGCTCGGGATTAAAACAGATCGGTCCGAATTTTGTCGGATTACAGAATTTTGCAACAATAATTACAAACGGAGATCTTCCTACATATTTAAAGAACACTTTGATAATGTGGATTTTGGGATTTATTCCGCAGATTCTTCTTTCACTTTTGTTGGGAGCATGGTTTACAGATCCGTCACTTAGATTGAAGGCACAAGGCTTTTTTAAGACAGTTATTTATCTTCCAAATCTGATAATGGCCTCAGCATTTGCAATGTTGTTTTTCACATTGTTCTCAAATTCAGGCCCTATCAATTCGATTTTGGTACAGATTGGTTTTTTAAAAGAACCTTATCAGTTCATGGCCCATGTTTGGTCAGTTCGTGGCTTGGTTGCTTTTATGAACTGCCTTATGTGGTTTGGAAATACGACAATTCTTTTGATGGCAGGAATGATGGGTATTGACCCTTCACTTTTCGAAGCGGCACAGGTTGATGGTGCTACAGCCACTCAAATTTTCTATAAAATTACATTGCCTTTGTTAAAACCAATCCTTATTTATGTTATGATTACATCATTGATTGGTGGACTCCAGATGTTTGACGTACCTCAGATTTTGACAAACGGTACAGGCGATCCTATGAGATCTTCAATGACCTTGATCATGTATCTTAACAAGCATCTTTTCAGTAAGAACTTTGGTCTTGGTGGTGCTCTTTCGGTATTCATGTTTATTATTACCGGTATACTCAGCTTGATCGTATTTAAGTTCACGACAGGCGAGGATAAGGATTGATTTTGGAGGCTTAACAATGGAAGAAAAAAGAATTGCGATGGCCGGACAGAGTGATACCGGAGCATCGGTTCACGCCAGACGCGTGATAGCGTATATTGTACTTATATTGATAACATTTATCTGCCTTTTCTGGTTCTATGTTTTGTTTATAAATTCAACCAGATCAAACGCAGATCTTACAAGAGGATTCAGTCCCGCTCCGGGAAAATTCCTTGGAACAAACTGGGATAATCTTGTACATGGAACTTTGCCTATATTTAATGGCTTGATTAATTCGCTTATTGTTGCTACACTAACAGCGGTATTTGCTACATATTTTTCTACGATGACAGCGTATGCAATACACGCTTATGACTTTAAGCTTAAGAAGTTCATTTTTACATTTATTTTGATGGTTATGATGATCCCTACTCAGGTAACTGCACTTGGTTTCTTGCAGCTTATCGGAAAGATGGGATTGGATGATAAGTTTACACCACTTATTGTTCCGGCTATTGCTTCACCTGCAGTATTTTTCTTTATGAAGCAGTATATGGATTCTACACTTCCTCTTTCTCTTGTGGAAGCTGCCAGAATCGACGGATCTACAGAGTGGGGCACATTCAACAAGATTGTAGTACCGCTTATGAAACCTGCTGTTGCTGTTCAGGCAATCTTCAGTTTCGTAACAAGCTGGAATAACTACTTTACTCCTGCACTTGTGCTTCACACAGACACAAAGAAGACACTTCCTATACTTATAGCTCAGCTCAGAAGTGCAGACTGGCTTAAGTTTGACATGGGACAGGTATATGTAATGATTTCATTCTCTATCTTCCCTGTTATAGTTGTTTATCTTTTATTATCCAGACACATTGTCGGCGGTGTTACGCTCGGTGGTGTAAAGGGATAATCTGACTTAGTTATTTACTACTCTTCATCTTGCTTGTCCGCGAGGTGAAGATACTCTTTCCTTTTATAAGCGTTATGGAAGGCCATGGTATTCCCCATACCATGGCCTTTCGCATGCGCAAAAAACAATTTGAAAAAACTTTCCACATCCATCTGAATGTTGTTTGGGGAGCTTTTTTGCAATTTATTCCCAAATGCCCTAAACTACTGATGAAATGGGCATGGTACCACAATGGAAACACGATTTTTCGAAGTGGAACTTGAAGATTTCATAGAGATAACTGATACTGAAAATACGCTTGCAGGTGAATTTTTGAAAGGAGTTTGGCAGATATATATGGTTGAATTTGGCGAGCAGCTTAGAAAAGCACGTGAAGAGAAAGGTATGACACAGCAGACTCTTGCGGAAAAATTATTTGTAACAAGACCGACTGTATCAAGATGGGAGTGCGGTGAAAGATTCCCCGATCTTCTTACAACAAAGAAAATAGCTGAAATTCTTGGTGTGAGCCTGGACAACCTATTATCTGGTAAAGATATTTCTGTTGAAGTTGAAAGAAACCCTGTAGTTGAAAACAAAACAGCACATAATATAATAATTGCGCTGTATGCATTTGTTATATTCTCTTGCTTGATAGCAATTGTCAGTCACATTTCCAATTATTTTTTGATTTACACCAAAGCAGTCGGTTTTGGGGGACCTGTAGGAGCAGAAGCAGAGCTGATCGGATATGTCAGTGTTGCAATGATGAATTTTGGAACAAAGCAGATAATACCGATGATCAAAGTTGTTATGCAGATAGTTGTTTTTGCTTTTGGCCTTGATAAAGCAATAAAAGGAAAACTTTCTCCCAAGATGACGGGAGGAATAATAGTTCTGTACCTTGCGTTGACAAGTCTTATAAATTTTGCGCAGGTGCTGGCTACGTGGATAATAGAGGGCATCTTAACAGGGTATGCTGTTGCTGAAATGCGTTATATTATCGCTGATTTTTTCATCTTTCTTATTCCGACAATCAGTGGGGCAGTTTTGACATATTTCCTATTTATTAGGGGAAGTAATAAAAAAATTGTTCCTACAATGATCGTGTTTGTTTCGTTACTGGAAGTGATATTGAATCTGAGCTATACATTATACTGGATTAAATATGCTATAGAAGAAACAAATAGTTACTACATTGAGGATCGTGTCGTCAGCAATATTGATTTTGGTCTTAGGACTGGTTTTACGATGAATAATATACTGATGCTGCTTATTGATGTAGCTGTTTACGGATTGATAGTTTTTCAGACTGTGGCACTGTGGAAAAAGAGAAAAAAGCTGGAATCTGTTATCAACTCAGAGGGTGAAATAAATAAAATGGTCACTGAATAGAAATATGAAATTTTCGTATGATTAAAAGTATAAGTATTAAAAAGGTTACAGTAAGTATTCTTGCAATGGCGGTTCTGTTATCAATTGTTACAGGATGCGGCAAGAAAGAAATCGGTGTGGATGCAAAATCCATTAGTCAGATTAAAGACAAAGATCATTTTTTTAAGGAGGAGGAAATTAAAGGAGTTATTGAAGAAGGTTCGGAAGATGTCTATCTTGATTATGTAGGAGGCAAGATAAAGTGTGTTTATTTGGATCAAGCCGGAAAGTATAAGTTTGTATCTGCAAATACCGATGGAACAATCGATAAGTCATATGAAATTCCGGTTTCTACAAATGATAAACATGCCTTTTTTGAAATGGATGAATCCGAAAATCTGTACATGCAATATTCTGATTTTGAGAGTGAGGAAAGCAGTCGGAAAACAGGCTATTATCTTGTTAAATTTGACAATACCGGAAAAGAAGTCGGAAGGGAAAATTTATTGTCAGACACTCCCGAGAAGAGTTTGTTTTCGGTAGAAGGTGTTGTATGGACTAAGGATAACGGGCTTATTGTAAGTTCGTCAAGAGGAATTGAAAAATATAGTGAACAGGACGGATTTACTTGTATCATAGAACCAAAATTTCTGTATTCTTTCAGTCACGGAGGAGAACTTATTAAAGGTAGCGATGATCGGCTGTACATAAAAGGAAATAACAATGACAAGGACCGACTGTGGAAAGTTGATCTTGCGAATGGAAAAATAGGGGAGCCAAGCAAATGCTTTCGTGAAAATACTGCAGGCAAACTTTTATTTTTTTCAAGAGGAGAAGGGAATGATCTGTATGCAGCATTTGGCGACTACATCTATGGATATGACAGCAAGGAAGATGCGATTACTGAAATTGCAAATCTTCGGGATTCTGATATTGGTTTTGGCGAAGGTATTGGTCGATTTACAGCAATAAATGAAGGCGAATTTTGGGCGACTATTTATAAAGACAACGGTGAAATATATTTATCCAAGCTAACCAAAGTTAATCCTGAAGATATAAAATAAAAGACAACTCAAGAGCAGGAGTTTATATTAAATAAGCGTTATGAAAGGTCATGGTATTCTCTTTATACCATGGCCTTTTCTATTAGGAAGTTTTTTCTATGATATAAAAAAGGCTCCGCAGAGATGCGCAAAATAACTTAAAACACTGATGAAATGGGCATGTTACCACAATGGAAACACGATTGCTCGAAGTGGAACTTGAAGATTTCACAGAGATAACTAATACTGAAAATACACTTGCAGGTGAAATTTTTGAAAGGAGTGAGTTTTGATAACTTATTATCGGGAAAAGTAAAAGTGTTAAAGACACGAGCACTGAATAGAAATATGAAAAAACGTATGGGAAAAAGTATATTTTTAAAGAAGGTTACAGTAAGTGTTCTTACAATGGCGGTTCTGGTATCAAGTGTTACGGGATGCGGTAAGAAAGAGAGCAGTGCGGATGTGAAATCCGTAAATCAGATTAAAGAAATTGATAAAGATCATTTTTTTAAAGAGGAGGAAATTAAAGGGGTTATTGAAGAAGGTTCAGAAGATGTTTATCTTGATTATGTAGGAGGCAAGATAAAGTGTGTCTATTTAGATCAAGCCGGAAAGTATAAGTTTGTGTCGGCAAATACCGATGGAACAGTCGATAAGTCATATGAAATTCCGGTTTCTACAAATGATAAACATGCCTTTTTTGAAATGGATGAATCCGAAAATCTGTACATGCAATATTCTGATTATGAGAGTGATGAAAGCGATCAGAAAACAGGCTATTATCTTGTTAAATTTGACAATACCGGAAAAGAAGCGGGAAGGGAAGATTTATTGTCAGACGCTCCTGCGAATAGTATGTTTTCAATAGAAGGTGTTGCATGGACTAAGGATAACGGGCTTATTATAAGTTCTTCAAGAGGAGTTGAAAAATATAGCGAACAGGACGGATTAACTTGCATCATCGACCCCAAATTACTGCATTCTTTTAAAAATGGAGGCAGACTTATTAAAGGAAGCGATGAACAGCTGTATATACATAGCTATAATCTTGACGATAGCCGGTTATGGAAAGTTGATCTTGCGAATGGAAAAATAGGAGAACCAAGCAAATGTTTTGGTGAAACTAATGCTGACAAAGGGTTATCTTTTTCAAGAGGAGAAGGTTATGGTCTGTATGCAGCACTTGGTAACTATATCTATGGATATGACAGTAAGGAAGATAAGATTACTGAGATTGCAAATCTTCGGGATTCTGATATTGGTTTTGAGGAAGGTATTAATCGATTTATAGCAGTAAATGAAGGCGAGTTTTGGGCGACTTTTTGTAAAGACAACGGTGGAGTATATTTATCCAAGCTTACCAAAGTTAATCCTGAAGATATAAAAGAAAAGACAACGGTTACTCTCGGAGGAGCTTATATAAATAGTGATATTATAAATGAAGTACATAAATTCAACAAAACGAATGATGAGTATAGAATACAGGTTATAGATTATGCAGAGGATTGTCTTTCTGACGATGAAGCAGACCGGAGCGTAGAAAAGTTTAACCTTGATATTTTATCGGGAAAGGCCCCCGATATTTTGGCGGTAAGCGCGGATAGTTCGGATATATCCGGTTATATAGATAAGGGAGTCTTGATGGATTTGGGGCCTCTTTTTGATAAGGGAGGAACTCTTGAAAATATAGAATTTTTACCGAATGTTTTTGAGATGATGCATACAAAAGATAAGATTTACACTGTATTTTCCAGATTTACTGTTAATACATTGGCAATGAGAAAACGATTTGCGGAAGGCAGAACAAGTCTTTCGATAAGTGATTGTGAAGAAATCATAGATAAGACGGGTGTTGGCTATAAAGCTGCATTTGGCAGTGACAGCTATAAGGAAGGTATTATTTATTGCGGGGGGGATTTCGATAAGTATTTGGATCCGGAGAACGGAAAGTGCAGTTTTACAGACTCTGATTTTATAGAACTACTTACTTTTGCCGATAAGTTCCCGGAACAATCTGAGTACGACTATGGAATGTTTGATGAAGATAGGGGATATTTGGAGGATAAAGCAATCTTCAGGTATAGTCCTTTATCAAATTTCAGAGATTATGCAATGCTTAAATATGGAGTATTTCAAGATGATATTTCGCTTGTGGGATGTATTAACAGCAACAGCGAGAATTCTGCTAAAATATGCCCTCTTGCTGAAGTTGGCATAAATAGTAAGACCAAATATAAAGATGCTGCAGTTCAATTTATAAAGAGTATGTTTGAAAATTACGATCCTTCAAATATTTACAGTTCTTTTCCTTCGGATAAAGCATCATTTGAAGCTGCAAAAAAAGCAGCGACACAGGAAAGAGGAGAAGACGATTATTTTAGTTTGGGATATGACAGAATAAAGGCAACTC
Organism: Butyrivibrio sp. AE2005; assembly: GCF_000686965.1. Lineage (NCBI taxonomy): Bacteria > Bacillati > Bacillota > Clostridia > Lachnospirales > Lachnospiraceae > Butyrivibrio > Butyrivibrio sp. AE2005. Next base: position 58,820 of record NZ_JMMD01000005.1, read on the forward strand.
CTTTGACTGAAGCTGAGGTACAGGAACTGAGTAATTATATTCTTTCAATAAAAAATCATGATGATAATTTCGGCTTTTACACTGAGATCAATAGAATTATCATGGAAGAGGTACCGGCTTTTTTTGGCGGACAGAAGACCGCGGAAGAGGTGGCAGATACTATTCAGAACAGAGCAACAACATACATGAATGAAAATAAATAATAAAACACCATCCGGGGCTTTTGTGAATCCGGATGGTGTTTTGCTTTTTATATTCCGCGCAAGTATGTCAATCCAAGCGGACCCATACAAGGGAGTTGGATGTAAGTCTGTGGAGAAAATTAAGGTCTACGGATGTCAGTATCATAAATGCAATGATTATTACAAATACCAACAGCATAAGCTTTTTTTCCTTGAAAAGCTTTTCGGGACGCTGCACAGCGGAGTCGGGATCGAATGACATCGCCACGTAGTAGGAAAAGAGCAGGAATACAAGCGGCATACATAAGAGATATTCAATACGGTACTTGATAAGGAAAACTCCCAGGCAAAATGTGGATATAAGCGAGTAGAAGAGCGCTGATGCAAGGAGAGTTTTCTCTGTATATAATTTGAATGAACGTCTGTAAAGACCGGCTACCTCAGGATTGCCAATCATTCTGTACTCTGCAAAGCGCTTTGTTGCCATGAGAAATGCTCCTGCCATCCAGTAGCCAATGAGGATGCTTGAAGGAGGAAGCGAAGAATCTGTCACGACAAACCATCCCATCATAAGGCGAAGCATATTGTTTACAGATTCAGAGAGCACATCAAAATATGGAATATCTTTTGTCCTAAAAGGTTTAACGTTGTACAAAAAGCCCATGAACAAAAGGACAAGCGATGTTATCAGAAACAGCTTATCGACAAGCAGAGAAAGAATAACACCGACAGCGATAAGAGCGATATATTCCGCGATAACTACGGAGAATTTCATATTCTCGGTTACAACAGGTCTGTTTTTCTTGGTCGGATGGAATTTATCAAACGGAGCATCGAGCCATTCATTTATTACGTAGTTTGCGCTTGCGATCATGCAAGTTGCAAAGAAAGCACATATCAGCTTGAAGATATTTATATCTTTAAGAGAATGCTCCGTAAGCAGGAATGCGATTGCAACTCCGGGCATGATAAAGAAGTTTTTTATCCAATGATCGGGACGGGCAATTTTAATATATTTTTTCATTTTACATCTCCAAACCTTTTATAAAGAATATACCCATATGGTGTATGGTGAGTTTGCATCCGAGTATTCACCGATGAGCTTAAATCCGATCTCATCTTCGTTTGAAATCTCTATTCGTGAGAATACATATTTTCCGTTTAATTGCTCAAATGCTGATTTATCAATAAGAAGACGCTTGTCGTCAACATTAACTGTTCTTGCGGGATTCCAGATGCCGTAGTCGCTGCCTGAAAAGATATAGGCACGTGCGCCCCAATCATCGTAGTAGTTGCGGGCTTCTTCCGATTCGGAGAGCGAAGGCGCAATTACATTTCTGAATGAATCCTTATACGACTGATAGTAGTAGCTAAGGCACCCGTCCAAAGTTGCAATCTCGTTGTAAGAAAGAACGGCGGGATGGAAGCCGTAAGCCACACTGTATTCGCCTTTATAATCAATGTCTTTTTTTATCTTTTCGAACAGATCTGTTGAAAAGAAATCGCCATAGGACAGGGTTTCCGACTTCTGCCCATTAAATGCTTCCCAGGTGTTTACGTAACAGGTGTTGAAAAAGTCGTTATATAAGGACTGCGTTCCAATCACAGAGAGAAGGACGATAATTGTAAGTGCCTTTGGGATAAACGGTAATATTGCGCTTAAACGGTTCTTTTTACTTTCTTGGGAAGCAATGTGGTCTGAAAGACGTATCATCGCGATAAGGGCTTCAACGTACCACAGAAGCGGGTTAAAAAATATTGTTCTGTTAAACTGCCATCCCTTTAAAGGAGGGACGAGCTTTTCGAATAAAGTTCTGACCGCATGATTGTTGTAAAGACCGTAAACAATGCAGTTTCCGACTATAAAAAGAAATACGAGATTAAACGGATCGGTGCAGAGCTGCCTGTATTCTTTTCTTTTTATGTGTCCCAAATTGATAGCTGCAAAAGATATGATGAACAAAGGTAAAACAACAACTCTGTGCAGATCTTCGCAGTGGAAAATGTTATTTACAAAAACATTAAAGATACTGTGTAAGATCTCAGATGCAGACAGATCGTCGATCACCATCGTGTCTCTGATTGTTGCCTGTCCGGAGCCGAATATAAGGGCAAAAAGCCTGTATTCAATGAGGATATAGCTTGCGGACATAAGGATCATCGCAACAAAAATCCTAAAGTTTATCTTTTTTTCTTTTACCCAAAGATAAATGAAGTAAATAAAGATATAACCCAGAATAAAAGGTCCGAAGAACGTAAAGTACGAAAGCGTCGGATATAGGAACGCAAGTAGGTAATAGATTTTTTTACCGGTGTTTTTAAGTCTTCTTATTATGAATATCAGAAGAGGGAGCGAAGCAAAAGAAAACGAAAATGCCGGATAAAGCGGAAGAAGACCGTAGATAAAACTAAAGAGGACCACGGCCCATTCGTATTTCTCATACTTGTCTTTCAAAATGTCTTTGCCAAGGAGTATTCCCGAAAAGAGTGCGATCAATATCTTGAGAAAATATCCCACGATATATGCCGCGAAATTCGGAAAGATCATATATAGCCAGGAATAAGCGTAGAATTCGGATAACAGGAAATTTCTGTCAATACCGCCAAGAAGGGGGATAGTCTTTCCCTGCGAAAAGAATGCATTATTATCCTTCAGTAATTTGTAATCGGTTATGTGAATGTCAAGATTATCGTGAACACCAATGAATGTGTGAGCTTCACCGGCTATAAAAAAAACAATGAGCTGAAGAAGCAATACACCTATAACTAATAGAAAATACCAATTTCTTAAAAATCTCTGTTTCATCTAACACCTAAAACCTAAAACACAAAAACTCGTTGACCAATGAAAAAGTATAGCATAACTCAGGCTTATTTAGGTCGTTTGAAGCGGTGTTCACAGTTTTTTCGTTTTTTATATAATAGGCGTAATTGGCATGATTACCAAAGAGAATTGGGGTGAAAAGAGTTTTTTTGGCAAAAATAGGCCTTGCCTTTAAAACTTTAGCATGCTAAACTCTTTACGTCGCACACAAATGTCCGTAGTAGAAAAACAAGGTATTATAAATGCGGAGGTTAGAGATGCAGCAGGACACAGGGTACTACGTTATCAGGAAACAGGCGGTTCCGGAAGTGCTGCTTAAGGTTGTGGAAGCCAAGAAACTTTTGGAATCCGGCAAGGTTAAGACAGTAAATGAAGCTTCTGCGATGCTTGGTATCAGTCGCAGTTCTTTTTATAAATATAAGGAAGACATATATGAATTTCATGATTCTCTTCAGGGAACAACATTTACCCTGACATTCCAGATGAATGATGAGGTAGGTCTTTTATCATATGTGCTTAATCTGATCGCGGATTTTGGTGCAAACATCCTGACGATTCATCAGTCAATCCCGCTTAACGGAGTGGCATCCATATCGATCACGATTCAGGTGCTTGAAGCGACTAAGGATATAATGGAGATGATCTCCATTATGGAAGGTAAAGAAGGAATTCATAAGGTGCACATAACCGGAAGAAGTGCAACCTATTAAAAATATATTGGAGGATGAAATGGCAAAAGTAGCGGTTTTAGGTTACGGAACAGTAGGAAGCGGAGTTGTTGAAGTTCTTGACACAAATGCAGCAGAGGTTGCAAACAGCGCAGGAGAAGCCGTAGAAGTTAAGTACATACTTGACCTCAGGGATTTCCCCGGCGATAAGCATGAGAATCAGGTCGTACATGACTTTGATATTATACTTAACGATCCCGAAGTTGACGTTATCTGCGAAACAATGGGAGGTCTTGAGCCTGCTTTTACATTTGAAAAGAAGGCACTTGAAAAGGGAAAGAGCGTATGCACATCAAATAAAGAGCTCGTTGCAGCGCACGGTCCCGAACTTGTTGAGATTGCAAAGAAGAACGGCGTAAGTTACCTCTTTGAAGCAAGCGTAGGCGGCGGTATTCCGGTTCTTCGCAGCATCAACGATTCACTTAAGCATGAGAAGATTGATTCAATAACAGGTATTCTCAACGGAACAACCAATTACATCCTTACTAAGATGGATAAAGAGGGTATCGGATTTGCCACAGTCCTTAAGCAGGCACAGGATAAGGGCTATGCAGAGAGAAATCCCGAAGCCGATATCGAAGGATATGATGCATGCCGTAAGATCGCTATTCTTTCAAGCCTTATGAGCGGCGAGCATGTAAATTACGAGGATATTTACACAGAGGGAATTACCAAGATCAGCATTGAGGATTTTGCTTATGCAAAGAGCCTTAACATGGCTATCAAGCTCCTTGGAATGTGCAAGAAGAACGAGAGCGGATTCTTTACTATAGTAGCTCCTTTCCTTATTCCTATGGAGAATCCTCTTGCTAACGTAAACGGTGTATTCAACGCAATCGACGTTCACGGAAACATGCTCGGCGACGTAATGTTCTACGGTAAGGGCGCAGGTAAGAGCGCTACAGCAAGTGCGGTTGTTGCAGACGTTGTAGATATCCTTAAGCACAAGGACAAGCATATCGAAGTAAACATGAATTCCAAGAAGGCAGTGCTTACTTCAAAAGACAACGCTGTTCGTAAGTTCTTTGTAAGAGTTACCGAGGATTTTGAAGATCATGCAAAAGAACTGTTCGGAAACAAGATAGAGATTATTAAGAGCGAAGAAGTAAAAGGCGAGTTCGCATTCGTCACAGATCTTATTTCAGAAAAAGATTTTGAAGAAAAGCTTTGGAAGTTTGACAGCGTTAAGGGATATATCAGGCTTTATTGATAAGTTTTCCCTATAAAAATACAAAAAAGAGGTTTGTTCATTATGAAGAAGGTAGTTAAATTTGGCGGAAGTTCACTTGCAAGTGCAGAGCAGTTTAAAAAGGTAGGCGAGATCATCAAGGCAGATCCCGACCGCGTGTATGTTGTTCCTTCTGCTCCGGGAAAAAGAAATTCCAAGGACACAAAGGTTACAGACATGCTTTACAAGACATATGCTCTTGCCGAGGCAAAGAAGGACTTTTCAAAACAGCTTGCCGATATTAAGGCAAGATACGACGAGATCATCAAGGGACTTAACCTTAAGCTTGATCTTTCTGATGAGTTCAAGACAATTGAGAAGAACTTTAAGGCTATTGCAGGTAATGACTATGCTGCAAGCCGTGGAGAGTACCTGAACGGAATAATCATGGCAAATTACCTTGGTTATGAGTTCATCGATTCCGCAACAGTAGTTGTATTTGACAAGAACGGTGAGTTCGACGGAGAGAAGACAAACAAGCTTATGTCTAAAAAGCTTGAGAAAACTCCCAAGGCCGTTATTCCGGGATTCTACGGTGCATATCCCGACGGAAGCATCAAGACATTTTCAAGAGGCGGTTCCGATATAACAGGTTCTATCGTTTCAAGAGCTATCAAGGCTGATGTTTACGAGAACTGGACAGATGTTTCGGGATTCCTTGTTGCAGATCCCAGAATCATCGACAAGCCACCGCACATTGAGACTATCACATATACAGAGCTTAGAGAGCTTGCATACATGGGAGCTTCCGTTCTTCACGAAGACGCTATCTTCCCTGTAAGAAAAGAGGGTATTCCGATCAATATCAGAAATACCAACAAGCCTGAGGATCCGGGAACATGGATCGTTGAGTCAACAGCAAAGAAGTCTAAGTATGTTATTACCGGTATTGCCGGAAAGAAGGGATTCTGCTGTGTAAACATTCTGAAGGATCAGATGAATTCAGAGATTGGATTTGTAAGAAAGGTACTTCAGGCTTTTGAAGATCAGCAGATCTCAATCGAGCACGTACCTTCAGGAATCGATACCATGACGGTATTTGTTCAGGAAGATGAGTTTATCGAGAAAGAGCAGTCGGTTGTTTCAGAGATTCACAGACTTGCACATCCCGATATGCTTGAGATTGAATCAGATCTTGCCCTCATCGCAGTCGTTGGACGCGGAATGAAGTCTACAAGAGGAACAGCCGGAAGAATATTCTCAGCACTTGCTCATGCAAGCGTTAACGTAAGAATGATCGACCAGGGTTCTTCAGAGCTTAACATCATCATCGGTGTTGATGCGCGTGACTTTGAGAAGGCAATTCGTTCAATATATGATATATTCGTAACTACTCAGTTCTGATATATATAATCTAAGAATTTTACGGCAGCTTCGGTTCGTGTGGAATTTGCAATGATTCCGACAACCGATGTCTTGCCTGAATATATTCCGGTCTTTTCGTAGGCTTTAGAATTATTGATGATAATTCCTACGGGGACCGGATTTTTCATTTCTTCTTTGGGAAGATTGGTATAATTTCCGGTCTTTGCCGCGTTGTCACAAAGAACAGCGTATTTGTTGTTTTCGTCAAAAGTTCCGTTTGTCAGATAAGCCTGATATTCATCGGATGCAATGTATTCGATGTAGCCCGCATCCATGTAGAGAACATTGTCACCCATTGCTTCAAGGTCTTCTTTGGAATAATAAGCTGAAAGGTCGGCGAATACATCCTGTCCGGCATACTGGAAAAAAGTATTGTAGTCCGCGCCGAGAACATCAAGCTCCTTTGCGGCTATGTTTGCCGTTATCTTCTGAGTTGTAGCGACAGCAACCTGATCGATGTTGTCCGGGTTAAGAACTGCTGTGGTGTCTACAAAGCAGACATTTTCTGCGGGATCGACACCTATGGCTTCCATAAAGTCCTCAGCCATCGTGTTTTCAAGTGAAGCAGGTGTAGAATTGACAAGAATTACACTGAGAAAAGTGGGCTTTTCGTTGACCATGTTCTTTATGCCTGAGATGATGAAGATCAGGGCGACGACAACCGTCATTACGTGGAACTTGTAGTAGTCCCAGAAATAATCCCATTTTGCCTTGAAATCTTTATCCTTCATCTTGTCTTGCTGCTGCTTGACTTCTTCACGAATTGACATATACATACCTCTCTATTTTTAATAAAACAATGTCATTTTGTTTCTAAAACATATATAATGAAATAAAGCTTGTACATTTATAATGATATAAACGTTATTTAACTATAAGTCAACTGATTGGTCAAAAAAAACTTGAAAGAGTAACGGAAATAATATAAGATAGTCGATAAAATGGCAGGCAGTCAAGTATGTAGGAGGTTGGATTTATACATGATCGGTAATGACAACAGTTATGTTGAATGTCTAGTAGCCAGTAAAGCGTCTCCGCTAGTTGTTGTTCTTAAGTATGTGTGCTTTGGATTGGCTATATTTTTCTTACTTTCAACTCTATTGTTAAATGCAAATATCATTTGTGTTCTGCTTTTTCTGGCAGCCGGTGCCGGATACTATTTCGCAAAGCAGAATTCCAGTATAGAGTATGAATATCAGTATTGTGACAAGGAAATTTCCATTGATAAAATCTTGAATAAGAGTTCCCGTAAACATATAGGAACTTATGAAGTCGAAAAGATCGCTGCTATGGCGCCTTCGAATTCATATCATCTTTCGGAGTACAAGAATCAGACATTTAAGACTCTTGATTTTTCGGCAAAAAATAAAAATGTTCAGCCCGATCCGACATATACATTTTATTATGACGGAAAAGAAAAGATCGTATTTGAGCCAAGCAGTGAGCTTGTTGCTGCCGTTAAGGCCGTTGCACCGAGAAAGGTTTTTACAGACTGATCTTTTTGGTGGATTAATTATTGTGTAGTTATTACGGAGGTTTTTTGCCTCCATAATCATTATTATTATTTAGATTGGAGTTAAAAGATGGGACAGATTATTGGTGAAGGAATAACATTTGATGACGTGCTTTTGGTGCCTGCATATTCACAGGTTATACCCGGACAGGTAGATGTGAGTACATGGCTTACCAAGAAGATCAGACTTAACATTCCTATGATGAGTGCGGGAATGGATACAGTTACAGAGCACAGAATGGCAATCGCAATGGCCAGACAGGGTGGAATCGGTATTATCCACAAGAACATGTCTATTGAGGCACAGGCTGAAGAAGTAGATAAAGTTAAGAGATCTGAGAACGGCGTTATCACAGATCCTTTTTCACTTTCACCGGATCACACACTTGCAGATGCGGACGCACTTATGGCTAAGTTCCGTATTTCGGGTGTTCCCATTACAGAAGGCAGAAAGCTTGTCGGAATCATTACAAACCGTGACCTTAAGTTTGAAAAAGATTTCTCACAGAAGATCAAGGATGTAATGACAAGCGAGAATCTTGTTACTGCTAAGGCAGGTATCACACTCGAGGAAGCAAAGAGCATCCTTGCAAAGTCCAAAAAAGAGAAACTTCCCATCGTAGATGACGACTACAATCTTGTAGGTCTTATTACAATCAAGGATATTGAGAAGACAATTAAGTATCCCCTTGCTGCAAAGGATGACCAGGGCAGACTTCTTTGCGGTGCAGGCGTTGGTATTTCAGCTAACTGTCTTGATCGTGTTGCTGCTCTTGTAGATGCTAAAGTTGACGTTATCGTGCTTGATTCCGCGCACGGACATTCTGAGAACGTTCTTAAGTGCCTCAGAATGATAAAAGAGAAATTCCCCGATCTTCAGGTTATCGCCGGAAACTGTGCTACTGGTGAGGCTACTAAGGCTCTTATCGAAGCAGGTGCCGACGCTGTTAAGGTTGGTATCGGCCCCGGATCTATCTGCACAACTCGTGTAGTTGCAGGTATCGGTGTTCCTCAGGTTTCAGCTGTTATGAACTGCTATGAAGTAGCTAAGGAATATGGTGTTCCGATCATCGCAGACGGTGGTATAAAGTATTCAGGAGACATCACAAAGGCTATCGCTGCCGGCGGAAACCTTGTAATGATGGGTTCAATCTTCGCAGGCTGCGACGAGGCTCCCGGTGACTTCGAGCTCTTCCAGGGCAGAAAATATAAGGTATATCGTGGAATGGGATCAATCTCAGCTATGGAGAACGGTTCCAAGGATCGTTATTTCCAGGAAAATGCAAAGAAACTTGTTCCCGAAGGTGTTGAAGGACGTGTTGCATACAAGGGAACAGTAGAAGATACAGTATTCCAGCTTATGGGTGGTCTTCGTTCAGGTATGGGTTATTGCGGATGCGCTACCATCGAGGAACTCAAAGAGAACGGAAAGTTCATCAAGATGACTTCCGCAGCGCTTCGTGAGTCACATCCTCATGATATTCAGATCACAAAAGAGGCACCTAACTATAGTGTAGATGACCACTAATTTCCTGTTATTTTATTAAATTGATAAACAGGGATGGGGGGATATTTTGCAAGAGACACTAAATGAGATGGACACGATAAATGCTACCAATAAGGGCTCTTCTTCGTCAGTAAGCGGAGCTCTTGGTAGTTTTACGCCTAAATATGCCGATGAAATGCAGGCTTGGCAGGACAAGTTCTGCGAGATGGCAGGGGTTTACGCCTTCTGCCTTGATCCGGCAGGTGTCCCTCTCAGTAATTTTTCCGGAAATCCTCATGAGATAGAGATCATAAAAAAATACGTTACGGAACCCAGAATAAAGAGTATCCACAAGCGAGTGTCGGAGAGCGACCTCGAGGATCAGGCGGTTGAGATAACAGAGATTCCGAACCTGCGTCTTGCTGCGGTAGCTGTTAAAAACGGCAATACAACAGCGGCTGTGTGGATAGTCTGTGGGGTGTTCACTGATTTTGAATACGATTCCGAGTATTTTCATCTTGAGCCGATAGATTCTTTCGGCTACAGAACTTCAGAGAGTAAATTTTATAAGACGCTGGATATATTGCGCACGACACTTGATATTCTCATAAAGCTTGAAGCTTCCAGATCCAAAGCTGTGGCTGTAAGTGAAGAGAGCAGGCAGCAGGAGCTTGAAATGACGAATTCATTCAGGCGTGCCGAGACCATGACTGAGATAGTATCACTCCTTGATAGCGACGATACTATTGAAGAAATAATGGTCGAGATATTAAAGAAGCTCTGCACATATCTCCAGATAAGCAACGGATTTACCTGTAAGGTTCATCACAATTCTCTTATGGATATTGTTGTTCAGTGGACTGCTTCCGGTGTTGAAAAGATTTTTCCTGAGACCACTGACAGAGAGCTTTGCTGGTTCCTTGGAAGCGAGAAGGCGGTTGTTATATCAAGTGATACGGCGATGAATGCGGGCGAGCGCGAACAGGTGGAAGACCTTGGCATTAAGGCTCTTGTCGCAATGCCTGTTATTATTAACGGCTCGGCTCTTTTCTATGCATGCCTTACAGAGAACAGAGAGAACAGGATATGGTCGATAGATGACGTTAAGTTTATCAACGATGCGATCCGCGTTCTACAGACAATAATAACAAAGAGACTTCAGAAGAATTCGCTCGCAAGTTCTTTTGCTTCGCTTGAAGCTGTGCTTGATAACGTGGGAAGTGCCATCTACGTAAGGGATATAGGCACCGGCGTCCTTCTGTTTGCAAACAGAAGCTTTAAAAAGAACTTTAATAAAGAGCTTACCGAGAATACTCTTGTGGATCTTTTTGAATCAAATATTCCCGCGAAGAGCAGAAGCGGAAACTACGAGGTTCATCACAAGGACAGAGAGAAATGGTACGATGTTTACTACACTAGGATCAAGTGGGTGGACGGACGTCCCGTTTCTTTGTGTGCTATATATGATATTACCGAGAAAAAGCTGTATCAAAAGAGAATTGAGCAGCAGGCATATACAGATTTCCTGACAGGCCTTTACAACAGAATGTGCTGTGAGAAAGACCTTGCCAGATACATTGACGAAGCAAGGACAAAGCGTATTCACGGTGCGCTTATGTACCTTGATCTTGATGACTTTAAGCATATCAACGACAGTTTGGGACATCAGTACGGAGATGTTCTTTTAAGAGATATTTCTAAGGCGATAAGCAGGATCGAAGGAATAACCAATTCCTGCTACAGAATGGGTGGAGACGAGTTCGTTATTATCGTTCCTCCCGAGAGTTTTGATAGACTCCCCAAGATCATTGAGGAGATAAAAAATACTTTCGCAACACCGTGGTATCTTAAGGACAGCGATTATTACTGTACAATGAGTATGGGTGTTGTAAAGTATCCCGATCACGGTGACAATGTTTCGGAACTTATCAGAAAGTCCGACGTTGCGATGTATGAAGCGAAGAAATCCGGTAAGAACAGGATTGCCGAGTATTCCGACAATATTGATTCTTCATCGATACACAGACTCGATCTTGAGAAGAATATGTATGACGCTATAACAAAGAGTTGCAGCGAGTTTGAGGTTTACTTCCAGCCTGTTATCAGCGAACCTATAGACAACAAGAGCGGAAGAAAGCAGTACAAGCACGTCGGTGCAGAGGCTCTTGTAAGATGGAACAGTTCAAAGCTTGGGTTCTTAAGCCCGGACGAATTTGTTCCGCTTGCTGAGTACCTGGGACTTATCACACCTATCGGTAATCATGTTCTTAAAAAAGCTTGTGAGTGCTGCAGACAGTGGAATGAGTCGGGAACGGGAGAATATGCGGTTTCCGTAAATCTTTCCGTTGTGCAGATTATGCAGAACGACATCGTGGATGTTATAAGGAAGAATATTGAAGAAAACCACATCAATCCCCGTAATCTGGTACTTGAGCTTACTGAGAGACTTGCGATAAACGATCTTGCAAGAACGAAGCAGACGCTTCTTGATATCAAGGCACTCGGAGTAAGGCTTGCACTTGATGATTTCGGTACGGGTTACTCTGCTCTTAGCAGTATAAGAGCGCTTCCTTTTGACATAATCAAGGTTGACCAGAACTTTGCCAAGGATCTTGCCGAGGATGATTATTCGCAGGCATTTATCCGCATGATGGCAGAGCTTGGAAAGGCAATAAATGCCGAGATCTGCGTTGAAGGAATAGAGACGCAGGCGCAGCTTGATGCGATAAAAGGAATGGGAGTTAAGTACGTTCAGGGTTATTATTACGACAAACCCATGCGCAGAGTGGCTTTCGAGGAAAAGTACGTTTATAACTAAAAATATGTTATTATATAAGAGCGCTAAACGGCACAAAGATATAAATGTAAAGGTTAGGATTTAATAATGGCAGAAGTAATTACAAATACAAGTGATAATGCTGAGGTGGAAAATACACCTTCCAGACATTTTATAGAGCAGGCTATAGACAAGGATCTTGCGGAGGGAGTTTACGATCATGTATGCACAAGATTTCCTCCCGAGCCAAACGGTTTTTTGCATATAGGACATGCTAAGAGTATTCTTCTTAACTACGGAATGGCAAAAGAATACAACGGCAAGTTCAACATGAGATTTGACGATACCAATCCCACCAAGGAAAGATCTGAGTTCATGGACTCCATTATCGAGGACGTTAAGTGGCTCGGTGCGGATTATGAAGACCGTCTTTTCCATGCTTCGGATTACTTTGATGAGATGTATGAGAATGCCGTTAAGCTTATAAAAAAGGGCAAGGCATACGTTTCAGAGCTTACTGCCGAGCAGATGCGTGAATACAGAGGAACACTCACAGAGCCCGGTAAGGACGATCCTAACAGAAACAGAAGTGTTGAGGATAACTTAAGACTTTTTGAGGATATGAAGAACGGCAAGGTCGAGGACGGCGCTATGACACTGAGAGCCAAGATCGACATGTCTTCACCTAACATAAATATGAGAGATCCCATTATCTACAGGGTTGCTCATATGACACATGCACGTACACAGGATAAGTGGTGCATTTATCCTATGTATGACTATGCTCATCCCATTGAGGATGCGATCGAGGGTATAACACATTCACTCTGCACATTGGAGTTTGAGGATCACAGACCTCTTTACGATTGGGTAAAAGAGGAGTGCGGCTACAAGAATCCTCCCCGTCAGATTGAGTTTGCGAAGCTCTACCTCAACAATGTCGTAACAGGTAAAAGATATATCAAGAGACTTGTAGAAGACGGAATTGTTGACGGATGGGACGATCCGAGACTTGTAACCATCGCAGCACTCAGAAGAAGAGGATTTACTCCCGAGTCAATTAAGATGTTCGTTGATATGTGCGGAATCAGTAAGGCACAGTCAACTGCAGAGTACGCGATGCTTGAGTATTGCATAAGAGAAGACCTTAAGCTTAAGGCAAAGAGAATGCTTGCAGTTCTCAACCCCGTAAAGCTTATAATAGATAACTATCCTGAGAATGAGACAGAGTATCTCGAGATTGAGAATAACAAAGAAGTTCCTGAGATGGGAACAAGAAAGATTCCTTTTGGAAAAGAGCTCTATATCGAGAGAGAAGACTTCATGGAGGAGCCTCCGAAGAAGTATTTCCGTCTTTTCCCCGGAAACGAAGTAAGACTTATGAACGCTTACTTTGTAACATGTACGGGTTGCGATAAGGATGAGAACGGCAATGTTATCGCCGTACATTGTACTTACGATCCCGAGACTAAGTCCGGAAGCGGATTTAACGCAAGAAAAGTTAAGGGCACGATCCACTGGGTTGCTGCAAAAGAAGCGGTAACTGCAGAAGTTCGTCTTTATGAGAATATTATTGATGAGGAGAAGGGCGTTTATAACGAGGACGGTTCTCTTAACTTAAACCCCAACTCAATTACAGTTATCAAGGATGCTAAGCTTGAGCCCGAACTTGCAGATGCGGTCAGCTACGACAAATTCCAGTTTGTAAGAAACGGATTTTTCTGCGTTGACAGCAAGGATTCTAAGCCCGGAGCACCTGTATTTAACAGGATCGTTTCGCTTAAGAGTTCTTTTGTTCTGCCAAAGAATAATTAAAAATTTTTCTATAGTAATATTTAGAAAAGAGGTATAGAAATGGCTGGTATTTTTTCTGGACTGGAGAAGCTTGGACTTGGAAATATTGACGGAGGAAATCTTTTTGAGGATCCAAACAAGAAAGAGGCCAATGTCAAGAAAGCTGAGCCCCAGAAGAAGCTTACACTTGTCAATGAGGAGGATTATCTTTTTGACAAGAAATATAAATGTCCTATCTGTGATTCGGACTTTGAATCAAAGACTGTTCGTACAGGTAAGGTTAGAATGAAGGCTGTGGATGTGGATTTAAGGCCTGACTATTCTGAAGTCGATCTTACAAAGTATGACATCATTGCATGCCCCGAATGCGGATATGCGGCGCTTGGAAGATATTTCACGACGCTCAATAAGTATCAGATTGACGATATCAGAAACAAAATCTGCATGAATTACAAGAAGCAGGACTACAAGGAGCCTATATACACATATGAGCATGCACGAAGCCTTTATCAGCTTGCACTTGCAAATGCGGTAGTAAAGAAGGCGAAGAACAGCGAGAAGGCTTATATCTGTCTTAAGACAGCCTGGGTAATTAGAGGTGAGACTCAGAGACTCGATCAGGACGAAGCTGATTACGAGAAGAAGAAAAAAGATAACGACGCTCAGGAGCTTGAGCTTTTAAAGAACGCACTTAACGGATTCATCATGGCAAGGCAGTCAGAAGATTTCCCTATTGCCGGAATGGATTCGACAACGCTCGATTATCTTATCGCAGCACTTGCATTTGAGACAGAACAGTATGATATCGCAAGCAAGATGATCTCTGAACTTCTCATGTCCAGAACCGCAAACAGCAGGATTAAGGACAAGGCTAGAGCACTTAAGGATATGATGGCCGAGAAGCAGGGCGAAAAGTAATTCTCCCAAATAAAAACAGACATAATAAAACCCCATGGATAGCGATATCCGTGGGGTTAACTATTATTTATAACTTATCTTCTTCATTGCCAAAGAATTCATCAGGTGTAGCGGAATCATTGCTTTCGGTAGTGCTTATTGCTTCGGCAGCTTCAGCAGTAGTTGCGGCTTTTCCGGCCTTTTCTTCGGCGGTTTTGATGTCTACGTATTTTCTGGAACCGAATCTGGACTCGGTTGCTTCATCCAAATCCTCATCGAAATCTTCGAACTCTTCAAAATCATCGTCATCAAAACTGTCGGCAATCTCAGCATCTCTCTTACTTAAGTAATAATATACACCGGCTGCGGCTGCACCAACAGCAGTACAGAATAAAATAAACTTTCCGAATCCATTTCCCTTGGACATAACCATACATCCTCCTATCCAAACGTTGAATTAATTTTATAACAATTTTCAGATAAATAAAAGTACGTTGTATTAAAAATTAATAAATAACGGCAAATCGTTTGAATTAGTACTTACAAAATGATATATTAAAATCAGACTGATGTAGTCAATTGAAGCCGGAGAACGTGTATGAATGAACGATTTTTTGAGCTAAAAAAAGATAAGCAGGAACGGATCATTAACGCGGCGTTTAAGGTGTTTGCGGAGAACGGCTACACGCATTCCAGCACCGACGAGATAGTTAAGACTGCGGATATCAGTAAGGGCCTGTTGTTTCATTATTTTGGAAATAAAATCGGTTTGTATTCTTTTCTGTATGATTATGCGACGAGGTCGGTGACGCTTGAATTTTCGACACATGTTGAAAAGAGTGAGACCGGCTACTTTGAGCTGTACAAGCAGGTTCTTGCGGCTAAGGGCGATGCTCTTAAACGGTTCCCGTATATTTTTTCTTTTCTGAAAAAAGCGGATGAAGAGACGGATACTAAGGCTTCTTTTGAAATAAGCGAGAAGCGGGAGAAGTTCTCGCTGATAATGCGTGCGCTTAAAGAGAGGGCGGACATAACAGTCTTTTCCACGGGAGTTGACTACAACAAAATATGGTACATTCTTGATTATACGGTGGAAGGAGTACTCGAAAAGAATATCAGAGGTGGTAGCTTTAGGGCAGACCTGTTTATGGAAGAAGCTTTGGAATACGTTGATATGGTTCAAAGGATGGTGCTTACATAATAAGGAGGCTAAAAAATGGGTAAATTTTTAGTGGCTGGTGTAACACAGATTGAAACTATCGTAAGAGTTGAAAAGATTCCTGTCAGCTTTGCGCCTATGACAAGCGCTATAGATTCTATCTATACCGCGATGGGCGGTGATGCCTACAACGAGTCGCTTGCGCTTGAGTGGCTGGGTGACGAGGTTGTCTTTATGTCAATTGTCGGACGTAATCAGGATCTTGAGATGATCAATCCGCCCGACAGGAGAATCACGCTTTCCACTGAATATATTATCCCGCAGATGAATGATACGCCTACCGAAGTTGTTCTGTACGACAAGGAAAGGCGACAGCAGATCTTTGAAGATATCAAGGATCTTAGAGAAAATACATATGACATGTCCATGGTTCCGCCTATTGCGGAGAGCTGTGACATGGTAGTTCTGGCCAATGCGAATTTCTGCAGGCCGTTTGTTAAGGTTGCGAAAGAGCACAATAAGCCTGTCGCAGTCAACATCAGATATTACGAGAGAGAAAAAGAAAAATATAACGCAGACTTTCTAGACTCCGCAAAGGTTCTTTATTTCAGTGACGATACTTTGACGGAAGATCCCTACGATTTCATAGACAGAATGGCAAATACATACGGAACGGAGATAATTATCCTCGGTCAGGGCAGTGAAGGACTGATGCTTTATGACAAAGTTCAGAATCTTCGAATTCACTACAACACCGTTAAGACCAACGAGGTAGTAAATACCATAGGTGCAGGTAATGCGCTTTTTGCATGCTTCCTTCATTACTACATGGAGACGGGAGACAGCGTAAACGCCATAAAGAATGCACTTTTGTTCGCATCCTACAAGATTGGATATATGGGAACGTCAAACGGATTTATGACGCCGGATCAGCTTGCACAGTGGAGAAACCTGATCTGGGGTATTAAGTAAAAAAGATACTATAAGGGGACCGATATGAAAAAAAGCGAAAATGAGCAAAAAAGAGCTTGCGGCGTTTTACTTCCTGTTTTTTCATTGCCGTCGAAATACGGAATCGGTGCGTTTTCAAAAGAAGCGTACGAGTTTGTGGATTTCCTTAAGAAAGCGGGGCAGAAGTATTGGCAGATCCTTCCTCTTGGGCCTACGGGATACGGTGATTCGCCTTATCAGTCTTTTTCTACTTTTGCAGGAAATCCGTATCTGATAGATCCTGAGTTTTTTGCGGAAAAAGATCTTTTGACATTGGAAGACCTTGAGGTATTAAAGAGCGAAGAGCCGGTTGATAAGGTTGACTACAAGACTATTGAGGCGCATAAATACGAGCTTATGCGCAAGGCTTTCGGAAATATAGATAAGGCCTTTGGAGCTTCTGGCATAAAAGCTGATTTCGAGAAGTTCAAGAAAAGCAACGGAAAGAAGTGGCTCTTTGACTATGCACTTTTTATGGCTCTTAAGGATATGTACGGCGGAAGGTCTTGGAATACCTGGGATGAGGCCATAAGACTCAGGAAAAAAGACGCCATGACAAAGTATAGGGAGAAGCTCTCGGAAGAGATAGATTTCTACTGCTTTGTCCAGTTTGTTTTTTATGTGCAGTGGAATGCGCTTAAAAATTACGCGAATAAGAACGGGATCGAGATTATCGGCGACATACCGATATATGTTGCTTTTGACAGCTCGGATACGTGGGCAAATCCTGAACTTTTCCTTCTTGATAAGGACAATGTTCCTATAGAGGTTGCGGGATGTCCTCCCGATGCGTTCAGTAAGACAGGACAGCTTTGGGGAAATCCGCTTTATAGGTGGGACTATCACAAGCAGACGGGGTATAAGTGGTGGCTTGAGAGAATAGGGCACTGCTACAAGCTTTATGATGTGCTTCGTATCGATCATTTTAGGGGCTTTGATGAGTATTATGCGATTCCTTACGGAAATCCTACGGCTGAGATCGGAAAGTGGCGTAAAGGTCCCGGATACGATCTTTTCGATGCGGTGAAAAAAGAATTCGGAGACGTAAAGGTTATCGCAGAAGATCTGGGATTTCTTACGCCTTCGGTCATTAAGCTTGTAAAAAAGACGGGATATCCCGGAATGAAGGTGCTTCACTTTGCGTTTGGAGCGGATGATGACAGCGAATATCTTCCGCACTACTATAACAGCAACTGCGTTGTATATACGGGAACTCACGACAATGATACGACAAGGGGATGGTATAAGACACTAAGCAGAGATGATAAGAAATTTGTGAGGGACTATCTTGGAGTAAACAGCGGAAGGCAGGTTATAAGCGGACTTATACGCGCTGCATTTTCAAGCGTTGCGGACACTGCGATAATTCCCATGCAGGATTATCTCGAGCTTGACGAGAGTGCAAGAATAAACATTCCGTCGACTCTCGGTGGAAACTGGCAGTGGAAGATGGAAGGCGATGAGCTCACGGATGAGCTCTGCGAGAGGATGTATAGCTACGCTAAAGTTTACGGAAGAATCAGGAAGTAAATGAAAATTTAGAAAGTAACTTAAGGCATAGGAAGTAGCCGGGAGACATAGAAAGTAACATGGGCGGAAAAGTATTCATTGTCTATAGGAGTGAGTTATAGACGAAATCGGCGATGTAGAAATACGTATCTATATCGCCGCAGGTGATTAAAATGATTCAGTGCTCATGTATGAATTGCTGTAGTGGAAATCTCCGGTTACGTCTTCGCGGAACCAGGAAGCGGGGTGATATGCGCTTGCGGCTTCTTCGCTTGGAAATTCAACTTCGGCAAGCAGACGACCGTTAAACGGCGCGTCAAAAACATCAAGTTCAATCTTGATGGCGCCTGATTTTATTGCAAAATTAATATTTGGATTGGCCGACAGAAATCCGTTATCAAATGCGTCTTCGTTAAGTGGCAGGAGATATCGGGTTTTCTTTATGATGTTGCCGTCACATTTTTTTACAAGATGATCATAGCTCACCGCATCAAGGGGCATGTTGTACTCCACCTTTCCGATGCCGCTTTTTTCTGCGGGTGAGGAGCCTTTGTAGGTCATATAGTATCTGTCGTCTTCTCTTCGTACGCGTACGGCGGGGGTTGTGTTTAGGTAGCCTTGCTCGATTATATGGCAGGGATATGTATCAAGGTTCTGCGGAAGGTCTTTTACGGTAAATTTTTTTTCTATCTCAATTCCCATGGTATATGCACCTTTCTGTGATTTTGTCTAAGACTGAATATACTTTTTGTGCTATCATGTCTTCGATTTTAGTGGTGTTATGACTTTTTATAATAAAATGATACCAAAAAGTCATAGATTTCAAGTTTTCATATCTTAAATTATAGTAGAGGACATGACTTTTTTGAATAAAAACTATCTAACAGGTCATGTTTTCTCAGATTAGTGCGAATAGAAATGATATAATGATTCATATAATTGCGTAGAAGAGCCGAAAAGACGAATGTTGAAAAGCGAAAGTATTAAGAATAAACGGAGGACGAATATGGCAAAAACAGCGATTTTTCTTGCAAACGGTTTTGAAGAAATAGAGGGACTTACAGTAGTGGATATTCTCAGGAGAGCGGGAATCGACATAACAATGGTTTCTATAACGGGAACTACAGCCGTTGAGGGTTCTCACGGAATAAAGCTTGAGGCTGATGATACAATTGAGAACTATGATTTTGGCGGAGTTGATATGATCATTCTTCCGGGCGGAATGCCGGGAACGAAGAACCTTGATGCGTGTGCGCCTCTCAAAGCTAAGATAGAAGAGTTTAACAACGCAGGCAAGATGCTTGCGGCAATCTGTGCTGCACCAACCGTATACGGCAAGATGGGACTTCTTAAGGGCAAAAAAGCCTGCTGCTATCCCGGATGCGAAGGCGACCTCATCGGTGCAAACGTATCTACTGACATGGTCTCAAAGGACGGCAACTTCATCACATCACGCGGCATGGGAACGGCAATTCCATTCGCACTTGCAATCTTAGAGCACTTCAATGGAAAAGAAGCAGCAGAGCAGATGGCACAAGCAATCGTATATACAGCGTGACTTTGGGGGCAACAGAAGTTGACCTAATTAAGGAAGATAGATCATTACACTACAAAATAAAAGGCAGATATTATAATTGTTGCGAATTTGTGCCACATCAATGAGACCAATTCTTTGGGCTCATTGATGTGTCCGGCACAATCTGAGCTAAATTATAATATCTGCCTTAAGCTTTAGTAGTGTAACCTATCGTAATCTATCAGGTTTTAAAGAACTGAATATCCTGATTAAGCTTATTTGCAACATCTTTAAGGTTAGTAGCCGAACCTGCAAGAGATGTAACAGTAGCGGAAAGTTCTTCCATAGAGGCGCCGGTTTCTTCTGATGAAGCGGCGTTCTGCTGTGAAATGGCAGAGAGCGAATTCATTGAATCCGATACAACATTCTTGGAAGATACGCAAGTCTCTGCACCTGAGGAGATGCTCTTTACACCGTTTACGGTCTCGCTGATATCTGAAAGCATTTCGTTTACGGAAATGAGTGTTTCGCCAAGAGCATCCTGCTGGTCAAGATTTCCTTTTCTTACTTCATCTGAAGCTTCAACCGCAGCTTCACTCTGCTCAAGAAGGATATCCATCTGTTTTCTGATATCGTCAGCCATTGCCTTGGAATCGTCGGCAAGTTTACCAATCTCTTCAGCAACAACCGCAAATCCTTTTCCTGCTTCGCCGGCCCTTGCAGCCTCAATCGAAGCGTTAAGTGAAAGGAGGTTTGTCTGAGTTGCGATACTTGCAATTCCTTCGACCTTCTCGTTGATGCTTGAAACCGCTTCCTGAGTAGCGGAGATAGTCCTTGAAATGTCGTCGATCTTGGAAGTCATGTTTGTACTTGATTCCTGAAGAGCTGAAAGCGACTGGGAAGAAGCTTCCGAAGCATCTTTCATTCTTGTTGCAAGAGCTTCAAGACTTCCGGTTGAACCCTGAACATTTGAAACGGCATCACCGATCTGAGTAACATTCTCGGAAGCTTTCTGAATCTCATCGGCCTGCTGGGTAGCACCGGATGCGATATCCTGAACTGCATTCGATACATCTTCGGCTGTTTGCGAAATCTGATTGGCCATATCTGAGAGCTCCTCGGATGACTCGCCGATTGTTGTTGCAGATGCTTTAATATTGGAAACAATTGCCTGAAGTTCATTTATTACAGTGTTTGTGTTGTTGATGATCGCTCCAAACTCATCTTTTCTGTTAATATGCTTGGTCACAACTGCAAATTTACCGTCAGCAAGCTCTGCGAGAGCAGTGTTGACATCGTTGATGGGGTTCGTGAAAGAAATAGCCATCTGTACAGAGATAAATGCTGTTAAAACGAGCAACACCAGTCCGACGATCACGACAATAAGTGCAGCGGATCTTGTCTCTGCGGTTACTACTTTCGTATCGGTTGCAGCAACAACTACAAAACCTGTACTCGGAGATTTCTTATAAGAAACTACGGCATGATATCCTTTACCGGTATCAACCTGATATACTCCGCTGTCCTGACCGGAAGTTACGAATTGTGATTTGCTTCTGTCATCTTCGTTCTCTGCAGTGATCTCATACTGTGAATGAGCAGCAACAAGTCCGTTTCTGTCAACGAAGAAAGCGTCGCTTGACTTTTCGGAAAGAAATTCATGGAATCTGTTAAGATCGAGATTTCGCTGAACAATACCTATAGCCTCACCCTTTGAATTGTACACGGGAGCTGCGATTGTAATCTGACGTACACCTGTTGATGCTGAAACTATGACATTGGAAACATAAGTATTTCCGTTCATTGCTTCTTTAAAGTAATCTCTTTCACCTACTTCGACAAGCTCTCCTGTATTTCTGAGAATCTGTTTTCCATCTTTGCCCGTAAGAACGGTAATGTTGCCGTCATTAAGCATTGTATCGATTTCTTCGAGATATTTGGCGGCCTCTTCCTGGAAAGTAACATTGAATGGAGTCTCCATGAATCGTGTTGTGGCAGGTGATTTGGCAAGTGTCTGAATACTCATTATATTTTTTTCCATAATGCCTTCAAATTCGGACTGAATATAGTTTGCTTGCCAGTTTAGTGTATTTTCTGCATCCTTAACCGCTTTTGAAGTCGATGATGCATAACTTACTATTACGGAAATAATAAGCGGAACAGCTGCTACTAAAAGCATTATTGCAATCATTCGCGGTTTAATGCTGTTCATAAAATTGGTAGTTCTTTTCTGGGGTTTGGAATCCTTTGCCATAGAAATTGCCTCCGTACTATAAAAGTAAATAACTTTAACACGTTAAAACGATTAAAAAATAATAACAATTTTATACTAAAATGATACTATTTAGCAGTTAAAAAATGACTGAAATTAGGAAAATTTTATATAGTTTTAATGATTTGGCGTGCTAAGTTCAGTATAATATCGGCAATTGGTTCGCTTAATTTAAGTGCCGGGATTCAAAATAGCAATTTTTTCCATGTGGGATACTATTTAAAAAAGCGCGAATAAAAACATGGAAATTATTATGTACTTATGTTATAATCTGAAGCGATTGTGCCTATATGTGGGCTAAAGGGCTTGAAACTGTGTTTTTCGGCTCTTTATTATAAATACTTTTAGGAGGAATTACAGATAAAATGAGCGTAACAGTTGAGAAGCTTGAAAAGAGCATGGCTAAGCTTAAGATTGAAGTATCTGCTGAGCAGCTCGAGAAGGCAATTCAGAAGGCCTATGAGAAAAACAAGAATAAGATTCAGTTACCCGGTTTCCGTAAGGGTAAGGCTCCTCGTAAGATGATCGAGCAGATGTACGGTAAGGGAGTATTCTATGAGGATGCTGCAAATGAACTTATCGAGACAGAGTATCCCAAGGCTGTTGAGGAGTGCGGAGAGAACGTTGTATCATCTCCCAAGATTGATGTTGAGCAGCTTGAGGCAGGAAAGGACTTCATCTTTACAGCTGAAGTAGCTCTTAAGCCTCCGGTTAAGCTTGGAAAATATAAGGGCGTTGAAGTTGAGAAGATGGACATCGACGTTACAGATGCTGATGTTGACGCTGAGATCGACAAGCAGAGAAATACAAATGCAAGAACTGTTGATGTAACAGACAGAGCAGTTCAGAACAACGATATCGTTACTCTTGATTTCGAAGGATTTGTTGACGGAGTTGCATTCCCCGGTGGAAAGGGAACAGATTATCCTCTTACAATCGGTTCGGGTGCATTCATTCCCGGATTCGAAGAGCAGCTTGTTGGATTTGAGATTGGTAAAGAAGGCGATGTAAACGTTAAGTTCCCTGAGGAATATCAGGCAGCTGAACTTGCCGGAAAAGATGCTACTTTCAAGTGCACAGTTAAGGCTATCAAGGCTAAGGAACTTCCTGAGCTCAACGATGAGTTTGCAAGCGATGTATCAGAGTTTGATACACTTGCCGAGTACAAGGAAGATGTTAAGAAGAAGCTTGTTGAGAAGAAGACAAACGAAGAGAAGGCTAAGAGAGAAGATGCTGTAGTTAAGGCTGTTATCGAAGATTCAGATATGGAGCTTCCTGAGGCTATGATCGAGACACAGCAGAGACAGATCGTTAATGATTTCGCTCAGAGACTTCAGATGCAGGGTATGAACATGGATCAGTATCTTCAGTATACAGGTAACACTGTAGACAAGATGCTTGAGCAGGTTAAGCCTCAGGCTATCGAGAGAATCAAGTCAAGACTTGTTCTCGAGGCTGTAGCTGAGAAGGAAAACATCACAGTTTCAGACGAAGAGTTCGAGAAGGAACTTGAGAAGATGGCTGAGCAGTACAGAATGGAGCTTTCTAAGCTTAAAGAGCTCATGTCTGATGCTGAGAAGAAGGTCATGAAGAGTGATCTTGCAGTTCAGAAGGCTGCTGATTTCCTTGTGGAGAATGTAAAGGAAGGCGCTGCTAAGAAGGCTGCAAAGAAGACAACAACAAAGAAGACTGCTGAAAAGGCTGAGAAGGCTGCCGATAAGGAAGAGAAGCCTGCAAAGAAGACAGCTGCCAAGAAGACTACAGCTAAGAAAGATGCTGCAGACAAGGAAGAGAAGCCTAAGAAGACAACAACAAGAAAGAAGAAGACTGAAGAGTAATCAGGCAGTTTGAATAAAAACATATGAACCTTATGGCACTTATTATTTGGTAAATACAAAGAAATAGGTGCCATTAGTTTTATGTGGAACCGGGAGGATGTATGATAGAGTCTTTTTTTAACAAGTATAAGAAAATATTTGCGGGGATATTCATTATCGGAATATTCTGTGCAGTTGTGCCTGTTATAGTGGGCTGTGGTTATACATATCTGTGTGAAGATGATTTCAGCTTTGAGGGTGGAGCTGCGGATGCTGCGGATGTATACGGATCCAACGTGGTTGCAGCCGCACATAAGATGGTTGAATATTACAATGTAAATCAGGGAACATATCTTTTTAATTATCTGATTCATTTTATCAGGGCATATACAAGAGGTGGACTTCCGGGATTTCATTTTTACATGATCCTAAACGCTGTCGCTTTCTGCGTTGCACTTATGGTTCTTCTGAAAATCCTTATAAAAGACAATACCGCGTGCCTCGGAGCCTCTTTTGCAATATTTGCGACTGTTTTTTCCATGGCGAATACGCCAAGTGGAAGAGAGCTTTTTTACTGGTATACCGGCGGACTTAATTATCTGACGGAATTAACCCTTGGTCTGCTTGCTGTTTCGTTGAGTATCCTGTATATACGAAAGAAAAAAAATGGATATCTTGTTGTAAGCGCCATATTGGCATTTTTGGCAAGCGGAGGATCGCTTAATATTGTACTTGCTGATCTTTCGTGGCTTATCGCAGTAGTGATACTTAAAAGAGAAGAATTTATCAAGGATAAAAAGATTGCTATACCGGCGGGCGTATCGTTTGTAGGAACACTTATAAACGGTCTTGCTCCCGGAAACTATAGAAGAGCGGAGAAAGACCTGAAGGAAGGCCACAGTACATTTTTTGACGCACTTAGGGATACTTTTAAATGTATCGTTTCCGAAGACAAGATCCTTTTTACAAGTGCTGTGTTTATTCTTATGCTGCTCTTGGCATTTGTGATCTTCACTATTTATAAGGTTAAGGTGCTTGAGGGAAAAGTTACGGTGTTAAATCTTGTGATCGTTCTTGTCGGAACATGGTTTGCGAGATATTTCACCATGTTTCCCGTATGTTTCGGATATCATGTGGATGAAGTTATCAACATGAGAACCGCAAGTTCTTATGAGATTGTGGCGAAGTTTATGTATTTTCTTGTAGTGGCGGTGCTTGCACAGTTTCTTTCGGAGAAGTTTGAAGGAAAGACAGATCGTATCGCAACGGGAGTGCTTGCTGCAGGAGTATTGCTTGCACTGATCCTTCATTCGGCATTAAGTGAAGATATTAAGAGCGGAATGTCGTATGCTTCATATGACGATTATAGGACAGGGGCATTGCAGGAAAACTATGCCGCTCGCGAATATGTTCTTTCGTCGCTTACTTTGGCGGAAAAAGGAAGCGATGCCGTTATTTATGTCAGACCTTACAGACCGGCATATTCCACCTATGGAATGGGGCTTGGAGTAGAAGCCGGAGAGTGGGTGAACAGGTCTGCGGCAGGCTTTTATGATCTTAATACCGTTACGATTGTTTATCTTGAAGAGTGAGATGCTATGAAAAATTTCCCGTAAATATCAGTTTGCGGGAAATTTTTATGCTCTTTTTATAAAATTATTGGTATAATGGAAATTGGAATTTTATTTTTAGGCTAGAAAGGAAGAAAAAATGAGTTTAATACCTTACGTCATTGAACAGACAAGTCGCGGTGAGAGGTCATATGATATTTACTCCAGACTTTTGAAAGAGAGAATCATTTTCCTCGGAGAAGAAGTTAATGCCGCATCAGCCAGTACAGTTGTAGCTCAGCTCCTGTTCCTTGAAGCTGAAGATCCCAATAAGGACATTCATATGTATATTAACAGTCCCGGGGGAGAGATTACATCCGGAATGGCTATATATGATACAATGCATTATATAAAATGTGACGTTAGCACAATATGTATAGGAATGGCTGCAAGTATGGGAGCGTTTCTTCTTGCAGGCGGAGCAAAGGGCAAGAGAATGGCTCTTCCCAATGCGGAAGTTATGATCCACCAGCCTTTGGGAGGAACACAAGGTCAGGCTACTGAGATTGAGATTGCTGCAAAGCATATCATCAGAACAAAAGAGAAAATGAACAGGATGCTTGCTGAGAATACAGGAAAGCCTTTCGAGCAGGTTGCTGCAGATACTGAAAGAGATAACTGGATGACTGCGCAGGAAGCTTTGGAATACGGGTTGATTGATTCTATAGTTGAGAACCGTCCTAAGAAAGAGGAAAATAAATAATGGCAAAGATACCGGGAGAGATCAAGTGCTCTTTTTGTAATAAGACACAAGATCAGGTAAAAAAATTAATAGCGGGACCTGCAGGTGTATATATCTGCGACGAGTGCGTAGAGATTTGCTCGGACATCATCGCTGAGGAATTCGACGATGAGCCCGAAGTAGTTGAGAGGGACCAGCAGATAAATCTTTTGAAGCCTGTAGAAATCCGAAACTTTTTGGATGAGTACGTTATCGGACAGGAGGAAGCTAAGAAAGTTCTTGCTGTTTCCGTATACAACCATTACAAGAGAGTATTGGCTCCAAAGAATGAAGATAAGTCGGAAGTTGAACTTCAGAAGAGTAATATCATAATGGTAGGTCCTACCGGATCGGGTAAGACATACCTTGCACAGACACTTGCCAAGATAATCAATGTACCTTTTGCGATTGCTGATGCTACAACGCTTACCGAGGCAGGATATGTCGGAGAAGATGTTGAGAATATATTGCTCAAGCTTATCCAGAATGCTGATTACGATATCGAGAGAGCGCAGTACGGCATTGTATATATCGATGAGATCGATAAGATCACAAAGAAGAGCGAGAATGTTTCCATAACAAGAGACGTATCGGGTGAAGGTGTTCAGCAGGCACTTCTTAAGATTATTGAGGGTACTATTGCAAGCGTGCCTCCGCAGGGCGGAAGAAAGCATCCTCATCAGGAGCTTATTCAGATTGATACAAGTAATATCTTGTTTATTTGCGGCGGAGCGTTTGACGGCCTTGATAAGATCGTTGAGGCAAGACTCGACCGCAACTCAATCGGATTTAACGCTGAGATTGCTGACAAGTCTGAAAGAGAAATCGGAGAAGTTCTCAAAGAGGTTACACCTCAGGATCTTGTTAAATTCGGACTTATTCCGGAGTTTGTCGGACGTGTGCCTATTACGGTAACACTTGAAGGTCTTTCAAAGGAAGCACTTGTCAGAATTCTTACAGAGCCCAGAAATGCTCTTGTTAAGCAGTATCAGAAGCTCTTTGATTTTGATGATGTTAAGCTTACATTTGAGGAAGGCGCTGTTGATAAGATTGCGCAGATGGCATACGAGAGAGAAACAGGTGCCAGAGGACTTCGTTCCATCATGGAAAAGACTATGATGAATGTTATGTACGAGATTCCTTCCGATGAAACAATCAGCGAGTGTGTGATCACTGACAATTCCGTTGACGGAACAAGTGAGCCTCTTATTGTTCACAAAGAACAGGGAAAACTTCTTAAGCCCGCAAAATAATTGCAAGGCAGAACAGAGAAAAAAGATAGATTTAGAGCCATGACTTAAAGTCATGGCTCATTTTTTAGTGGGGTTTATATTTAAAACAAATAGTGTTTAAATATCAATTTTCATTCCGCCGTATTTTCTGATCTTAAGAACGACGCATGCTCCTTCGCCGAATATATCGTTGAGGGCTTTTTTGTATTCTTCGACCTTGTCATTACGAACAAAAGCCTGAATTGTTCCGGCAAATCCGCCTCCATGAACCCTGCATACACCGCCGTCTTCACCAAGTATGGTCTCGCTGATGCAAAGAGCAAGTGAAATACCCTGGTGCTGAACGTCCTGATTGGTATATACGTTCTGAAGGAATTTGTATGATGAATCACCGGATTCTTTTATGGTTTTCAGGAATGTAGCAAAGTCATTGTTTTTGAGGGCGTCAACCTGTTTTATAACCCTCTTGTTCTCTTCGTAGAAGTGGAGAGCACGAAGAACTGCTCTGTCTCCGAGCTTTTCACGAAGAGCGGGAATGGATTCAATAACTTTGGATTCAGGAACATTTACAAGAACGGCTTTCCTGAATTCTTCCGCTACGGCTTTCATTTCTTTGGTAACGGCAGCATATTCCGAAGTTAAGTCTGCGTGATTTCCCTTTGTATCTGTGATGCAAAGACTGTAGCCTGCTGCATCGAGATCAAGTTCTAAGGTTTCAACCTTTGGAGTGCCGGGAACTTTGAAATCTATATGACTGAGTTTTCCGAAAGAGCAGGCCATCTGGTCCATAAGGCCGCACGGCTTACCGAAATATATATTTTCTGCATATTGACCTATTGTTGCAATGGTCATCGGATCGATCTTACCCTCGTTGTACAATGAGGAGATGATAGTACCTATCACTGTCTCAAAGGATGCAGAAGATGAAAGACCTGAACCGTTAAGCACATCGCTTGTAATATAAGCATCAAAACCGCCTATTTCAAATCCGTTCATTTTGGCTCCGGCGAGAACACCTTTTACCATGGCAAGCGAAGAACCGTGTTCAGCCATGTTTATAGCTGTGTCATCAGGGCTGAAGCTTATCATGTTGTTGTAGCCTTCGGATCTGATATTTATCATGTCGGCTTTTTTTGCTACAACGGCGATAGTGTCTAAGTTGATGGATGCCGTAAGGACATGGCCGTGCTGATGGTCGGTATGATTACCGCCTATCTCTGTGCGTCCCGGTGCATTTATTATGCATACATCATCGTTGTATCCGGCAGTTGACTTAAAAGTATCCTCATAGCTTTTTATTGCCTTGATATATCTTTCTGTCTGATAAGCAATCAGAGATTCATCAAGATAGATATCCAGAAGCTTATCGTTTAATCTGCCATCTTCAATATAACTGATCAAGTCCTGTGTTTTCATATTTTCCTAACCCTCATCTGTTGACAAATATCTTAATACCCCAAGGTCCGATACTGATCCTGTCTCCGCGGTTGTAGTTATCCGAGCTTATAAGTTCCGTGCAGTCTTTAAATATTGAGATAAGCTCAATTCTGGGAGAGTAGTTAAAGTAGTAGGTTATCTCTTCACCGAGAGCATTGGTTCCCGATTTGACTATAATAGGGAATATTTCTTCGGGTACGGAGAGGCCTATTCTTCTTATAAGTTTTTTCAGTATCGAAGTGAGACCTTCGCATTTCATGTAACATCCGATATAGGTTACGGTTCCGCTTCCGTTTTCATAGAGTTTCTTATGAAGGATTGCGGCATATTTATCCCAACATGGATGTACGTAGGTACCCCAGATTTCTTCGCCTGTGCCCTGAGGCCTCAAAAGTTCCATCCAGTGAGAAACATTAAATTCTCTTCCTTCGATCTTTATAGTTGTATCTACGGGTCTTGTAAATTGATCGTAGCTTCCTCCGACCATGTCTGTCATGTTATAAGGAAGAGCATCGGGATAAATCTTAAGCTCTTCATCAGAGACAAGACTCTTAAATCCAAGTACAAGATTTCCGCCTTTCTCAACATATTTGCGAAGAGAATCGATGAGTTCTGTTGTAGCCGAGTAGAGTGAAGGTGCTATCAGGAGAGGATATTTTTTAACCAGCTCCTCCGGATCCATATTAATAATATCGTCTTTGTAAACAATATCTGTTTCAAGATTCATCTTGTAGCAGGCATTGTACATCCAGCGAAGTATATGGTTATAACTAAGCTCCTTAGGGCTCCAGTCATCTTCCCCGACGCTTGCATCAGATACATCGTCAATAGGAAATTCATCCAGACCAACAAGGCTTCTGTTATCTGCGATAATGGCAGCAGGACAGTGCTTCCTGAGATTTTGTAAATGCTCGTCTATCTTAAGCTCTTCAGACCTTGCAAAGGCAAGCTCCTTATAAGTTTCACCGGGGATCAGGTCGTGGCTTATGATCCCTTTCCAGTAGGACTCAAGGGAATTGTGGATTGAATGCCAATTCCAGTACATAACACCGTTTGCTCCACTTGCAAGGTGGCTGTAATAAGCCTGTCTGAGCTGTCCGGGATATGCGAGCCAGTCAAGTCTGCCCTGAGACTGTGTTTCAAGTACAAGGTAATTATCCTTTTTGAGTGATCTTCCGATGGCACCGCCGAAACCTATGGTTGCGCCGTCGAATCTGTTCTGAGTGGGATGGTAGATATCAACTCCGGCAATATTAACGGCTTTTGCAGCGTCCTGCTGATTAACAAGAGGCTGAATGCCGTAAGAAAATCCATCCCATGAGAAATCATAATTGTGAGTGATGAACTGATCGTCTCTCTTATACTCATTTATGATGTCTGCCTGCCATTTCTGGTACTCGGTTATCCTGTCTCTGAGGAACGCCTTGTAGGCAGCGGAAAGACTACCGTTTATGGTACCGCGGATATCGGGCATGTCATCCCATGATTCAATGCGGTTACTCCAGTAATTGAGCCCGAATTCATCGTTGAATTTATTGATGTCGGGATATTTCTTCTTCATCTCTTCGATGAACAACTTTTGATTTTCAGGAGAATATCCGTTTCCTGAGCGTGTCTCGTTATCAATCTGATATCCGATAACCTGCGGATTTGCCGCAACTTCTTCCATCATCTTTCTGATGATCCTTTCAGCATGGAAAAGAAAATGCGGGTTGGTGATATCGTGTTGCTGTCTGCGTCCGTAGATGCTCTGTCCTTCAGGAGTTACGGCCATGACATCGGGGTATTTCTTTGCAAGCCATGAAGGTATAGCGTAAGTAGGCGTACCTACGATGACCGAAATATCGTATTTTGCGGCCGCATCAAGAACTTTGTGTAAATATGTAAAATCAAATACGTTATCGGAAGGCTCCCAATTACTCCATGTGGATTCAGCGATTCTGATAACGTTCATGCCGGCATCCTTCATAAGTTGGAAGTCGGTATCTATTCTGTCATAAGGCATATATTCAGCATAATAAGCAGCACCAAAAAAAGTTGATTTCATAACAATTCACCTCATAAAAAACCTTTGTATATATATTTTATAAAAAAATTCGCTTAATATGTCAAAAATGAGAAAAAATATTCGTATATGCAACAAACACAAGATGCAGTTTTTTATTTGATAGGAATTTCATATCAAATATAAATTGGTTTTATTTAGCAGCCAACATGAAAAATCAAGTAACAATTGCGGTTGACGAAAAAATGATAAAGTGCTAAATTTCAAACAAGACAACCAATTGCGCAAAGTATAACACAGAGTTTAAAAAAAGCAAAGTATTATTTTAAATATCGATTAAAAGAGGTTTTATCGGATGGGAGAGAATGAAAAAAAGAATATAACCATCGGGGATGTTGCGAAGGCGTTGGGGGTGTCAAAAACAACGGTTTCCCGTGCAATTTCCGGTAAGGGCAGAATAGGAAACGAAACAAGGAAGAGAGTCCTTGAATATATAGAAGCAAACAATTACAGGCCAAATCCAATGGCCAAAGGGCTTGCGGACCAGAAAAAATATAATATATGCTGGGCTATTCCCGGAGATTCGAATGTGTATGCACTTCCTTTTTTCCAGAGGTGCATGGCGGGAGTTTGCGAGGTTACTACGGCTACTGACTATGATGTCCTGATCTCGCTTGTATATGAGGATAATATTTCTCATTTAAAGAGGATCGTCGAGAATAAAAAAGCGGACGGCGTTATCCTTGGTCGAACAATGGTGGACGATCTTGCAGTTAAGTACTTAAAAAGCATGAATATTCCGTTTGTTACGGTCGGAAGCAGCAAAGAAAAGGGTGTTATTCAGGTAGATAACGATCAGGAGAATGCCTGCATGGAGATGACAACCGCTCTGATAAAATGCGGTTATAAAAAGCCGGTTCTGATCGGCGGCGCACTCGGCCACATGGTAAATACGACAAGACAGAAAGGGTTCGAGATGGGGCTTAAGGCAGCAGGTATCGGAGTTGAGTCGGATATGCTCTTTCTTGGAAACGAAACTTCCGAAGAAGTGGAAAAAGCAGTCGATGCAGCGATCAAAGCAGACGCAGAGTGTATAGTATGTATGGATGACAGAATATGTCGTGATGTGATTTTGAAACTCAGGCGAGATGGCGTGAATATTCCCGGGGATGTCGGAGTTGCGTCTTTTTATAACAGCGATCTGCTTTCGGGAAATCAGCCTCAGGTCACAGCTCTTCAGTATGATCCGAAGGAACTTGGAAACGTTGCGTGTAAGACGTTGCTCAGACTTATAGACGGTGAAGAGGCTCCGGAAAAGAGCCTTCTTGGCTATGAAGTATTACTGAAAGAGTCCACACAAAAAAGCGTAAATCCGATTACATTATCAAAAAAACATTGATACACCCCCGTAAAAAAGGTAAAATATAATAGTATGGACAACCGTTTGCGTGTGATTTTTGCGCAATAGTACAGGCAGAAGAACTTTTTATATTACTTATAATTGTTAGGAGGGAAACGATTATGAAAAAGAAGTTTCTATCAATTGCTTTGGCATCTATGATGGTTGCAGCTGCTATTACAGGGTGTGGCAATCCTGAGGTTGCCAATGACACGGTAGAGTCTGAAACACCAACAGCTGAAAGCTCAGGAGATAGCGGGGAAACGGATGGCGCAGCTTCTGCGGACGCAGTTCAGAACCTTATCAGCAGTACAACGGGACCGGTGGATCTTACACTTTGGGCTTCTGAGGAAGATCAGGATTTCACACAGGGAGTTATTGATGACTTCAAGGCTCTTTATCCTGATGTAACATTTAACATTACACTCGGCGCAGAGTCAGAGTCTACAGCTAAGGATAAAGTCCTTACAGACGTTGAGGCTGCTGCGGATGTATATACATTTGCACATGACCAGATCAATGACCTGGTTAATGCGGGAGCACTTCAGGAAGTATTGGCTACTTACACATATGATGTAAAGAATGCCAATGTTCAGACTTCTGTTGATGCCGCAACAGTAGGCGGAAAGCTTTATGCTTATCCTATGACGGCAGATAACGGTTACTTTATGTTCTATAACAGTGAGGTTATCAAAGACCCTTCCAATCTTGAAGCAATGATCGCCGATGCAAAGGCTGCAGGCAAGAAGATTGCTATCGAGTTTAAGAACGGATGGTACCTTTACGGTTTCTTTAAGGCAGTCGGCCTTGACGCTACACTTAATGAAGACGGAAAGACAAACACTTGCAACTGGAACGGAGAGGGCGGTGTTGACGTATGTCAGGCAATCCTTGATGCAGTTGCTTCAGGTGTTGTTGTAAATATGGATGACGGCACTACCGTTACAGGAATTAAGGACGGTACGGTTTGTGCGGCTATTAACGGTATCTGGAATGCACAGGTTGCACAGGATGCCTGGGGAGCAAACTACGAAGCAAGTAAGCTTCCCACAATGAAGATCGGTGGCAAAGATTGCCAGCTTTCATCATATTCCGGATTTAAGCTTATCGGTGTAAATCCTCATGCAAAGAATATCGGTTGGGCTATGCTTCTTGCTGAGTACCTTACTTCAGAGGAAGTTCAGACAGCAAGATTTGAGGCAAGAAACCTCGGACCTTCCAATATTAATGCAGCTTCATCTGATGCGGTTAAGAGTGATAAGGCTATTTCAGCTCTTGCAGCGCAGGCACCTTTCTCAACACCTCAGGTTATTGGCGGAAATTACTGGAGTCCTGCTGAGACACTCGGGCAGATTCTTGCAAGCGGCAATCCTGACAAGACAGATCTTCAGCAACTTCTTGATACTGCAGTTGAAGGTATTACAGCACCGGTCAATGACTGATAATTGAATTTTGGGCTAGATACTAGCCAATGAAGTATAACCCCATATCGAATGAGGTATGGGGTTATATTTGTCAAAAAGGTAAAAGGGTAAGAGAAAGGAGTTGAGATAATTGGCTAATTATAGGACTTATCCGCATAATCAGAGAAATTATCCGCGTAATCAAAAGACTGTTCGTATTAAGAAGGCTCCCAAAGTTAATCCGATCGTAAAATACTTCAAGGAATTGGGCACTTGTCTGGCAGAGGGCAGTACTTGTGTGAAACTATCGACCGTATTCATGGGATTGGGGCATATATACAATTACCAGTTTATGAAAGGTGTGCTTGTATTTATTGTGCAGGCGCTGTTTATTGTATACCTCATTTTCGGTGCCGCACCGAATCTGGCTAAGTTCAGTACACTCGGTACGGTGAAAAGAGAAGCCATATTCGATCCTCTGACGATGCAGAATACAGTAAATGATTATGACAATTCATTTATGATACTGCTTGGCTCGGTAGGTGCACTGTTTATTATTTTCATGTTCTTTTTATTCTGGGTAAGCAATATTAAGAGCATGTACAGGACACAGCTTCTGCTGGAGGCAAGAAAGCATGTAAATACTTTCAGTGAAGATTTCAAAGAGCTCTTGGGCGAGAAGTTCCATATTACACTTCTTTCATTCCCTATTCTCGGCGTTATTTTGATGAATATCATCCCGATATTGATCCTTATCACTATAGCATTTACCAATTACGACCAGAATCATCTGCCGCCGAGTGAACTGTTTACCTGGGTTGGATTCAGAAACTTTGTAAAACTGTTTACTCAGACAACAACATCCTCTTTTGGATATGCATTCAGAAGAATTCTTGAATGGACATTTTTGTGGGCATTTTTTGCAACGGTTTCGAACTTCCTTCTTGGTCACCTTATTGCACTGCTCATCAATTCGAAACTTATCAAACTTAAAAGATTTTGGAGAACGTTATTTATAGTTACGATTGCCGTGCCGCAGTTTGTAACACTTCTTTTGATAAGAAATTTCCTTGCGGATTCGGGTATTGTCAATTCTATATGTTCAAGCATGGGCATAACGGCGTTTCTTCAGAATGTAGGCCTTGTAAGTAAGAATATTTCATATATTCCGTTCCTTACCAGCCCCGGATGGGCAAAAGTTACGATTGTCATTATAAATATCTGGGTTGGTATTCCGTATCAGATACTGATTTCTACAGGTATTCTTTTGAATATTCCAAGGGACCAGATTGAGGCGGCAATGATCGACAGAGCGTCACCGTATGCGATATTTAAAAACGTAACAATGCCTTATGTTATGTTCGTTGAGGGACCGACGCTTGTCACTGACTTTGTAAGAAATATCAATAACTTCAATATTATTTATCTGCTTACGCAGGACGTATATGTAACGACGGATCAGGCACTGGCCAATTCACACGGAAAAGAAGTAGACCTTCTCGTCACGTGGCTGTTCAGACTGACAAACGAGTATTACGATTACAAGATGGCGTCGGTAATCGGTGTCATTGTATTCTCGATATGTTCGATATTTACTATTCTTTCATTTAGCAGAATTGTAGCAGGTGAGAGAGAGGAGGTATTCATGTGATGAAAGTAAAAAAATTTATTATATCAAGCCTCCTTCATATCCTGTTGGCATTTATAACATTTGTATGGATAATACCGATCATCTGGCTTGTAGTTACGGCTTTCAGCGGATATAAGGGAATAGACATATCTCATTTCTTCCCTGAGACATGGTCGGTTAAGAATTTTAGTACCATTTTGTTTAAGCCGGACTCTGTTGTACAGTATGTGACATGGTTTAAAAATACGTTTATCATAGCAGTCTTTACTTGCATAATATCCACAGTGTTTATATTCATGGTAGGTTATGCATTTTGCTGCCTGAGATTCCCCGGACGTAAGCAACTTATGGTATTTAGCGTTGTTTTGAATATGTTCCCCGGCGTACTTTCAATGATAGCTGTGTACTTTGTACTTAAGTCTCTCGGACTTACAAACAGCCACATCGGTATGATCATAGTTTACTCGGCGGGTTCCGGACTTGGATTCCTCATTGTCAAAGGATTCATGGATACAATTCCCGTATCTCTGCGTGAGTCCGCAAGACTTGAAGGAGCCAATGAACTTCAGATCATGCTTAATATCATACTTCCTATCTGTAAACCTATAATTGTTTATCAGGTAATCGCTTCATTCCTTGTTCCGTGGGGAGATTTCGTACTCGCAAAGCTTATGCTCAATTCCGGACTTTCAAAAGACTGGACCATTGCGATAGGACTGTATAACATGCTTGATAAGTCGCTTATCAACAAATACTTCTCAATATTCTGCGCAGGCGGACTACTCGTCTCCATCCCGATATCAATACTGTTCCTGCTTATGCAGAAGTTCTACATCGAGGGTGTATCAGGCGGAGCGATAAAGGGCTGATTATTTATAAAAGGGACGACCTATATGGCCATTCTTCACGGCCTGCAGCGACAGTATCAGTTTTGAAATGTTTGTGGTCGGCTGCGCAGTGATTTTCATAATTTTAGAAAACCCGAAAATGCCTCCTTTCGACGTTGCTCAGGGAAGTCGGCATTTTCGGGTTTTCTAAAATTTGAAAATCATCTTGCTCGTCCGAAAACTGCACATTTTAAAACTGATACCGTCGCTGCAGGCCGTGAAGAATGGCCATACAGGTCTGTTGCTTGTTATATGCTGATTTTAGCAGCTACTCATATAATGCAGCAGACCTCCTAATGGAAGAAATAGTTGTTTTGCATTAAAGAGGACTAATTGATATCATTATAATCTGACATTAATCTGATTTTAATCTTTCTCAAAGGATTGTTTAATTTGGGACCTTTATATTGATTACTGTAAACAAAAGAAAACATTCTTACAAAGAGAAAGGGAATACACCATGGATGAATTTGAAAAGATTGAAAAATTAAGAGCTAGAGCAAACGTAACATATGAAGAGGCTAAGGCGGCACTTGCTGAGGCAAACGGAGATCTTCTTGATGCGATGATCGTTTTGGAGAAAGAGGGCAAGGTTGCAAAGCCTGAGCAGCAGGTACATTCCACAGAATATACACGTGAGCCCGGATATGAGATGGTTCCCGTAGGTGATGGTAAGGACTGCGGTGAGAGTTTTGGAACCAAGTTCAAAGAAATCGTTAAGAAAGTGATCGACTATCTTTCAAACAATCATATGAAAGTTTCGCATCACGATGAGCAGGTAATCGACCTTCCGCTCTGGACGGCGGTTCTGATATTGGGTCTCGGCTGGTGGTTTATACTTGTACTTATTGTGGTTTCACTGTTCTTTGATTGGAATTATAAGTTCTACG
Source organism: Butyrivibrio sp. AE2005 (assembly GCF_000686965.1). Taxonomy (NCBI): domain Bacteria; kingdom Bacillati; phylum Bacillota; class Clostridia; order Lachnospirales; family Lachnospiraceae; genus Butyrivibrio; species Butyrivibrio sp. AE2005. The sequence continues at coordinate 96,090 of NZ_JMMD01000005.1, forward strand.
GAAAAAACAATCTACAGGGCGCAAACAATGTAATGGACAAGGCAAAAGAGACCGCTGAGCAGGTTAAGGAAGAATTTCACCACAATTCTTCGGAATCATAATGAAACACTACCAATAACGACAGGAGTATTAAATGGCGGCACATTTACTTATAGTTGAAGATGAGGACAAACTTGCAAGGTTTGTCGAACTTGAATTGCAGCATGAAGGGTATGAAGTGAGCAAAGCGGCCGATGGCCGCGAAGGCCTTAGGATGGCAACCGAAGGAAACTACGACCTTATTTTGCTTGATATCATGCTGCCGGGTTTAAACGGACTGGAAGTACTGAGGCGATTGATGCAGGATAATCCGACGCCGACGATTCTTTTGACCGCACGTGACGAAGTCATGGATAAAGTATCGGGACTCGATGGCGGGGCTGTGGACTATATCACAAAGCCTTTTGCCATTGAGGAACTTCTTGCAAGAGTCAGGGTTGCGCTTAAGCTTCACGGAAAGGTGAGCGCTGAGAGCGCAGCTAAAGGCACTTCCGACGCAAATGAAGAAGGCGTTTATACCTGGCAGAAACTAAAACTTGATGAGAAAAAGCGGGAGGTTACTTATGACGGCCATATAATTTCGCTTACAAACCGTGAGTTTTTGATGCTTGAAATGCTTCTAAAGAATAAAGACATTGTGCTTTCGAGGGACACTCTTCTTGAGAAAGTGTGCGGCTATGACTATGTCGGTGAAACCAATATGATCGATGTATATATAAGATATCTGCGCTCAAAGATTGATGATGCGTTTGATGTTAATATGATCACGACCGTGAGGGGAGTAGGCTATGTCATCAAATCCGATGCAGAATAATGTTCGCCCGTCAAAAAAAATGACGTCTATCGCGCATCATATCGTGGGTCAGATAAGCCTGGCAAAGACGAAAGTATATTTAAAAACGGATCTGCTCATGTTCATCCTGCTGAACGCGGGATGGGCATATATGAAAGAGCTGGAGGTTATCGGGGAATTTTCACTTTTTAATCATAATCGCAGCTTATATTCGGAAACAGGGCATTTGAGCGATATATGCTATCGTGTTTTTTCAACGGACGGGGAAATGCTTATGTCCGCCGAATTTTTTATGATAGCTTTCAGAATAGCTGTCTTTGTGGCGGCACTTTTTGTATTGCAGATGATAGGACTTATGCTTTCGCTTCCGATCGTGTTTAGAAAGGCACATCGCACGCTCAGACCGATAAGAGAGATTGCGGAGAAAGCGGATGAGCTGAACAGACTCGCTTTTTCGGAGGATAAATTCAGGCATATAGAGGATGCGATAGAACATGCGGATCCGGAGGGAACGATAAACCTTAACGACAGGGACCTTCTTGGAATAGAACAGGCGGTTAATCATCTGATAGCGAGACTTCAGGATTCATACAGACAGCAGGCGCGCTTTGTAAATGACGCGTCACACGAGCTCAGAACTCCTATAGCGGTTATCAGGGGATACGCAGGAATGCTGGAGCGATGGGGCAGGTCTGATGAAAAAGTGCTTGATGAGTCGATCGCGGCTATATCTAATGAAGCCGAGCACATGAACCACCTGGTTGAGCAGCTTCTTTTCCTTGCGAGGGGCGACAGCGGAAAGACCGTATTGCAAAAAGAGAGCATTCTCTTAAATGAACTGATGAAGGAAATATATGAGGAATCATTTTTAATAGATGAAGAGCATCCGTACAGGTTTAGGGATGCTTCGGAACTTATAACGATCGATGCCGACCGTACGCTTCTTAAACAGGCGGTGCGCATACTTGTGGATAATGCCGCAAAATATACGAATAAAAACGATGAGATAATACTTGGAGTTGGGCGTACCGAAGACGACAGGCCGTATCTGATGGTGCAGGATACTGGTATAGGTATGACTCAAACAGATGTTGAGCATATGTTTGAAAGGTTCTACAGAGCCGATGAAGCCAGAAGTTTTCAGGGGACGGGACTTGGCCTTTCAATAGCAAAATGGATAGTTGACAGGCATGGCGGACACTTTGAAGTTGTTTCAAGAACGGAACTTGGAACAAGGATAATGATAGTTTTGTCTTAAAAATTGACTTAAAAAAGCATAAAGAATGAAATTGCCCTATTTATAATTATTGAAGATGTGTGTTATACTAAGTGTGTCGGCAAAAAGTACATTTGTCTACGAAGTGGCATTTTGATATTTAGGAGAATAAGGGCTTATGAAGAAAGTTGCTCTGGTAATGGAAAGCTGGGGACGATATATCACTAACGCATGGATAAGTGGAATCCTCAGCAAGATCAAGGAAGCGGATGCAGATGTAAACTTATATGTATTTAACGCTTATGCCAATTGGAGCACAGATGAGCTGTACAATCAGGGAGAACACAATATTTTTGGTCTCCCTGATTTTTGTGATTATGACGGAGTGATCGTTGAACTTAATAACACGGAAGAGCCTTCTGTAAGAAATGACGTGATAGAAAGAGTCAGGGCTTCCGGAACACCGGCTATTCTTATCAATGCAAAGGAAGACGGTTTCTATCTTGTTGGTGTAAATAATTATCAGTGCATGTATGATAATATAAGCTTTTTATATAATGAAAAGAACTGCAAGAGCTTTTGGTTTGTCATGGGACCGGAAGGAAATTATGAGAGTCAGAGACGTGCCAAGGCACTTGTTGACTTTGCAAAAGAAAAGGGCCTTAAAAAGAACAAGGATTATGTTCTTGAATTTAGAGGCTTTGATATAAAGGATGGAAGAGAAGCGTTTAGAAGTCTGTATGGGACAAAAAAGAAGATGCCCGATGCGGTGATCTGTGTCAATGACAATCTTGCGGTCGGCGTACTTGCCGAGGCGGAAGAAGAGGGAATTAAATGTCCTGAGGACTTTTATATAACGGGATTTGATGATTTTGACAAGGCAAGATTTTATTCTCCAAGAATCTCTACCGTAAGCTACAAGAGAGAAGATGCCGGAGAGATGGCAATACAGCTTTTCCTTGATCTATGGAGCGGAAAGCCTGTTGAGCAGGAGAATTATATTAAATCCACCAATATATATTGGGATAGTTGCGACTGCGAGTCAGATATTATAGTTGACAGTCGTGCCCAGATGAAAGGCAATATCCTGTGGAATGAGAGCAGCGTAGAGTTTGCAAATGACTTATTAAAGCTTTCTTCAAGGATCACTCATGCAGACAGCATGAAAGAAATGGTTGATGTTATCCGTGATGTCGTCAAAGTATCCAGATGCGAAGATATCATAATGGTCCTCGATCCCAAGTTCTGGGCGCAGTTTGAGACTGCCGAGGAAGAGTGGATATTTGATACGGCTTATATTAATGAAGATTGTATAAAAAATGTTTTTCCGACTTTCGAAGGAACAGGCAGGGGCGATTGCTATCTGTTTATCCCCATTCACTTCAGGGAAAAGAGCGCGGGATATCTTGCAATGAAGAACCCGATATATCTTATGGAGCAGCAGTTCCTTTTTGATCTTATCAATACATTTTTATCAGGAATGGAGATCCTTTATCAGAAAGAATGTCTTGCAAGAGCCAATGAGAAGCTCTCGGATCTTTCTGTAAAAGATGCTCTTACGGGGCTTTATAACAGACTCGGATTTGGTGAATATGCAGAGAAGCTTATCGCTGACGGACACAAAGAAGGAAGACAGATGCTTATCCTTTATTCCGATCTTGATATGCTTAAGTATTTGAATGATACTTATGGCCATGAAGTTGGTGACAAAGCTATAATATGTGCTTCCAATGAGTTAAAAGAGCATGTTACCCCGGAGGGAATGTGCTTTAGACTTGGCGGTGATGAATTCCTTATAATTGATAAATTCATGAGTGAAGAGATTGTAAAGGATTGCATCATTGAGATAAGAGAAAATTTAGTCAGAGATTCCAGAAAGATAGAGCTTCCTGTAGATCTGTCGCTTAGTTTTGGATATGTTGTGACGGAAGGCAAAGGAAAAGTTTCTTTGGATGAGTACATAAGCAGAGCAGATACCTTGATGTATGAGGATAAGAGAAGGAGACGGAAAGGTAGGATATAGCAATGCCCGGTTGGCTTAAGAATGCAGTATTTTACGAGATCTATCCGCAGAGCTTTTATGATACCAACGATGACGGAATAGGAGATATTGGGGGAATCATAGAGAAACTTGATTATATCAAGGACCTTGGGGCAAATGCGCTTTGGATCAATCCGTGGTACGACTCTCCGTTCAAGGATGCGGGCTACGATGTGAGAGATTACAAAAAAGTGGCTTCAAGATACGGAACTAACGAGGATGCAAAGCGCCTTTTTGAGACGGCGCACAAAAAGGGCATCCGCGTACTTTTAGATCTCGTTCCGGGCCATACATCCGAAGAACATGAGTGGTTTAAAGAAAGCGGGAAAGCAATTCCCGTTGTAGACGGAGTGCCCAAGAAAAACGAGCATTCCGACAGATATATCTGGACTGAATACTGGCTGTCAGGTATTGGCGGCCATCCTTACATAAGCGGGGAATGTGACAGAAACGGCGTGTACATGCTGAATTTCTTTAAGTCGCAGCCCGCTCTCAATTATGGTTTTGCCGCTCCGACCGAGAGCTGGCAAATGTCTTACAAAGATCCCGAACCGCAAAAAACACTGGAACTTATGATGGATGTTATGAGATTCTGGCTAAATATGGGATGTGACGGCTTTAGAGTGGATATGGCAGATTCACTTGTAAAAGACGATGATGAAAGAAAGACATGTACGTGCTCACTTTGGAAAAAAGTAAGGGCAATGCTTGACAGTGAATATCCCGATGCGGCGATGGTATCTGAGTGGTCAAATCCCGAACTGTCTCTGAATGACGCCGGATTTCATATGGATTTCTATCTCGATCATGCAGGGAATGGATACAACAGACTTTTCAGAGATTACGAGACACTTGAAAAGTACCATGTATTTCCGATAGCTGAGGATAGGAAGAATACCGAAGGCAGGGACAGAAGCTTTTTCAAAAAAGACGGTGACAGCGATGCATCGGCTTTTCTAAGTGACTATATTCCAAAATATGAGAAGACAAAAGACGCAGGCTATATATGCTTTATGACCTGCAATCACGATACACCGAGACCTGCAAGGACGCTTGATGAGACAGAACTTAAGATCGCGTATGCCACTATATTTACGCTTCCCGGAGTTCCGTTTATTTATTACGGCGATGAGATCGGGATGAAGTATATTGAGAATCTTCCGACAAAGGAAGGCGGATATACCAGAACAGGCAGCAGAACTCCCATGCAGTGGGACGGAGGTGCTGTTAATATGGGATTTTCCGCCGCATCCAAGGATAAACTCTATCTTCCTGTTGATGAAAACGGTCCGAGCGTTACGGGACAGCAGAATGATAAGACTTCTTTGTATAATGTTGTAAAAGAGATTCTTGCAATCAGGGAAAAAGAAAAAGAGCTGTGCGCAGATGCTTCGTTTGAAGTTCTGTGCAGCGGAAAAGATAAGCCTTTTGTCTATAAGAGAGGCAGTCTTGTGATTATGGTTAATCCCGGTGAAAAAGATATTGAATATACAGCGGACTATCCCGCGATAGAAAACGGCGACTATGAAGAAGTCTATTCAATCGGCAGGATAGAGCGCAGTGGTTCAAAGATTGTGCTGAAGGCACAGAGCTTTGCAATGATCAGATTAAAGTGATGATTCTTTTGCCTCAGCTAAGAGTTCATCCATGAAATCATAAATATCGTCGCGGCCGTCTTTACTTAGGGCTGAGTAAGGGAAGATTTTTACATCGTCCGGAAGACCTAGGCCGTTTCTGAGCATGTTCAGGTGCTTTTCGTGCTGGCTTTTCTTGATCTTGTCGGATTTGGTCGCGATTATGACAGGCTGGAATCCCTGATGCACGATCCATTTGTACATCTGAACGTCGTTTGCAGAGGGCTCATGTCTTATATCTATTAAAAGAAAAACTCGAAGGAGCTGTTTGGAAGTGTGAAGGTAGTTCTCTACCATCTTTCCCCACTGCTCCTTTACTTTTTCGGGAACGCGCGCAAAGCCGTAGCCCGGAAGGTCTACGAGATAGAACTCGTTGTTTATGTTGTAGTAGTTTATTGTCTGGGTTTTACCCGGTTCCTGCGAAGTTCTCGCATAATTTTTTCTATTCATTATGCCGTTTATAAGTGAGCTCTTGCCGACATTACTTTTTCCCGCAAAGGCAAATTCGGGGTACGGATTGTCCGGAAGAGTACTTGTGATACCGCATACTGTCTCGAGGTTTACATTCTTTATTACCATCTTGTATTGTCTCCATGATCAATTGAATTCGATTTTTGGTTCCCGTATATTCTACACTATATGCTTCAAACAGGCAAAAAACGCTTGCACATAAGGGAAAACGTCCTTTGCTTAACTTGGAAAAACGGCGACGTATAGTTATAATGGGGAGATAAATATTAACAGAGGATTAATGAAGAAAGGGATTGTTTTATACAGAAGGGAGTTTATATGAAAAAACAGATTGTTGGTTGCATTGCCATGGCGCTTGTGTTGACAGGGTGCATGGCCGGAAAGGATGTGGCATCTGATGATGTCATGGGAACTGCGGAGGTTTCTGCTATTGCAAGTACTGATGTGGCAGGAGAAAGTTCTTCTGAAGAAAGCTTGGGGGCATCAAAAAGTGATAGTGTGTCAAGCGAACCTTATGGTGTATATGCCAGAATAAACAAAGAGGAGCATTATGAGGGAAATGACGTATTTGAACGAGAGTTTATTTATGCTTTACATGAAGATGGAACAGGGCTTGTGCGTGGTAATGATGATTTTAGGATTACATGGGATGATAAAAATATATATTGGGAAGTTCCGACAGAGGAAGGCATTGAATCTCATGAATATAAACTTGAAGGGAATATCCTGAAAGTAAAAGAGGTTGACGGCTGGCAGGAATATACTAAAAAGCCCGGAGACGATCCGATAGAGAATGGCGATTTGGTTGAGTTTGCAGGAGTTTATAGTAAGATAGAAAATTCAGAAGCTGAAAAGGAAAATGCAAAGACGTATGGTGATATGTATTTTAGCTATGGAGGAATGATCGGAGGCGGAGAAGGTTATCCTCAGGTTTGGCCTGATAAGATTACCAAAAATGAAGATGGCTCATATCTTTGCGAATATGATAATTACGACTTTGAGTATACTATCTATCCCAAGGGTGTGATTGGTGAGAAAGAAGCAAGTGATCCGGAGCTTAAAGATAAGCTATATATTAAAGTGGCGATTAAAAAAGACGGTGAAACTAAGGATATTGTGTTTTACAGAAGCGCGCAATTTTGATATAGTACAAAATAAATATAAATTGTTAAAAAAATACTAATAAAATTCATTGCTGTGACTAGAGGGATGGAGTAATATAGGTTATTATTAAATTAACATTCTGAAAGGAAACGAGTAGATGAAAAAGAAGCTTATTTGCATTTTGGCACTTGCTATGGTAATGACCGGATGTTCATCCAAAAATGCAGAATCTGATGCGGAAAAAGAAGCTGCGCTTGAGACTATCAGAACAGGCGGAGAAAGCAGCTTTTCCGAAGAAGATGACCACACTATCACAATAGGTAGTGCAGATAATGCCGACGCTACAGAGAGCGAAATGGCAAACTAATTTTGAAGAGAACACTCGTAAATTACACATAGATATTTGAGTTATGATGATTGTGTTATAATTAACGTTATCGTAACTATTGCTTTGAGAGAAAGGAAATGAGGAGATGAAAAAAAGATTTCTAGGTATTTTAGCACTTGCGCTGGTGTTTACCGGGTGTTCTTTTAATATTCCGGGTTTGGATTCAGATACAGATACGGCCGGTAATCTGGATAGTTTATTTGCAAATGAAGAGGAAATTGATGCCGGATCGGACAGTGCGACAAAGAGCATGTCTTCTGCCGATAATGTAGCAGATGACAGTTCATCAAAGGCTGCTACCAAAGAGAGAAACGGCGCTCCCGGAAGTGACAACGTTGTGAGCGACAAACCTGTAGGTATTTTTTCAAGAGAATACACAGAGGAAATCGAAGGCCAAGAAGTAAAGCAGATCTGTTCTGTTACATTTAATGAAGATGGAACAGGAAGTTTTACACGCCAGGATACAGTAAAAATAACCTGGGCTGATGGCAAGATAACCACAGAAGGTGGCGAAACTTACGAATACGAGTTTAAACCTTCCACCGACGTCCTCAGAATCAAAGAAGAATTCGGATGGGAAGATTACTGCAAAAAGTGATCGAAAGGCATATCGCGATACCGCGGTATGCCTTTACTGTTTCGGGGATAGCAGCCCTTGGGGAGAGGGGTATTTGAGCTGCTTCTTCGCGTAGTTTCATGGGGAACCGAGATCCTTCCTGAAATTCTTTCGGCTCAAAACTCCATCCAATCCGCAGGGAATAGGGGGCTACAGGCTTATGTTTTTGAGCATTTCACGGGAGGCCACATTTTTATGGGGTTACGACCGCTTTTCCTGCGCATGTGGAGACGTTGTGTGAGTATCCCGATGCCTTTATAAGAAGTGTCATAGCCCGCATACGCGGGCGTATAAAAATAAACAAAGCCATCTCTGCAAGCTAAAAAAAGTTTGCGAGAGTGGCTTTGCTTATTTTTATAGCTGCAAAGCAGCGTATGACACTTCTTATAAAGGCATCGGGATGCGAGTTTAGTCGTAACATGCGCCATAATAGAAAAACGGTCGTAACCCCATAAAAATGTGAGCCGGAGTGATTGCGAAAAAACATAAGCCTGTAGCCCCCTATTCTCTGCGGATTGGATGTCAAACAAGAGCCTCAAAGCAGAATTTCAGGAAGGATCTCGGTTCCCCATGAAACTTTACGCTCTCGCGCAATGCTCAAATATCCCTCTCCCCAAGGGCTGCTATCCCCGAAACTGTGGCGGCAAAGGCTTTGGTTGTTAATGCTCACTCAGAGGTGTACAATATATAGTGTATATATAAATTAAATAACAAGCAGTGATGCGTGGATATTCATTATGAAGGAATTTTTGAGGGGGCGAAAATGAGTAGTAATGAAAAGGCCGGAAACAGCTTTATGCTTAAGATCTGTACGTTTATCGTGGATAAGCGTAATCTTTTTTTCTTGATATATGCGATCGTGTGCATATTTTCTGTGATATCGAGGGGCTGGGTAGGTGTAGAGAATAAGCTGCCCAAGTATCTTCCGAAAACTTCAGAGACGTATAGGGGACTTGAACTAATGGAGGAGCAGTTTACGACTTACGGCTCCGCTAAAGTGATGGTTGCGAACATATCATATGACCAGGCACTTCTGATACAGGAGGATGTTGAGAAAATATCGGGAGTTTTCTCGGCGGAAATTGATGATTCGGATGAGCACTATGCCAACGGGTCTGCGCTCTTTAATATTACCTTTGATTATGATGAGACCAATGATAAATGTCTTGAGCTACTTGATACGGTAAAAGAGTATTTTGAACCGTATGATTATTATTTGACCACGACGCTCGGCGATACGCAGTCTGAACTTATAGATCAGGAGATGAATGTCATCTCGGTTATCGTAGTTATTGTCGTTGTCTTGGTACTTGTGCTTACATCGCAGGCGTATGCCGAGGTTCCGATACTCCTTCTTACATTCGGAAGTGCGGCGCTTGTTCAGATGGGCACGAACTTCCTTCTTGGCACTATTTCTTTTGTCTCCAATTCGGTTACGATAGTTCTTCAGCTTGCACTGTCAGTCGATTATGCGGTCATTTTCCTAAACAGATACAAAGAAGAGCATATGACGCTTGAGCCAAGAGAAGCGTGTATTGTGGCGCTCTCCAAATCAATTCCCGAGATAACGGGAAGTTCCCTGACTACGATTGGCGGCCTTGTTGCCATGCTGTTCATGCAGTTTGGTATCGGTGCGGATATGGGTACGGTTCTTATTAAAGCAATCATTCTCAGCCTTTTATCGGTATTTCTTTTGATGCCGGGAATTATCATGGTATTTGCGGGACTCCTTGAAAAGACTAAGCACAAAAATTTCATTCCTCAGATTCCTTTTGTGGGCAAGTTTGCGTATAAAACAAGATATATCATTGCGCCGCTCTTCGTTGTGCTGATAATTGTCGCAAACAGGGTTTCTGCAAAAACCCCGTATGTATACGGCTATTCACAGATTACGCCTCCCCTTACCAACGCTGTTCAGAAGGCAGAGAATATCCAGAAGGAGAATTTTGCGTCGGATAACATGATGGCTCTTGTTTTTCCGTCAGGTGATTATGACAGGGAAAAGAGACTGATAGATGAGATCCTTTTGGAGGATGATGTTACGTCTGTTACGGGCCTTGCAAATACTGAGGCGATGAACGGCTACACATTGACGGAGAAGCTTACGCCGAGGCAGTTTTCGGAACTTTTAAATATCGACTACGAGGTGGCTGAGCTTGTTTACGCCGCATACGCCGTTAATGACGAGGACTATGCCAAAGCGGTCAACGGTCTTGCCAATTACAAGGTGCCGCTGATTGACATGTTCATGTTTGTGTATAAAGAAATCAAAGAGGGCTACGTCACTCTTGATGACGAGCTGATGAAAAAGCTCGAAGATGCAAACAGGATGATGAACTTTGCGAAGAAACAGCTTGAGAGCGACGAATACTCAAGAATACTTATTTATGTGGATCTTCCTCAGGAGTCGGATGAGACTTTTGATTTTATAGAAAAGCTCCACAGAATAACGGAGAAATATTACGCCGCGAGCAAGATCTATGTGGTGGGAGAATCTGTCAGCCAGTACGATCTTAAGAAGTGCTTTTCAAGGGATAACACGGTGACCGGAGTTATTTCGATACTTGCGGTTCTTGTGGTGCTTCTTTTCACATTCAAATCTGCAGGTATGCCGGTTTTACTTATTGCGGTCATTCAGGGATGTATCTGGATCAACTTTTCGATACCCGCCATCCGGCATGACAATCTCTTTTTCCTCGGATACCTGATAGTAAGCTCCATTCAGATGGGCGCGAATATCGACTATGCCATCGTTATCGCGGGCAGGTACACGGAGCTTAGAGAGAGCATGGGCAAAAGAGATGCGATCATCGATACCATGAATCTTTCATTTCCAACGATCATCACATCGGGAACGATGCTTGCCGTTGCGGGAACACTTATAGGAAATATGACGTCGGACTGCGCGATATACGGTATCGGAAAATGTCTTGGCCGCGGAACTATAATTTCCATTCTTGTCACGATGTTTGTTCTTCCGCAGATACTTCTTGTGGGTGACAGAGTAATAGAGCTCACGGCGTTTGTTATGAATATGCCGCTAAGGCTCAAGCAAAGAACCGGAACCATGCGTATTGACGGATTTATAAGAGGCCGCGTTGAAGGTAATGTGACAGGTGTCATTCACGCCGTTGTAAAGGGCGATGTCAGTGCATATATCGAAAACGGCGATATCACTCCGATGGAGGATGAACCGATTGATGCGGAAGATATTGAATTCTATTACACGGAAGGGGAGGACATCTGATATGAAAAAAAGAGTGTGCATGCTTCTTCCGGGAATAGTTCTTTTTATCAATTCTGCTGTCTGTGTGTACGGAGAGACAGGAAATGACGGGCAGGAGATAATTACGACAGGCACGCAGACGGGAGCTTTGGAAGAGCAAAAAGATGTTGATGCGGATATAAAGGATGATATCGACTTACTCATTCCCGATGATATCGAGGAAATCAAGATCGGAAGCGCTGAAGAATTCCTTAAGTTTGCAGAAAGTTGCAGGCTTGATACATGGTCTGTAAACAAAAAAGTGATCTTATCCAAAGATATCTCGCTTGCAGATACTTCTTTTGCGGGAGTGCCGACGTTTGGCGGAGAATTTGACGGCTGCGGACATACGATAAGCGATTTTTCAGTAAAGAGTGACATGTCCTACGTGGCTCTTTTTTCCAATGTTCAAAAGACGGGCATTATTAGGAATCTGAACGTGAAAGGAACCGTGATTCCGACGGGGAAACAGGTTATAGTAGGCGGAATCGTTGCGGACAATCACGGGCTTTTGAGTAAGCTGTCATACGAAGGAGTTGTTTCGGGCGATGATTATGTCGGCGGGATTGCGGGCAAAAACGGGCTTGAGGGAAACATAAAGGATTGCACGGCTAAAGGATATATCAAAGGTGTTCATTTTACCGGCGGAATAGCGGGCGAGAACATGGGAAATATATCAGGCTGTGTCAATGAAAGTGCGGTAAATACAACAAATGTCGATTCGCAGATCACCATAGACAGCATGAATACGCTTAATAAAGTTCTTAATATAATAAAGAACGGTGATAAAGGCAGTGATGAAGCAAGTGCTGATATAACAAGCGTGGATATCGGCGGAATTGCCGGAACTTCCATCGGCATCATATCGGGTTGCACAAATAAAGGGCAGGTAGGTTACAAGCACGTCGGATACAACGTGGGAGGAATTGCCGGAAGACAGTCGGGATATGTGTCGAGCTGCATAAATAACGGCGTTATCCGAGGAAGAAAAGATGTCGGAGGAATTGTGGGGCAGGCCGAGCCGTATGTAACGGTCGACCTCAGCAGAGACGTCGCATACCAGCTCAACATAGCGATAAACGATCTCCATAACAAAGTTACAAAGACACTGAAGGACGTCAAATATCAGTCGAATACTATCACGAACAGATTGAATGTGATTCAGGAGTATACGGCGGGAGCCATTGAGGACGTCAGGTTTATTTCTAATGAAACGACGGATTTTGCAAACGGCGTGTCAGGCGCGACATCGGAAGCTTTTTCAAGAGTTCAGTATATTCTTGAAGAGTCTGCCAAGGACGATGGGCTTCTTGATAATGCCGATGATGCGATAGAGCATACTTCCGATGCGGTTTCAAGTCTTAAAGAAACGGTGAAGGATCTTGATTATGAACAGTATATGTCGGAAGAGGATAAAAAGAAATACGAAAAAGCCAAGGAAACACTTGAGAGTATTGCGAGTCAGTATGCAATCTTAAGTGAACCTGCTTATAAAGCTTATTACAATAAATTTATTGCAGATGCAAAGAATCCGTCGACGTCTGCAGCAGCTCTTTATCCGAATGCTTCGGATCTTGATTATAGCGGAACGTTTGGATCGTATAATCCTTTCACAGATTCGGATACCAAACTTGTTGAATCATACAATGTTCCCGGAGATTGGACACATTTATCCGATGGCAGGGCGTTTCCGGATAAAGAGGATGAGAATGATGTTAATCTGAGTAAGGATGCTTCAAACTATGCAACGGCGCAAGCTGATAATTATGCCAAGAATCATTATCAGAGCGGTGTGGACGGCGGGGAAGGAAGTTTCTTTTACACAAGAGATCTTGCGGATGCGAAAGCAGAAATTGAAAGTTTGACAAAGAAGTACATTCGCCTTATGGCAGAAGAGGCAAGAGGTGATGCTCTTGACGCCATGAGTTCTTTGGAAGAGGCAACGGATCATCTGGAAGAAGCCGGAGATCAGGCAAAAGGAATAGTTAGGAATATCGCGGGAAGGGGAGCGATTTCTTTTCCACAGTTCAGCACAGAGTATAAGGCACATACGGTATCGCTTGCCAACAATATGCAGGGGATGAACGACAACTTCGGGCTCCTTAACAACGAGATGAACAATGCGACGGGGGCAATCGTCGACGACCTTCAGTCTGTGGCGGATCAGTTCAATGTGATAATGAACCTGTATGCGGATGCAATTGACGGTGTTTTGGAAAAAGATTATTCGAATACATTTGAGGATGTGTCTTTGGAGGAGGCTCTTATCTGCACTGATGCGACGATAGACGGATGTATTAACTACGGGGAGGCTTATGGTGACATCGACACATCGGGCATTGCTGGAACGATGGCGATAGAATATGACTTTGATGCAGAGAGCGACATTACGGGAATTAAGGATGCAAAGCTCAATACCTCTTTTATCTCCAAATGCGTTCTGCGCGACAATAAGAACTACAATACCGCGGAAGGTGAAAAGAGCTATATAGGCGGTATCTGCGGACTTCAGGAGATGGGAACCATCATAAACTGCGCAAACTACGGAAATATGAAGTCCAATTCCGGCGAGTATGTCGGAGGCGTATGCGGAAGTTCTTTATCCTACATTGTAAGTTCAAGTTCAAAGGGAATACTTGACGGAATGTCTTATGTTGGCGGTATAGTGGGCGACGGCGCCAATATCAGGGATTGCAGGGCTTTGGTCGATATCAAAGACGCCAACAGTTGGTATGGTGCGATCGCGGGACACGTAAGCGATGAGGGCGAAGTCAGGGGCAACTACTTTGTGAGCGATACACTTGCGGGAATTGACAGGGTAAGCTACTCATTAAAGGCAGAACCCGTTTCGCATGACAGCAAGGAACTTCCGACTGATTTTGCGGATCTTACGGTTACTTACGAACTTGACGATGATGAAAACGGTGACGGAAAGACAATTGTCAAAAAGAGTAACAAGAAGTATGGCGATAAGCTTGATGAAAAGGGATATCCTATTGTTGAACCCAAGGACGGTTATTATGTTACATGGGATAAATCGTCGATAGATTCGGCTACTTCGGACCAGATCATAACCGCAAAGTATTGCAGATACAGGACAACAATTGCTGAAGAAGATAAAGAGCATGACGACGGCGAGGCTTATCAGAGTGAGCTTCTCGTCGACGGTAAGTTTAAGGCTGAGGACAAACTTGTGGTTGAAAGAAATGACTCTTTTGACGTAAAAAAATTCACCTCGGCAAAAGACTATGATGCGGAAACTCTTAAGAATTATACAACGCTCAAAGTCACCGTTCCCGATGACGGAGAGACTGTTCACACAGTTAGATATAAGCCTTTATCCAAGATAAATGACGCGCTTGGTAGTTTCGAGGTTTACCTCGTAAACGGCGAGGGAGAACGGCTCCTTACAAAGACAGGCGAGATGGGAGAGTACAGCACATACGATATCGAAGGCAATGAGTTTACTTTGAAAGTTAAGTTCCCCAAGGCTGGACTTGCGGTGTCTAAGTATAAGTACATGGTTATCGCAGCAATCGTAATCGGACTTGTATTTATCGCATTGCTTGTCATTGCGGCTATACGTGGCAGTAAGAAAGTACCGAAGATATTCAGGCGAATTGCAAGGAAACTTTCTAAGAGAATCGAAGGCAAAGAGCAGATCTTCTACGATGACAGTGAGGATGATAAGAAATAACATAAACCTGTAAAGAGTTGTAAAAAATGCATCTAACCTGTAAACAGTTGTACAAACTTGTAAAGAGTTGTAAAATGATATCAAACCTGTAAATAGTTGTAATGGAGATATAAATATCATGAAGAACCCTTTTACACATACACCGGGCAGAGTTGGAGATGCTAATATTGTCACAACTATCGAAGAAAAAGTGTATGATAATTTTAGATATCAGCAACCGTCAGAATGTGTATATAAGATAACCGGAATTCGAGGATCCGGCAAAACTGTAATATTTGGAAATATATTAAGACATTACAAGACTGCGGATATGAAAGCGGATGGATGGTTGGTTTATGACTTGTCATCTGCCAGAAGGCCTATAAATACGCTTATTTCATATCTTTTGCTTGAGTCTGAAGTAAAGAAAGTATTATTGTCAGAGAAGACCAATTTAAGTGTTTCGAAACCGATTGTTGGGATAAGCGCAGGGTTTGATTCTAAAACCGATATCGATGAGGAAGTTCGGCTTGAGCAACTTGTCGGAATACTCATAAAGGCAAAGAAGAAAATTATGATCGGGATAGATGATATCGCAAAGACAGATGAAATGGCGGAGTTCTGTTCAGTATATGCTAAGCTTATAAGAAATGTGATGGATGATGAAATTGCTGCTCCATGGCCTGTATATCTCATATGTTCCGGTGTATATCAGAATTTTTATGAACTCGGAGAAGTTCCGAATCTTACTTTCTTTAAGCGTGCAGTGGAACTAAAAACAGAGGCCTTCCCAATGCCTGCTATGGCTATAAAATATGAGGATAAGACGGGAATGGAAGAAGATATGGCTATTTCTTTTGCTAAAATGACAAAAGGATTTGCATATGCATATCAAGTGTTTGGAAGCGCGTATTTTGAGTATAAAGATAAAGGCGAAGAATATGTGGTAAAGCAGGCAAAAAGTGAGTTGTTTTCGCAATGCTACGAAAAAATCTGGAAAGAGCTGCCTGAAGGTGAACGTGAGATATTGAAGATAGTATCTTCAGGCCCAAAGAAACGTAAAGATGTTATTGCAGAGATGGATGGAAAGGGAAATTACCAGGTGAACAGCAACGCGCTTAAGAAAATGGGGCTTCTTGCAGATAGTGCACAGTCTTATGGAATTGCTGAAATCACCTTGCCTTTTTTTGGCGAATACATTCAAAAATATTGTTGATAGTGTTATTGTGAAAGAAAAAATATGACTTTTGAACCATTATCGGTAGCTCTTGATGAGAGCGGGATTAAGAGCTTCATCAAGCGCTACCATTTTAAAGCAAGTGAGAAAAAAGATATCGTGATGCTCTACAGGCAGCTTCACCCAAGAGTTCATGCAAGCTTTCATCATGTAATCGAGGGTGATACCGTCTATGTTGTCGTGACGCTCGGAGATGCGTTTGACAGCTTTCAGGACAGTTTTTTGCAAAGAGGCGAGATACAGAAAGCCTTTATAATAGACTGCCTCGGAACAGAAATGTTGTCACTTGCATATGAAGAAGTTGATAAAAAGATATTTGAAAAGACGGGCCTATATGTCGGAAGCTATGTATTTGCGGGAAGTGATAAGATGCCGATTGAAGAGCTTGCGGCGGTTATGGCTAAGCTTGGGCAGAAGATCGTAAAGTGCAATGAGTCTTTTGTTCTTGTTCCGAAAAAGAGTGTTGTGTTCTCGGCGAAGCTTCATAAGGAGAGAACCGAGAAGCATTCTGACTGCGCAAGTTGCAGCGCGGTGAGTTGTCCTATGAGGAAAGAACCGCAGAAGAAAAAGAGCGCGTCAAAGCAGGGAACTAAGCGCCAAAAGGGACTGATACATCTTTATACCGGAGAAGGGAAAGGTAAGACTACCGCTGCAATCGGACTTGCCGTGAGGGCAGCAGGTGCGGGCAGGAAGGTTGTCTTTTCACAATTCATGAAGGGAAGACAGACTTCCGAGTTAAACAGCCTTTCGCTTATTCCGGGAATTACGATTGTCAGAAGCGACAAGGAACTTGGATGGTTGCACCGCGATGATGACGAGCAGTGCGAGGCTTTTCGCGTTGTGCATAATGAAATCCTTGAAAAAATCTCGGAACTTATTCAGGCGGGAGAATGCGATGTTCTCATAATGGATGAGATTACTTACCCGTACAACTACGGAGTTATTGATAAAAAGAGGCTTGAAGAGTTGATAGATAATAAGCCGTCAGGTATGGAGATTGTCATGACGGGAAGAAATGCTGACGAGCTCCTTGCGGACAGGGCGGATTATATAACTTATATGGAAAAAATCCGTCATCCTTATGACAAGGGGATTGAAGCCAGAGAAGGGATAGAGTACTGATACGTTTAGCGAAGGGATATGCAGATTTTCTGTTTGTATTGATTCGCAAAGCAAAACGGTAGAGATATTGAAATATGAAAATTGACAGACAGAGAGTGAAGGAGCAGTTTGCTTCATATACAAGAAATTACGATCCTGAAGACACCAAGATAGCGCTTAAGATCGCGCATACATACAGAGTTGCCGACAACTGCGAACAGATTGCAAGGTCGATAGGACTTACGGACGAGGAGGTTGAATTTGCATGGCTTTCAGGCATGCTCCACGACATCGGAAGATTCGAGCAGGTCAAAAGATATAACACTTTCATTGACTCTGAGTCGGTAGATCATGCCGAGTTTGGAGCGGATCTTCTTTTCGGAGAAGAGGGCTTGATTTCTGATTACATCGATGACAGAGATTGGGATGCGATGCTGGAAATCGTAATAAGGCAGCACAATAAGTACAGGATGGATGAGACTATTTCGGGAAAGACACTTGTCTTTTGCAATATTCTGCGTGATGCCGATAAAGTTGATATTTTAAGGGTGAATATAGAGACTCCTATGGAGGAGATATACAACGTTACAGAGGAGGTGCTTCTTACGTCAGGAGTGTCTGAGAAAGTTATGGAGCAGGTCAGAGAGCGCCATGCGATCAACCGCGATATCATGGACTCGCCGGCGGAGCACCTTATAGGACACATCGCGCTTACGTTTGAACTTGTATATGAGAAGAGCCGTGAGCTTGCCAAAGAGCAGGGATACGTTCTTAAGATGTTCGAATTCCCC
Organism: Butyrivibrio sp. AE2005; assembly: GCF_000686965.1. NCBI lineage: Bacteria > Bacillati > Bacillota > Clostridia > Lachnospirales > Lachnospiraceae > Butyrivibrio > Butyrivibrio sp. AE2005. Next base: position 114,462 of record NZ_JMMD01000005.1, read on the forward strand.
ACAAGGAATGAGAGTACGAAGAGGGCACTCGCGGAGACCAGGACCCTTCTCGAAGACTGGCTTGGCAAGAATTGAGTTATTGGCCGGGCTGGCTGTTGTTGCAGTGATAAAAACAAGTTTCCACGTTCCAGGTTTTCAAGGAAGTAGCAGTAATGATACAAAACTTACGTGAGTTGTCACGGTTTTTGACGGAATCTCTCGTAGGATATTTTCTCTGATAGGACAAGTCTACGTGAGTAACTCCGATTTTCTGCAACATTGCACGTAAAAAGCTTTCGATTTCTGGCAATATTTACGTGAGTTGCTTTGAATTTCACAGAGGCTCACGTAGAAGCTTCTGAATTATCGATGGAATTTTACGTGTTTATTTTTGATTATTAGAATGGCCGCACGTAGGACGTGGCCTTCGGGTTTTTGGCATCGCGGGAGTTGACAATAGAAAATAACGTGTTATAGTTGTAGTAGAACAACTAGAATTATGAAAAATAGTTCCGAAATTTGCGAATAATTATCGGAACTTCCTTGTAAGTGTGCGTTACATGAGGAGGGAATTATGAATATCCAGAAGTTTACACAAAAGTCCATAGAGGCTGTGAGCGGATGCGAGAAGATTGCGGTTGAATACGGCAATCAGGAGATAGAACAGGAACATCTTCTCTATGCCCTTATGACAATAGAAGATAGTCTTATTTCAAGACTTGTGGAAAAGATGGGCGTTGATACTGCATCTTTTATCACAAGGATTGAACAGGGAATCGGCAAGAGAACCAAAGTGCAGGGCGGACAGCCATATATAGGCGCGCAGCTTAATAAAGCTCTTTTATCCGCTGAGGACGAGGCCAAGGCGCTCGGAGATTCGTACGTTTCTGTCGAGCATATTTTTCTGGCTCTTTTAAAGCATCCAAATAAAGAGGTAAAAGAGATCTTTGCTCAATTTGGAATCGACAGGAACAGATTTCTTCAGGTTCTGTCGGAGGTAAGGGGTAACAGGAATGTTACGACCGACAATCCCGAGGCAACATACGATACGCTCAGCAAATACGGCACGGAGCTTGTCGAGAAGGCAAAGCAGCAAAAGCTGGATCCCGTTATCGGACGTGATACCGAGATTCGAAACGTAATAAGGATTCTTTCAAGAAAGAGCAAGAACAATCCCGTTCTCATAGGTGAACCGGGTGTCGGTAAGACTGCGGTCGTTGAGGCGCTTGCGCAGCGAATTGCGAGCGGGGATGTGCCTTCTGCTCTTAAGGATAAAAAGATCTTTTCACTCGACATGGGAGCTCTTGTTGCGGGAGCTAAGTACAGAGGCGAGTTTGAAGAGAGACTTAAGGCTGTACTTGAGGATGTAAAAGGGTCTGACGGAGAGATAATTCTTTTCATCGATGAGCTTCATTTGATAGTCGGCGCAGGTAAGACTGACGGTGCAATGGATGCGGGCAACATGCTTAAGCCCATGCTTGCAAGAGGCGAGCTGCACTGCATAGGTGCGACAACTCTTAATGAGTACAGGCAGTATATTGAGAAGGATGCGGCTCTTGAGAGGCGTTTTCAGCCTGTCATGGTGGATGAGCCCACGGTTGAAGATACGATCAGTATTCTGCGCGGATTGAAGGAGAGATATGAAGTCTTCCACGGCGTTAAGATTATGGACAGCGCGCTTGTAAGTGCGGCGGTTCTTTCAAACAGATATATTTCGGACCGTTTCCTTCCCGATAAGGCAATCGACCTTGTGGATGAGGCGTGCGCTCTGATAAAGACCGAGATGGATTCTATGCCTGCAGAGCTTGATGAGCTTAACCGCAAGATCATGCAGATGCAGATTGAGGAAGCGGCACTTAAGAAAGAGGATGATTCTCTTAGTGCAGAGAGACTTGCCAATTTGCAAAAAGAGCTCGCAGATCTAAAGGAAGATTTTGATACCAGAAAGGCTCAGTGGGAGAATGAAAAGCAGGCAGTTGACAGACTTGCCGCCATGCGTGAGCAGATAGATACGATCAATTCCGAGATTGCAATCGCACAGAGAAACGGTGATTACGAGAAGGCCGGAGAACTTCAGTACGGTAAGCTTCCTGCTCTTAAGAAAGAACTTGAAGAAGCGGAGGAACTTGCACATCAAAAAGAAGCAGACACAACGCTTGTTCATGAGAGAGTTTCAGATGAAGAAATCGCGGGAATCATCAGCAGATGGACGGGAATTCCTGTAAATAAGCTGACTGAGAGTGAGAGAAACAAGACACTTCATCTTGCGGATGAACTCCATCAGAGAGTTATCGGACAGAATGATGCGGTAACACTTGTTTCAGAAGCGATAATGAGATCAAAAGCGGGAATAAAAGATCCCGGAAAGCCCATAGGATCGTTTCTTTTCCTCGGACCTACAGGTGTCGGAAAGACAGAGCTTGCAAAGAGTCTTGCTCAGGCACTTTTTGACGATGAGAACAACATGGTCCGTATCGATATGAGTGAGTACATGGAGAAGTACAGCGTGTCACGTCTTATCGGTGCGCCTCCCGGATACGTTGGTTACGAGGAGGGCGGTCAGCTCACGGAAGCAGTGAGAAGAAAACCTTATGCGGTAGTTCTTTTTGATGAGATTGAGAAAGCGCATCCCGATGTGTTCAATATCCTGCTGCAGGTTCTGGACGACGGACGAATTACTGATTCTCAGGGCAGAACCGTAGACTTTAAGAACACGATTCTTATCATGACTTCAAATATAGGCGCGCAGTATCTTCTTGACGGAATAGACGGCGCCGGAAATATCAGCGAAGAAGCACAAAAAGCGACGATGGAGGACTTAAGAAGCCACTTTAGACCTGAGTTCCTCAACAGACTTGATGAGACTATCATGTTCAAGCCTCTTACAAAAGATAACATCGGCGGAATCATCAAACTTATCGTTGATGATCTCAACAGCAGACTTTCAGAGCGCGAGATCTCGATAAGACTGACTGATGCGGCGCAGAACTATATAATTGATGAGGCATACGATCCGATCTACGGCGCGAGACCTCTTAAGAGATATGTCCAAAAGTACGTAGAAACCCTGTCAGCCAAACTCATCCTTGAAGACAGAGTAAAACCTCACGACACCATCGAATTTGATGTGCAAGGCGGCGAACTTATCGCTTCGGCGAAACACTGATGCAAGGAACTGCAGTCCGGCTATAAGGGAAGTTCTCTTGCTATTACATATGTTGATATTCAAGGCATAAAAAAAGATACGCTTTTCATTCTTTGCTCCAAAACTCGCCCATAAATGGGCTCAAACAGTTGGAGCAAAAACAGAATGAAAAGCGCATCTTTTTTATTGCTCTTGAATATGGCAACATATGTAAATGCTGCGAAAACTCCCCTTATAGCAGGACTGTGGTTTTTGATTTATCTATTTAATGATAGCGGCATAACCCAGATAGATTTTGCGGAAGATAGAAGATTTATCTGTGGATTTAAGGTCTGTTTATGTAAAAAAGCGATGAAACCCAGATAGACTTTATGGAAGATAGAAGATTTATCTGTGGATTTAAGGTCTGTTCATGTAAAAAAAGCGATGGAACCCAGATGGATTTTGCGGAAGATAGAAGATTTATCTGTGGATTTAAGGTCTGTTTATAGAAAAAGAGCATGAAATTCCAGATAAGCTGGGCATAAGTTGCTTTTCTTATCTGTATTTTTGCGATATGGGTTGAAAAAAATAGCCCAAAATCGCAGATAAAAAAGGATAAATGATAAGTTTATCTGGAAAATAGGCAAAATATATCCAATCGCTACAGAGCAGTTCTAATACACTTAGCAATGGCAACTGATAAAAATCTATGCATTCTTGAACATGAAGTTCAAGAATGCATCAACCAAGCCAATTTGAATCGACTTCGTCGATAGGGCTTGGCTGACTCCTGATTCATGTTCTCACAAAATCCGCAGCAAGTGCGGATTTCTGTAATTTCATTTAAGATGTCATGCAAATTGATTTCTTCCGGAATCATACTTATATCCGATTCCTTCGAGCTTGCCTATGATTTCGGCAAGCTCTTCATTATTAATTTCAAGATCGTCGCAGAGAGCGTCAAGGTTGGAATAGTTGTCGCGTAGTTTCATATTCATATAACTTAATAGCATAACAGGATCTTTCGGTAACATAGTGAACCTCCCGGAGAATGTGCTTTCGCACTGTTAATAGTATTAATTACATGATACGATATTTGAGTTTGAAAACAAGATGCAACATGGCAAGGAGACGAAATATGTTTAGAAGAGAGAAACTAATATTGGCAGCAACGGTGTGTTTTTTGCTTACTGCCTGTGGAGAGGCTAAGGCTGATGCAGAGAAGATTTTAGAAAAGACAAAGGTAGGCAACGAATTATTTACTGATGAAAAAGAACAAGGTGATAGTAGTGTTTCAACTTCGATAGAGGGTGAGTCTGACGGTGAATCATCTGCTATTGCAGATACTACGAGTGATGATGCGGCTCTTGATAGTGAATCATCTTCTTTTTCAGATACTGCAATCAATAGTACGGCTTCCGACAGTGAGACAATAGCTTTATATGGAAAAGAAGGTTCTGCTGACGAGATGTATGATGCATATAAAAAAGCACTCAGAGATTTTGTGGCAAAAGGGAAATGGCTGTGTGAGGAAGAAGAGAATTATATGCATGATATAGATTCATATTCAGATAGTTTTGTTGCAGATTTTAGTGTGTTTGATCTTGACGGAGATGGGTATGATGAATTGATTTTCAGATATAATGCTAGCATTTCTGCCTCTAAGTATGAACAAGTTATTGGATATGATTTTACAAAACATGAATTATATGAAGAATATCATGGATATTATGGGCTTGAATTTTATGAGAACGGTGCTATTGAAGACGGCCTGTCTCATGGTGCTCTGTATACAGGTGATTTTTGGCCTTATAATTTATATGTGTTTAACAAAAATACAGGCAAATATGACAGGGCCGGTTATGCTGAGGCATTATGGTCTGAAGCTTGGCCATCAGATGAAACATCATTTCTCTCAAATGTGGATAAAGACGGAAATGGTTATGTCTATTTTATTGATTCTCATTATTCTAGTGATAATTTGAAATTTGCAGTAGATGATGATAAATATCAGGCGTGGCTTAAGTGCTATACAAATGGAACTGAGAAATTGGATATTGATTATCACGATTTAACCGAGGAAGAGATATCAAAAATCGGGAAATAATGATAAATCGTCCACCTAAAAATTATGCATTCTTGAACATCAATAATGCATAATTCAGCACATTATGTTGAAAGTGCCTATTTTGTTGGTGTATAATTTAATGTGATATAAGAGTTTATTTTATTTGATTATATCTGATATATTAGCTTTCCTGTTTTGTGTACTTTAATCATATAAGCGGGAAAATTAAGTGATTATTACTGAAAGCGAATGATATGCAAAAATCAATCGATATTCATTGTCATATAATGCCGGGGGTGGATGATGGCTCAAGGGATATTGAGACAAGTCTTAAGATGCTTAAGATTGCGGAAAAGAATGGGATAACTCATGTTATACTTACGCCGCATCATAAGCCCATGCACCATAATGTGAGCCCTTTGCATAACAGAAGTTATACGGAACAGCTCCGGCAGGAAGCATCCAAACTTGGAATAAATATCAGTCTGTATCCCGGGAATGAAGTATATTACAGCGATGAGACTCAAGAAGAACTTGAAAACGGCAAGATAACAACACTTGCAGATTCTGAGTATGTACTTGTGGAGTTTCATCCGACCAATACTTTTAAAGCAATACACAATGCGGTATACAGGATCCAGTGTGCCGGATATATGCCGATAATAGCTCATGTTGAACGATACAGCGATGTTGTTTCACATCCTTCTTATGTGGAAGAACTTCGTGATATGGGATGCTACATCCAGGTTAATTCATCAAGTATTATGGGCAAGTACGGCTTTGGAATAGGTCTTTTTACCAAAAAGCTTCTCAAAAAGGGGCTGGTACACTTCGTTGCGACCGATGCTCACGATACGGCAAAGAGAGCGCCTGATATTCTTGATTGCAGAAACTTTGTGGACAGGAAATTTGGGGAGGAATACGGGAGAAAGATTTTTTATGATAATCCCATGAGTGTCATAAATAATGAGGTTATCTGAGGGAATACGGATGTAATCGACGGTTCCCTTAATATGAAAAAATGTTTGTTGGAGTAATTGATGGATAAAAGAGACGACATCGTTGAAATTAATCTTGGGGAACTTTTTTCAATCCTTTTAGGGAGAGCGTTTCTCATAATCAGCGCAGGATTGTTTTTTGCCCTGGTAGGACTGTTTGTGAGTAAATTTGTTATTCATCCCGTTTTTGAATCTACGACCAAGATTTACATACTTAACAAAGAGGAAAATCAGACGGTGACATATTCCGATGTGCAGATATCTACGCAGCTTACTTCGGATTATGCGGAACTTATAAAGAGCAGATATGTATTGGAAGAAGCAATACAGAGGCTCAATCTTGTTGACACAACCTATGAGGACCTTGCAAAAGTAGTCAAGGTTGATACACCTTCCGACACCAGAATCGTTGCCATTACAGCAAAGGACGAAGATCCGCTTATGGCAATGGAGATTGCAAACTGTATCAGAGAAGTTTCAAGTGAACACATTACAAATGTTATGGATATAGATGCCATCAATGTTGCGGAGACGGCCAATGTTCCTACTAAAAAAGCGAGCCCGAGCGTCTTTAGATGGACGATAGTTTCGGGATTTGCGGGAACGGTTATCGTGGCGTTTTTCGTAGTACTGGGATTCCTTATGGATGACACCATTAAGAGTAACGACGATGTTGAGAGATATCTTGGACTCAGCACTATCGGACTTATCCCTCTTTCTTCAGATGAACAGGGAAAAAAGAAATCAAAAAAATAAAAAAATAGAATGGAGATTTTATGCAGACCGCAAAACTTCATTTCAGTCAGGCAGAAAATAATTATCAGGTAAAAGAAGCATATAAGACACTTCGAAGTAACGTAGAGTTCAGTGGACAGAACGTGAGAGTCATCTCTGTTACAAGCTGTACTCCGGGTGAGGGAAAAACAACAGTTGCTATGGCGCTTGCGAGGGCATTTGCCGAGGCGGGCAAGAAGACAATTCTTGTCGATGCCGATATGCGTAAGTCTGTCCTTGTAGGAAGATACAGGACAGGTTCTGTAAGGCTCGGCCTTACGCATTGTCTTGTCGGAAGAGAACGCCTATCAAGTGTTATTTGTGAAACGGATACACCAAACCTCTACGTAATATTCAGCGGCCCTGTTCCACCGAATCCCAGTGAACTTCTGGGCGGCAGGATATTTGCCAAGGCACTTGAGAATATGAAACAGGTCTTTGATTACATAATCGTTGATACGCCTCCTCTCGGAAGCGTTATCGATGCGGCTGTCGTTGCCAAGCAGTGCGACGGAACAGTTATGGTAATTGAGAGCAATTCAATAAGCTACAGATTTGCGCAGAGGGTAAAAGACCAGCTTGACAAGGCGGGGGCAAAGATGCTCGGAGTTGTCCTTAACAAGGTTGATATAAACGGCAAAGGCTATTACGGCCATTACGGTCATTACTACGGCAAATATTACGGTAAGTATTACGGCAAGTATTATGGCAAGTACGGAGAAGGCGAAGCTATGCAGGTGACTCGTCCAAAGACGCAGGAAACTGTTCCGGAGCCTGATGATGACGATCTTGACGAGCTTAATTACCTTGCCGGAGTTACCAGAAAAGACAGATAAGAATTATTACTATCGGCAGCAAAAAGGCTGCATGCAGCACATTCGGAGGAAGAAGTGAGAGGAAATATACTCGGTATATTTTTTACCATATTGAGCGGAGTGATGATCGCTCTTATAGTTTTGGCATACGGAAGGAGCGACAAGATGGCTCCCGAGTTCAGGTTTTCGGCACTTGATCTTATTTATGATTCAGAGACAAAAGACAAAGATCTTATAGTAGGGATCAATGCATATGATGCCAAGGACGGTGACATCACGGACAGAATAGTTGTTGAGAAGGTGGTTCTTAACAAAGATGCGGAAACAGCGGTAGTTTACTATGCAGTGGCCGATCACAGCGGAAACGTAACAAAACAGTCGAGAGTTTTTCCGGCAAATATTGCTGATATAGAATTTAACGGTGATTCCTCTGATAAGATAGAGGACGGTGTGCACCCCAAGCTTTCTTTTGAAGACGGGGACAGCACGACAGCGGCATCATCAGCCGACAGTGAAGAAGAAACAAACGGTAACTAGGAGTCAAGGATGAGGGGAAAAGGAAAGATTTTTCTCATTATATGGGCAGTGCTTATGACGATTGTATCGGGGGCGCTACTTGGATTTGAAATAATGAGAGGTTTCGGAAGAGCAAATCTTGATTCGAAATCGGCAACAACAGCACCTGTGATGGCGAAGTCTGCTCTTTATGAGGGCAATACAACAGGCAGTACCAAGTGGCAGGACGACTGGATCAGATATAACGGTGCTGTTTATGATTACAATGAAGATATAATCACTTTTTTGATAATGGGTATCGACAAGGACGATGAGATCGTTACCAAGGTGGCAGAGGGAACTGACGGAGGCCAGGCGGATGCATTGTTTTTGCTTGCTCTTAACCCGCACACTCAGTCAATCAGCATTATCGGCATCAACAGAAATACAATGACCGATGTCGATGTTTACGATGAGTATGGAAGATATCAGACAACCGCTAAGGCTCAGGTTTCGTTGCAGCATGGATTTGGCGATGGAATGGAAGAGTCCTGTGAGTATCAGGTGAAGGCAGTGTCGAATCTTTTTCACCAACTTCCGATTCACGGATATGCGGCTATAAATATGAGTGCGATTCCTACGATAAACGATCAGGTAGGCGGCGTGGACGTTGTTGTACTTGAGGATCTTACCAAGTTTGATAAAAAGCTTAAAAAAGGCGCAAGGGTTCATCTTGAGGGAGAGACGGCATTTCACTATGTGAAGAGCAGAGATATTTATATTCCCAATTCGAACGGCTCAAGACTTGAGAGACAGCGCCAGTACATAAATTCTTTTATTAATTCTGCAAGGACTATGTGCAGGGAGAATAATAACGCGGCGGTTGAACTGTTTACCTCTATCGGAGACAAGATGGTAACAAATATTTCTGCCGATGAGATTTCTTATCTGGCTCCGTATCTGGTTTCATACAAGTTTGATATGGACGATATCGTGACGATTGACGGAGAGACTACAAAAAACGGCAAGTATGAAGAATTTTATGCGGATGAAGATAGTCTGTATGAAGCTATAGTAAATGTTTTTTATGAAAAAATTGATGACGCAAACTAATGTAAGGTATAAAATAAGACGATATATAGATAAGACAGCCGTAAAAGGATTACTTTTTCTGCTGATTGTATTTTCACTTACCGGATGTTCCCAAAAAGCTGGGAATGCCGTAGGAAGAACAGGGTATGAATCAAGTACTTTGCCTACCGATACGGAAAGCGGATTTGACAGTGTTAAAAGAATGAATTCCGACGCTTTTGCGTGGCTGTACATTCCCGACACGAATATCAACTATCCGATACTTCAAAATGCCGAAGGGGATGACACTTTTTATCAAGGGCATAACGAGTTAAAAGAGCCTGATGCAGAAGGCGCCATATATATTGAGGCTGCCAATCTGAATGATATGTGTGACTTTAACGAAGTTATCCACGGGGCGTCACCTGCGGATGGCAACAGGTTTGCAGAGCTTAATAATTTTTTGGACAAAGCTTATTTTGATGAGCATCAATATGCATACGTATATATGGAGGACAACTCCCTTACATATTATATAATCGCCGCTTATACGCGCGATAATACAAGGCTCCTTGAGCAATACGATTTTTCGTACGCTTCGGGATGCTCTGAGTTTATTGACGAGATATATAATAACGGCGACGCGAATAAGATTATAAGGGAAGGCTGCGAAACGGGGCTTTCTCCCGAGCATTTTCTTATTACGCTTACTACAGACAGTACGGTAGAACCCGGAAGACAGACAGTTGTTGTTGGTTGTCTTGTCGGTGATGCGGCAGGGAAGATAAACCGCGAGATTGATTACGGAAATGAAGAATACTAATGCTTTGATATAAGGCTGAATAGTTGCAGATAAATCAGTAATGTTTAATAAAGGAACGGAGGCAAAAAAATTATGAAAAAGATTCTGGCACTTGCAGTTGCAGGTACACTTATGATGACAAGTTCCGTATGTGTATTTGCTACGGAGGGTATTGGTATTACCGAGGGGAATACAGACACAAATACAAGCGGGGGAAGTACTGCAATTCCAAGCAGACCGACGGTGGATTTACAGGAGCAGCTTAATACTGCCAATCAGAACATAGGAAGGCTTGAGTCTGAAAAAGAGAGGCAGGCAGAGGAAATTGCAAATCTTAAGGCTGAGCTTCAGTCTCAGAACGCTAGAAATGAAAGTACGATCAAGACTCTTCAGCAGCAGTTTGAAGCTTTCAGACAGGCACAGGAAAAGAATTATGAAACACTTTCAAACGAAAAAAATTCTCTTTCAAAGCAGCTTGCAAATACTCAGAAGAGCCTTAGTGACGCTGTAACGGCAAGAGATAAATATCAGGAAAAATATAAAAATGCAACAAAACACGGTAAGAACGAAGCTCCTTCAAGAGCTGCTCAGCTTAGCAGAAACAATGCGATAGGTGACGGATACGGCGGATATATTGCTCAGGGCGGACACGTTCAGATTAACGGAGGAAAGAGCAATGTGACATTTACACTCGCTGCTCCGACAGCAGGTGTTTTGAGCTCTGCAAATCAGTATGCAAGCAGTGTCGGTGGTACACTTCTTCACTGCGTAACAACAAGTTCACCCGGAGTTTCATTTAAGACTGCTACAGTAAACTTCACTGTTACGGGCGTATATGCGAACGATACTATCGCTGTATATCAGCTCCAGGGCAAAAACTGGGTTCAGGTACTTGTTTCATCCGTAACAGATAATCATGTAACCGTAAATCTTACACAGCACGGGCCTCTTGCATTTGTGAGAGTTGCTGCGGTTGCCACAGCAACACATTGATAAGATTTTGAAAAAGAATAAAAGATTTAAGGGCGCTTATGCAAAGAAAACTGCATATGCGCTTTTTAATAAATGGGGAATACGTTCAATGTGCAACGAGTTGCTATGCAACTCGTTGTTCTGTTATAATAGCGTTGCTGTGCATATGTATAAATGCGCATGGCAAGATGAGGAGAATACTATGAGTTGGGAAGAAAACGTACGTAAGGTTGTTCCGTATACACCCGGTGAGCAGCCCAAGATTAAGAATATAATCAAGCTTAATACAAATGAAAATCCTTATCCGCCGGCTCCTGCGGTTCAGGAGGCACTTAAGAATATGGATTCCGATAGTTTTAAGAAATATCCCGATCCGACATGTGATGTGCTTGTGGAAGCAATAGCTGATTTTTACGAGGTTGATAAGGAGAATGTCTTTGTCGGAGTTGGTTCCGATGATGTACTTGCAATGGCTTTTATGACGTTCTTTAATTCGGATAAGCCGGTTCTTTTCCCGGATATAACATATTCGTTCTATGATGTCTGGGCAGAGCTTTTCAGGATCCCTTACAAGCAGATCCCGTTACTTGATGATTTCTCTGTAAGGATTGAAGATTACTTTGGCGAGAACGGCGGTGTTGTTCTGGCTAATCCCAACGCACCGACGGGCGCACAGCTTCCGATTGATGCAGTTGAGGAAGTTATAAAAAGAAATCCCGACGTAGTTGTGATTGTTGATGAAGCCTATGCTGATTTCGGCGGACAGTCGGTGCTTCCTTTGATAGACAAGTATGATAACCTTTTGGTTGTTCAGACTTTTTCAAAGTCGCGTTCAATGGCAGGAATGAGAATAGGCTATGCATTTGGATGCAAGAAGCTTATCAAATACCTTCTTGACGTGAAATTTGCGTATAACTCATATACAATGAATATGCCTGCACTTGAGCTTGGTTCTCTTGCAATAAAGGACAGAGCTTACTTTGAGAAGACTGTGAGCATGATCATCAACACGAGAGAGCGCGTTAAGGCAGAACTTCGTGAGCTTGGATTTGAGTTTGCGGATTCCAAGACTAACTTTGTCTTTGCAAAGCACAAAGAGAAGTCGGGAAAAGAGATTTTTGATTACCTCAGGGCAAACAACATAATCGTAAGACGCTGGGATGCGCCCAGGATCAAGGATCACCTCAGAATATCAATCGGAACGGATGAGGAGATGGATATCCTTATTGCAAAGCTTAAAGAGTTTCTGGGATGAGATGTATTTTGTAGATTGATTTGATAAGGAGTGTTATTAGTTTATTATGTTGAATTATTTAATTGTTTTTCTGATATCAATGGTCCCTTTGGTAGAACTCAGAGTAGCAGTGCCTTACGCTATCAAAATTGGACTTCCGGTACTTCCAAGCTATATTATCGCAATTATCGGTAATATGCTTCCGATGCCTTTTATTTTCTTCTTTGCAAGAAAAGTTCTTGAATGGGGAAAAGATAAGCCGATAATTGGTGGATTCTTTACTTTTTGCCTTGAAAAGGGACATAAGGGCGGAGAAAAATTAAAAGAGAAAGCCGGAAATAGCTTGTATTGGGCACTTTTCTTATTTGTAGGAATTCCGCTTCCGGGAACAGGTGCTTGGACAGGCACGCTTGCTGCTTCAATCCTCGATATGGATTTTAAGAAGAGCGTTAAAGCAGTTGTCTGTGGTGTGGTTTTTGCGGGTATTATAATGGGACTTGGAACGAAGGCAGTATTACTTATAGTAAGTTTGTTCTGAACATTTAGTTGAGACAAAGGATTAAACATGGAAGCATACACAGATTTTGCAAATGTATATGACACATTCATGGATGAAACCCCATACGACGTATGGGGTGATTTTGTAGTGGAGCTTTTGAATAAATACGGAGTCACTAAGCCTTTGAAGAATGCAGGATGTCCGACATGTTCAAATGATGAAGCTAATAATACAGATGACAATGAAATTCCTGAACAGTCTGCAAATGACAAGGTGCAGAATGAAAATGAATGCGTTACATGTGAATATACAACTGAGGAAGATACCGAGCAGGCGCTTGAAGAAGAGAAAAATCTTATCGTTGAACTTGGTTGCGGAACAGGTTCTTTTACCCTGAATATGGCAAAGCGCGGCTATGATATAATCGGAATAGATATGTCATCCGATATGCTGGATATTGCGAGAAAAAAGACTGCGGCCGAAGGACTTAATGTCATGTATCTTGAGCAGGATATGAGAGAGCTTGATCTTTACTGTACCTGCGGAACGGTGCTTAGCGTGTGCGACAGCGTCAATTACCTTCTTGAGGATGAGGATGTTATCGAGACATTTAAACTTGTGAATAATTTTCTTTTTCCAAAAGGAGTATTCATATTTGATTTCAATACGCTTCACAAATACAGAGATGTCATCGGTGATGTGACGATAGCGGAGAACCGCGAGGATTGCAGCTTTATCTGGGATAATTATTATCATGACGAAGAGCATATCAATGAATATGACCTTACGATATTTGCAAAGTGCGGCGAGGGAGATGTGTTCAAGCGCTCCGTTGAGACTCATTATCAGAGAGGATATACGCTCGATGAGATGAAGTCTTTTGTTGAAAAAGCGGGACTTAAGTTTATCGCCTGTTACGATGCGGACACCCACGAGGCTCCGACAGAGGAGAGTGAGAGGATTTATATTGTTGCGGGTGAAAACGGCAAAGATGCGATGTAAGTGCATAAAAATTTCGGTAAAAGTAGTGAGCCTGTTCCCGCATTAAAGAGATTTATGGAAGTATTGATATGCAAAGATAAATGCGATAAATGCATAACAGAGAGGATTAATATATGGTTGTAGTATTACTCAGCTATATTTATATATTTTTAATCTGCCTTATTTCGGGAGTGACGATAAGAAAAGTTCTTTCAAGATTTATTCCCATTCCAAGCGAAGAGAGAATCGGTATTACAGGCATTGTTACCACAGGTCTTGTGACGCTTACCGTGTATGCTGAGTGTTTCAGTATCTTTTACAAAGTCGGGGCGGTATGTCATGCCTTGATGCTCATAATTCTTACAATCGGGGCTTATAAGTGTCGCAAGGAAGTAAGCGCGCTTCTTATAAATGTAAAAAAGAGATTCAGGTCAAAAGAGGGCGTTGTTTGTCTTATAATCGTGCTTATATCCGCTTTTTATGCGTCGAGAGGCGTTTTCCACAGGGATACGGGCATCTATCATGCTCAGGCAATCAGGATAATTGAAGAGTATGGTGTCATAAAGGGTATCGGTAATTTCCAGTTGCATTTTGCATATAACAGCTCGTATCTTGCGCTTTGTGCGCTGTTTACGATGAGCTTTATATTGCCGTTTGCACTTCATACAATGACGGGCTTTATCATGGCTCTTTTTACCTGTTATGCCGCTTGCGGCCTTATGAAGTGGACATCTCGCGCTAGCCATACGGCTGATATGGCGAGACTTGCGATAATCATCTATGGCATCACGGCGCTTGAATATCTGCAGTCTCCTGCAACGGACTACGGTGCGATGTACATGGTTCTTTACATCATGTGTGCCTGGATTACGCAGGCAGTTGAGAAAAAAGATGATTCGGAGGATATTCCTGTCTACGGGTATCTTGCGGTTCTTTCTATATTTACGGTCAGCATGAAGCTTTCCGCGGCAGCGCTTGTTGTGCTTGCAGTTCTTCCTTTTATTCTTCTGGTAAAAAAGAAGATGACAAAAGAGACGATTTCTTTTATCGTGATAGGATTTTTATCCTTCCTTCCGTATCTTGTAAGGAACGTGATAATCTCCGGATGGCTCTTGTACCCTGCGGAAGCGATAGATTTGTTTAATGTTGTATGGAAGGTTCCTGCAGAATATATGAAGTTTGATGCCAATCAGATCAAGGTTTGGGGCAGAGAGCTTCAAGATATCACAAGTGTAGAGGAAGGCATAACGGTTGGTATATCCGAGTGGCTTCCAATTTGGTGGGAAAAGAAAAGGTTTTATGAGAAACTTCTTCTCGCGTTTCAGGTGGCGGGAGCGGGGGCGGTGCTTCTTAATCTTATCATCAGGAAAGTTAGAAAAAAGATCCGCGCGGATGTAGCAATGTTCTATATCGCCGTGTTTATCAACATTGCCATGTGGTTTTTTACCGCGCCTTTTATCAGGTACGGACTGGCATTTCTGATGCTTCTTCCGATTTGTGCGGCAATGGATCTTGCAGAGAATATATTTAAGGGGAAAGCGTTCCTTAGATTTGCAATGGTAGCTATCGCAGTTGTATGTTTCGGAAACTGGACGGCTCATTATCTTAAGGTTGATAAGAATCGTTTTTCTGAACATGTGAAAGACGGCTATTATGTAACGCCGATTCCGTTTCCTGATTCTGAGACGGAAAGAATTGATATGAACGGAATAATCGTTTACAACACCGTTCATGAAGACGATGAAGTAAACAGTTATTATAATTGCCCGAGTTCATGCTACGGCGACATGATGAATCGAAGTGAGCCGATAGGTACAACTTTGAAAGAGGGATTTAAAGCAAAGTGACGCGGCGGCACAGCCTTGAGTTAAAGCGAAAGGGCTGAAATAGAACAATACGGGCGTAGAGTGACTAAAACAGACAAAGAAGCATGATTTAGTCACTCAACAGAAGCACGCGAAGAGCAAAATACAGTCGTAGAGTGACTAAATCGAATAAAAAAGTAAGATTTAGTCACTTAACTGAAGCCGCGTGAAGAGCAAATACAGTTGTAGAGTGACTAAAACAGACAAAGAAGCATGATTTAGTCACTCAACAGAAGCACGCGAAGAGCAAAATATAGTCGTAGAGTGACTAAATCAGACAAAAGAGCGCTATTTAGTCACTTGATGAAAATAGCTGTGACTTTAACATGGTGAAAAAAATGACTAAACTCATTAAAAGATGGTGGTTTAGTCATTTTTTGTCTGAAGCAGAATATTTTGGGGTTTATGTAAACTACAGTTTCAATTAAAACTTAAAGTCGAATTATATCTCAAAGTCGCATTAAATCTCAAAATCAAATTAAAACTCAAAGTCGCGTTATATCTCAATCTCACCCTCAAACACAGTAGTTGCGGGGCCTTCCATGATCACGGGAGATTCGGGCTTTTTATCCCAGGAGCACTTGATGTCGCCGCCGAGAACGTGTACGGTAACTTCCGTGTCTGTAAGACCGTTAAGTATGCAGGCAACTGTTGTGGCGCAGCAACCTGTACCGCAGGCAAGAGTCTCGCCTGTTCCGCGTTCCCAGACTCTCATGTGTACGTTGTTTTTGTCATCAATCTTTACAAATTCTGTGTTGGTGCGGTTAGGGAATGCTTTGTGATTTTCGAACAGAGGTCCGACAGCTTCAATCTCAAAAGAAGCAAGATCTTCGCCTTCAGGAAGGAATACAACGCAGTGGGGGTTACCCATTGATACGCATGTCATGTGCCATGTTTTTCCGGCAACTTCAATCGGAACATCTACAGCGAGCCTTCCGTATTTCGGTGAAAGAGCTTCATGTTTTTTATTATCATTCGAAAGAAGTTCATCTGATACTGAAACAGGAACACTTGCAGCATCAAGGATCGGAGCACCCATATCAACTTTGACAGTCTCTACAAGTCCGTCGGATCCGATCTTAAGGTCGATGTATTTCTTTTTACCTGCACTTACTATTGTAAGGGTGGTCTTATCTGTGAGTTTCTTGTCATAGACGTATTTTGCAACGCATCTGATGCCGTTTCCGCACATCTCAGAGCGGGAGCCGTCAGCATTGTACATTTCCATTTCAAAATCAATATCATCGTCCGCAACTGGATTTATGAAGATAATACCGTCAGAGCCGATTCCGAAGTGACGGTCTGAAACCATTTGTGCCACCTTAGATTTTTTCTCGGAAGGAACGTTTTCTTTTCCTCCGTCTACATATACATAATCGTTGCCGCAGCCGTGCATCTTGGTAAATTTCATATTGGGTACCTCGCATTCTGTGTATTATAAAGTAAACCGCAAATGTATTGGCGCTTACTATAGTGCTATCTACATTGTATTATAAGTTCAAAAAGTATGGAATTGGTGCTTTTTATTTTGTAAACGTTGATTAGTGTGCTTTTGTGTGAAGATTGTTTATCAAGAGCAGTGTAGCAGTTTAAGAAAATGCGGGGCATCATCGTAAGATAGAGCAGTGTATCAATATAAGACTGAGTAGTGTATCAGTCGAAGAAAGAGCTTTACTTTTTTGGATTTTTATAGTACATTTTCTCTGTTATTTGTCTTTTTTGAATAATCTAATATGATATCAGGAATGTTGCTTGTTCTTAAGCAGCTATATATTCCCACAATTATAACCTATAATGAACAAATTGTTTAAAATGTCTTTGCGTTGCCAAACTAATGAGTTTAAACGCTTTTATAAAAGCTGAACAGTGGTAATCTCATTGGCGGTTACATAATGAGAAAATTATCTGCTCGCATTTTCAGAAGCTTAGTGATGTATAAAGCATATAAAGTTTGAATACGCAACAGACTTATATGCTACTTGGTAAAAAAATAAAGTGAAGAGCAATAAAATGTATAGGAATTGCGGTTTTTATATGCTTTTCTGAGGTGGGAGTAAGGGAGGATAGCATATAACTTTTTTCATGCTTAGGCTTTTTATATGCCTATTGAATGTGGGAACAGAGGTGAAAAGCATATAACAATGGCAAATCAATTTTGAATTATATGTTTTGTGCGCTTGAATAGGGCGTAATAGGGCAAAGAAGTCTCAAAATCGGAGGAAATATGAAAAGGATAGAAGAGATAGATCAGCAGGAGCAGCTGTTGGAATTGCTTAAAAAAAGAAAAGAAATGTTGAAATACCTGATAAGCGAAAAGGAAAAGGCATTGAAATCAGCGCCGGAAGGGACTCTCAGAGTGCTTAAAAGGCCGAATGGATGGCAGTATTACCGAAGGACTGATCCAAAAGATACGAATGGTATTTACATTCCAAAGAAAAGGCAACGGACTGCGCGTGAGCTGGCGCAGAAGGGATATGACAGAAAGGTTTTGGACTTGGCAAAAGAAGAGCTGGAAGTAATTAAGCATTATGAGGACTTCATAAATACAAAATCTATTAAAGATTTATTTGCTTTAATGATGCCCGGTAGAAAGGAACTTATAACTCCGGTATTTGTTACCGACAAGGAATATATAGAAGCCTGGAGAGGGGAGATATATAAACCTATGGGCTTTGAAGGGGATATGTCGGTATATTGTTCAAATGGTGGAGTAAGACTTAGGTCCAAGTCGGAAATAATCATCGCTAACATGCTTGAACAATTCAAAGTTCCATATCGCTATGAATATCCGATAACACTAAAGGGGATTGGAACGGTTCGCCCGGATTTTATGTGTCTTAATATACGAACCAGAAAAGAGTTTATATGGGAACATTTCGGAATGATGGATAACATTGCCTATGCCAATAAGAATATTGCGAAGATAAATGCTTATGAACAGAGTGGGTTTTATCAGGGGAAAAACATGATCATGACATTTGAAACTTCGCAGTATGCTATTAGCTCTTATGTAATAAAGAATATGATAGAGCAGTATCTTCTATAGCGAATTATAAATAGCTGATTTCATTCCGAAAAGAAAATGTATACAATTATACAAAAAAGTAGTAAACTTTTTCTATATTCGCATGAAAGTGAGGACGAATCGATGTTTAAACCTAACAGTGACTATTTGAAACTTCCCGGAAGCTACCTTTTCAGCACTATCGCAAAGAAGGTTAATGCTTATCAGCAGGCTAATCCGGATAATAAAATAATTAGACTCGGAATCGGAGATGTTACACAGCCTCTTTGCCCCGCAGTAATCGAGGCGCTTCACAAGGCTGTTGACGAGCAGGCCGTAGCCGAGACATTCAGAGGATATGCTCCCGATCTTGGATATGATTTCCTTCGCCACGCAATGGCCGAGAATGATTTCAGAAGCAGAGGATGCGATATCGCCGACGATGAGATCTTTATTTCAGATGGAGCCAAGAGCGATTCCGGCAACATTCAGGAGATCTTTTCACAGGATGCAAAGATTGCGGTTTGCGATCCCGTATATCCCGTTTACGTTGATTCTAACGTAATGGCAGGCCGTACAGGTAATTACGATGAGAATACAGGAATCTGGAGCAATGTGATCTACATGCCTTGCACAGCAGAGAACGGGTTTGCGCCTGAACTTCCCAAGGAGACACCGGATCTTATTTATCTGTGCTTCCCCAACAATCCTACAGGTAGCGCGATCACTAAGGATCAGCTTCAGGTTTGGGTTGACTACGCAAACAAAGTCGGCGCTGTTATCATATTTGATGCAGCTTACGAGGCATATATTTCAGAGGACAACGTCCCTCATTCAATCTATGAGTGTGAGGGCGCCAAGACTTGTGCTATAGAGCTCAGATCTTTTTCAAAGAACGCAGGATTTACGGGACTTCGCCTTGGAGCAACGATTATTCCTCATGATCTTACAGTTGATTTTGAGGGCAAAAAAGTTCAGATGCACAGCCTTTGGGCAAGAAGACACGGAACAAAGTACAACGGAGCTCCTTACATCGTTCAGAGAGCGGGCGAGGCTTGTTACTCAGATGCAGGTAAGGCTCAGATTAAAGATATGGTTGCACGCTACATGAAGAATGCGAACTATATTCTTAACGGACTTAAAGAGGCAGGATACGACGTTTCAGGCGGTGTAAACTCACCTTACGTATGGCTTCGTACACCCGATAACATGACAAGCTGGGAGTTTTTTGACCACCTTCTTGAGAAGGCAAATGTGGTAGGTACACCCGGATCGGGATTTGGTCCCAGCGGAGAGCACTACTTCAGACTTACTGCTTTCGGAAGCTACGAGAACAGCGTGGAAGCGCTTGAGAGAATCAAAAAGCTCTGATCTGTCAGGAAAAAGAGCTGCGAAAAGGAAAGGCATTATTTTTAGCAATGCTCACTAAGTATTTGATAATATGCCCGCTTATCTTCATTGCGGGCTTTATAGATGCGGTAGCGGGAGGCGGCGGACTAGTGTCGCTTCCCGCTTATATGATTACGGGAATTCCCGTACATAACTGCATAGCTACCAACAAAATGAGTTCATTCATGGGAACATCGGTAACTACGGCAAAATATGCACGAAAAGGTTTTATTCCATGGAAGATAGGAATGGTGTGCATTCCTTGTGCACTCGCCGGATCTGCGCTTGGAGCAAAGGCCTCACTTCTTGTTCCCGACAATATTCTTAAGACAATCCTTATGATAATCATCCCGCTCACGGGAATCTATGTTATTACACGCAAAGGAAATCTGGAAACAAATACGGTCCGTTCCGACAAAGCGGCCTTATTTATAAGTGCTTTTGTGGCTTTTTCCATCGGTGCATACGACGGCTTCTACGGCCCCGGAACCGGTGTGTTTTTGATACTTCTTTTGACCTACTTTGCGGGAATGAAGCTTACAACAGCCAACGGACTTACCAAAGTGATAAACTTATCCACCAATATCGCTGCACTTGTGGTGTTTCTGATCAATGGACAGGTACTTCTTCCTCTTGGTGCAGTAGCAGGCCTTTTCAACATTGCAGGCAATTATATCGGAGCTACTTGCTTTGAGAAGAACAGCTCCAAGATCGTCAAACCTGTCATGATCGCGGTATTGTCGATTTTCTTTGTTAAGCTGATGCTTGAGACGGCGTTTTTTGATTGAAAAGAAGTATTCTCAATTTTTGACACCCTACTGATAATACGATAGAATAAATTTTACGTATAAAAGTCAGTGGTATTACTATGCCCTGATCACGAATTTTATTATGAAAAACAGGAGTAACGGATATGGCATTATTGAAAAAATGGCATGATATGGCTTATTCAGAGACTACAGATAAGGGTACCCTCCAGAAATTATGGACAGAGTACTTCCAGAAAGAGCGCGACATCTATGCGCAGCTTTTGAAGAACCCTGATGAGGTTGTTAAGGGAACAGTTAAAGAGCTCGCAGAGAAGTACAAAGTTGACCTTATGACTATGGTTGGCTTCCTTGACGGAATCAACGACAGCCTTAAGGTGCAGAACCCTATTGAAGAGATGGAGGAGGATACTGAGGTTAACCTTGGTTTCGAGAAAGAACTCCTTTACAAGAATATGGTAAATGCCGGCGCAGACTGGCTCTACAACCTTCCTGAATGGGAAGAGATCTTTGATGAGGATAAGAGAAAGGCCCTCTACAAAGAAGAGAAGGCTTCTCACACAATCAGAAAAGAAGTCAAGATCTACCCCAACGATCCCTGCCCGTGCGGAAGCGGAAAGAAATACAAGAAGTGCTGCGGAAAGAACGCATAATTTGGATTCATTTAAGAATAAAGTCAATCCAGTTTAGGAATGATAAAGAAGTAGATGGCGAAAAGGACTACTTTGTGGTCATAAGGCAATAATGTGCAAGATTTTGCGACTTTAAACCGCGGAGTTGAGACCAATCAATTTCGAGTGCCTATGCACGATGAAATTGATGCTTTGGGCTCAATGTAGCGTTTGGTTTAATGGAGCAAAATATTGCACATTATGCCTTGACCACAGAGAAGGCATTTTCACCTTACTAATAAAATAAGCATGGCTGTACCCGGTAGGTATAGCAGAAGGAGCTGAAATGACAAAAGAAGAATATTTAGAAGTTTACCGCCATTCATTGGCACACATTCTCGCTAAGGCTGTTATCGAGCTTTACGGAAAAGAAGTACAGTACGCAATCGGACCTCAGATTGATGACGGTTGCTACTACGATTTTGTACTTCCCAAGGCTGTGACACAGGATGATTTCAAGACCATCGAAGATAAGATGCGCGAGATCATCAAGAGAAGAGAAGATTTTACACGCAAGGAAGTTTCAAGAGCAGAAGCACTTGAAATGTTCAAAGACCAGAAATTCAAGACCGAGCTTATTCAGGACCTTCCTGAAGATGAGATTTTGACGGTTTACTATACAGGCGATGATTATGTTGATCTTTGCCGCGGACCTCACGTAGGTAACTCGCAGGAGCTTATGAACGCAGCTTATCAGATCAAGGCTGTTTCAGGCGCGTATTGGAGAGGTGATGAGAAGAGAGATCAGCTCTCAAGAATCTATCTCTATGCATTCCCAAGCAAGGATGAGCTTAAAAAGCACATCAAGATGATCCAGGAGGCAATGGAGCGCGATCACAAGAAGATCGGTGCACAGCTTGACCTCTTTATGTTTGATGAGACTGCACCCGGTATGCCTTACTGGCTTCCCAGAGGCTGGAAGATGTATCAGGCACTTCTTAAATATTCAAGAGAAGTACAGGAGAGACACGGATATACAGAAATCGCAGCTCCTCTTGTAAATAATAAAAAGCTTTGGCTTATAAGCGGACACTGGGCTCATTACGTAAATAACATGTTCATGGTTCCCGGTGTTTCGGGATGGCTCAAGGCAGATGCCGAGATTCCCGGAGTTCTTGAGAATATCAACGAACCTACAGAAGAGCCTAAGAATATTAAGATTCAGGCAGGTTCTGTTGTTTATAACCGTGAGCAGGACGACACAATGGCTGCAAAGCCTATGAACTGCCCTAATGCGATGATGACATATAAGAGAACAAATCACTCTTATAAAGAGCTTCCTATCCGTTACAGTGAATATGATGTTCTTCATCGTAAAGAAAAGTCAGGCCAGATGAACGGTCTTTTCCGTGTTCAGGAGTTTCGTCAGGATGATGACCATACATTCGTAATGGAGTCACAGATAAAAGAAGAGATTGCCGATGTTATCGCAATCGCTGATGAGATCTACTCAACATTCGGTGTTACTTACAGAGCCGAGTTCTCAACAAGACCTGAAGACTTCATGGGTGATATTGAAGTGTGGAACAGAGCAGAAGCTGCTCTTAAGGAAATCCTCGATGAGAAGTACGGCGAGGGTGGATATGAGATCAACGAAGGTGACGGTGCGTTCTACGGACCTAAGATCGACCTTCAGATCAAGGATGCGCTCGGAAGAGAGTGGCAGTGCGGTACTGTACAGCTTGACTTCCAGCTTCCTCATAATTTTGGCCTTACATACCAGGCGCAGGACGGAACGATGCAGATGCCTGTAGTTATTCACAGAGCTATCTACGGTTCACTTGAGAGATTCATCGGTATCATTATTGAGAACTTCAAGGGAGTATTCCCGTTCTGGCTCAGCCCTTATCAGGTTGGTATCGTACCCATCCGTGTTGAGCACAATGAGTATGCCAAGAAGGTTGAAACTGCTCTTATGAATGCAGGAATTCGTGTTGAGGCTGATTACTCAGACAACAACATGAAAGAGAAGATCAAAAAGTTCAAGAACTACAAAGACCCGTACATCATCGTTGTCGGTGATAAGGAAGCGCAGGAGAATACTGTATCTATCAATGTTCGCGGTTCCAACAAGCAGGTTCAGAATGTTCCTCTCGATGCGCTCGTTGAGATGTGCAAGAAGATGAACGAAGAACATACTCTTGAGCTTATTGACAGTTATGAGGCTTGATAGTTTACATTTTTGGTAAAAGATATTTTGAAGACCTGGCCATGTAATGTGGTCAGGTCATTTAATGAAACGGGGCGTCATGTTTATGAATAAAAAGAAAATTTTATTCAATGTAATACTTGCGGCATCAATGGCATTTGCCATTTTTGTTACTAACGCTCTATGCCTTGAACTGGCGGCAGGAGAGGAACTTAAGGAAGCGACCGGCTGTACTTTTGTCCTTAATCCCGAATTTGTTCCGGCCGGAGTTAAAGGCTATTATGTAAATAAGTACAGACCTATGGAATCATCTTCCGTAAGCTATGTTGTTCACAATAACAGCAACGATTTTATGCTTACAAACAGGGAAAAAGCTGAGCAGGCAAGCGGCGAAAAGACTATAGACAGCTTGGCTAAGCTTGATAAGCATAAGTACGAAACTCTTGTTTCGGCCGGTTATGCGGCACAATATGGAGGAGATGTAGGTTTTAAAGTGGAATCTTTTGAACGCATAGAAATAGACGGCTATCCCGGTTACAAGATAGACGCCCACTATGAACCCGAAGGCTCTCAAGCTGTTTATCAGACTGTGTATATTATCAGATCCAAGTATCGTACGTTCACAATAACCTATCAGAGAGCTGCCGACGATGAATGCGAAGAAAGCTTTCAGATAAGCGCAAGTACGATAAGAGTTCACTAATATACTCTAAAAAAAATCAGATATAAGCCGCAGTATAATTCTCGGCTTTCACAAGTATTTCATCCGTAAAAAGTCTTACCTGCAAAAGATCCCGGTTATCGGGATGATTTGATGCATCGTCAAGCATACTAAGCATTATATCTATCTGAACATCTTCACATGTTCCGCGAAGAGACTCATATTTGTTTCTGATTTCCTGACGCATTTTTCCAAGACAAAAGAATGAACCCAGAAAATTATTGTCAGCAGCGAGCCATGCTCTGGCATTTTGCTCAAGAACTTTATGGTACGCGTAGCTGTCACCCAAACCACATGTGCCGAAGAAAACAACGTTTTTGCCATGCAGAGAGGAGATAAGGTCAATTATCTCCAGGCTGCATGAACCTCTGTTAATCCAGAAACCTATAAAATAAAGCTCTGCATCCAGAGTCCCGTTCCATGATCTTATGTCCACAAGCGCTTTATCATCTTTTGGACAAGCTATGGCATTATAAATTTCTTTTGCCAGCATAAGGGTGTTTCCTGTTTCACTGGCGTAAACTACCAGATATTTTTTCATGTTAAGCTTTCTTCTTAAATTCTGTCATACATTTGGGACATCGAACCATAATGTTTCCGGCGCCCCTTGGTATGCGTATCTTTTGTTTGCACTGCGGGCAGGTATAAATGTGATAGTGTCTGTACTGTATAATTTTGTTGTGTTTCTTTCCGAAGAATAAACGGATCTTTTGTTCGGCCTTGATAAAACTCTCATTTTCTTTGTATCTCTTAGTGATATTTTTCGATAAAAGCCTGAAATATGAGTAGATCAATAACGCAAAGGCAACATAGTATAAGAAACCAAATGGTGAACAAAGCGAGACGATCAAAGCTATTACTGACAATATCAAAAGAAACCTTGTGAGTTTGTCCATTCCGTAGGAACCGTAACGTCCTTGGAAAAATTGGGAGAAAATATTTCTCATTTTCGGTCTCCTTATTATGAAATTATATACAAAAGTCGGTGTAAAAAAACTTCACCGACATCATAATTGTACTGTCAGAATGCTATATATACAATGAACTTAAGGGGAAATTATTATAAAAAAACGATAAAACAGCGACTTTCAGGACCTTTATGTTCAAGAAAACCATGTTTTAGCGCTTTTTGCGCAGGTTGATTATTATCTGATTAAACAATATAATAATAGAGGTTGCTCAGGTTTTTTTGTTGGAGCAACCTTTTAGTCTTTTATATGGAGGAATTATATGCAGATCATAGTAGTTGGCTGTGGAAATGTCGGCCAGACGCTTACTCAACAACTTAGCAAGGAGGGACATGATATAACGGTCATAGAGGAGAACAGCAATGTTCTTCAGTATGTGGTTAACAGTTATGATGTCATGGGAATAGTGGGTAATGGTGCCAGCTATTCCATAATGAAGGACGCAGGTATTGAGTCGGCGGATCTTATGATTGCTGTTACGGAGTCGGATGAACTTAATCTTCTTTGCTGTCTTATAGCAAAGAAAGCAGGTAATTGCCATACAATAGCCAGAGTTCGTAATCCGATCTATAAAAAAGAGATCAATTTCATCAAAGAAGAACTTGGTCTTTCAATGGTAATCAATCCCGAGGAAGCGGCGGCGGGAGAAGCGGACAGACTTCTTAAGTTCCCGTCTGCAACGAAGGTTGAAACTTTTTCAAGGGGAAGAGCGGAGCTCGTAAAGTTTATCGTTACCAAGAATCTAAGAATTTGCGATAAGGCTTTGAAAGATATCCCAGACGACCTTAAGAAACAGGTCATTATCTCCGTGGTATCACGTGACAATGAAGTATTCATTCCTGATGGTAACTTTATATTAAGGGCAGGGGATGAGATAACAATTTTCGGTTCCGGCAGAAATACACTTGCTTTCTTTAGAAAACTCGGACTTCCGACAGCAAAGGTTCCTTCGACGATAATCGTAGGCGGAGGAGAGACAGGTTTTTATCTGGCAAAAGAGCTCATGTCTATCGGAATCAAAGTTACGCTCTTTGAAAAAGACCCTGTAAGATGCAAGGAGCTTTCAGAGCTTCTTCCTCAGGCACTTATAATAAACGGAGACGGAACAGACAAAGATATGCTTCTTGAAGAGGGTATTACTTCTGTCGGTTCTTTTGTAGCTCTTACAAATCTTGATGAGGAGAATATTATGCTCTCAATGTATGTTAAGAGCATAAATCCCAAGGCAAAGATCATTACCAAGGTTCATAGGGTAAATTATGGCGATATAATCGGTTCACTTGATATAGGAAGTGTCATTTATCCCAAGAATATTACGGCGGACAGGATTGTTCAGTTCGTAAGAGGAATGTCTGCTTCCCAAGACAGTAATATCGAGACACTTTACAAGCTCAACGATGAGCGTGTAGAAGCACTTGAGTTTATTGTCAGAAACGGAAGCCCTGTAATAGGAGTTCCTCTTGCACAGCTTAATCTTAAGAAAGGTATTCTTATTGCCTGCATTAATCACTACGGAGAGATCATATCTCCGACAGGTGCAAGTGTGATAAAGGACAGAGATTCTGTTATCGTTGTTACGACACAAACAGGATTAAAAGACATAAATGATATTTTGGAGAACTAAAAAATGAATTATTCAATGATCAGATACATTCTCTTCAGACTTATGAGAGTCATGGGATGTCTGTTTATGTTGCCGTTCGTGGTGGCAATAATCTATAAGGAATACGACAGCGCAGTGTCTTTCCTGGCGCTCGCGGCAGTTGCCATGATTGTCGGAGTCATTGGCTCTCGTAAAAAACCTTCAAACAAGGTTATCTATGCAAAAGAAGGCTTTTCCATTACGGCCGTGGCATGGATACTTATGAGTCTTTTGGGCGCGGTTCCTTTTGTTATTACCGGAGCTATTCCCAATTACATTGATGCTGTGTTTGAGACAATATCAGGTCTTACGACAACCGGAGGAAGTATTCTCACGAGTCTTGACGGTATCGAATACAGTGTACAGTTTTGGAGGACATTTACTCACTGGATCGGTGGAATGGGAGTTTTGGTATTCCTTCTTGCAATCGTTCCGATGGCGGACGGCTACAGTATGCACCTTATGCGTGCGGAAAGCCCGGGGCCTGTTGTAGGTAAGATTGTTCCCAAGGTAAAAGATACTGCTAAAATTCTTTATCTTATATATTTCGGAATCACGGTTGTTGAGATCATATGCCTGTTCCTTTCGGGAATGCCGCTTTACGATGCGATAACAATATCTTTTTCAACCGTTGGTACAGGCGGATTTGCTGTTAATAACGCCGGTGTGGGCGGATATTCCGTATTAAGCCAGGCCATAATCATTGTATTCATGGCACTTTGCGGAGTAAACTTCACCGTTTACTATTTTCTTTTGAACAAGAAGCCGAAAGAGGCTTTTGCAATAGACGAAGTAAAATTCTACTTCGGAACAATGTTTATAGCGGCGGCACTTATTGCTGTGAATATTTACAGAGCGGGAGTTCTTAATAACGCAGGACTTTCGTTCCACCATTCGCTCTTTGCGGTTGTTTCCGTTATGACTACGACAGGTTTCGGAACACTTGACTTTGACAAGTGGCCGATGTTTTCCAAGATGATCCTGTGTATCTTGTCGCTTGTCGGAGCGTGTGCCGGTTCGACGGGCGGTGGTTTCAAATTCTCGAGAGCCATTATCGTAGTAAGGAACTTTAGGAATGAACTTAACTTTATTGTTCATCCCAAAGCTATCAAGAGAGTATATATGGACGGACATACGGTTGAAGGTACCACGGTCAAGTCTGTTTCTGCGTATCTTGGCCTGTATGTTATGACATTTATTGTTTCAACAATAATCGTTGCACTTGATAATTTTGATTTTCAGACCACAGTAACCTCAGTTGCGGCTACTCTTAACAATATAGGACCCGGACTTGGAATGGTAGGTCCCATGGGCAATTATTCAGAGTTCTCTGCTTTGTCCAAATTGGTTCTTATGTTTGATATGTTGGCGGGAAGACTCGAACTTTTGCCGATATTTATTATCATGAAACCTAAAACATGGCGTAGATAAGGCATTTGTAGAGAAATTGAATAAAATTTGCAATATTTTTGAAAAAATCTATTGGAATCTGTGTCCAAATTGTGATAAACTTTAGTTTATTCTGTGAAATAAAGGTTAAAAAAGTATAAAGTTTGTTTTGAGGTGAAGATGAAAAGAGCAAGATGGGTGGTTATTGTTCTTGCTGTGGTATTTGTAGCTGTTTTGTCAGCCGTATGTCTGCATGTTTATAACAGACACGGTTCGAATCAGCAGGCAGCTGATAACGAAGATGCATACTATGCCGCAGAAGAAACACTTCTTAAGTATTTGGGCGTCGATGAAAAAAAGGATGATGCTTCCAATAGCGACGAAGAAATAGTTGCAGATTTGTCTACAAACAGCAGGTTTACTCAGAGGGTAACGGTTAAAGACGATAATGATGAGATGCTCCCATACAGCGGAACGATAACAAAAGATACGGATTCATTTTATCCGGGAACATATGAGATATCATTTAATCAGAATGATCTATTGCCAAACAAGGCTACCGTTGAAGTTGAGATGGATGTATTAAAGGGCGATGAGGTCTATATACTTACCGGAGATAAGGATTCGGGCTATACGGAATATGCGGTTGTTACCGTAGATAAGTATAATACTGTCAGATTTTCAACGGATATGTTGCAGACATATACTCTGTCTACAACGAATATTGCTGCAGCACAGGAAGCTATGGCTGGCATTGCAGGTAATTGAATCAGTTTGAAAGTGCACCGGCGATAAGGAGCCTTATCACGTATAAAATGATGAGATGAACAGGGTAGAAAGCGTAGAACAGATATTTATATCTGCCAAGCTTTTTACCTTGTTTTTGATTATACAGACATATGAGGAGAAAGGCGGGAAAGCTTTGCCATTCTGTGTTGTATGAAGCAATAACAAAATATGCGGCAAGTACATTTAAAGGGAAAAGAGGCTTAAAGAAGCAGAATATCACTGCAAGAAAGACCCCATAGCATTTGTAGTCACTCTGCATGAAAGCGGCAGCGCCGGATGTGAGCAGGATAATGATGATGCCTGCGACCATTGCATAAGTGGCATTCAGATTCTTTTTTTGAAAATAATTACTTACGGCATCTACACTCCATAACGTGATAAGCGCAATAAAAAGAGTTATGCATACGTTATTGTTTTCAAGATGTAGTCCGCTGTAAAAGGCATAGTCGTAAGGAATCTCTGATATTAATGCAAAAACAAGCAGACTAATTGCGTATTTTAGTCTGCTTGAAGTATGTAGGAATCCTTCTGCGATGAGAAAGATAAAGAGAGGGAAAGAAGTCCTTCCTATAAATCTCATCGCCTTATATATCGTGTTAAGGGTATCAAAAGACATCCCCACGGGTAAAATGTCATCTTCTACCAGTGGAGCAATTATAGCTGCACCTATGTGGTCTATAAGCATTGTCACGCAAGCTATTATTTTTAGTGTGTTTCCTGATAATTTGCGGAAACTTGCAAAATTGTCCATTAGTTTAAGTCAGCCTCGTCAGATTGCAATAGGAATGTCTTTGAGCTGCTCTCCGGCAACCTCGTAGTTTTCAAGTGACACGTCATTTCTTGTAAATTCGTAGAAATCTTTTATGTCCGGATTTAATGTGAATTTAGGAGCGGGAAGAGGAGTTCTCTTAATAAGCTCTTTTACAAGAGGAATGTGTCTGTCGTAGATGTGCGCATCTGCGATAACGTGTACAAGTTCGCCGACGTTCATATCACAGACTTGAGCCAACATATGAACAAGAACTGCATACTGAACAACATTCCAGTTGTTTGCGGCAAGCACGTCTTGTGAGCGCTGATTGAGTACAGCGTTGAGCGTAAGTCTGCCTTCGCCCTTTTTCTGGGTGACATTGTAAGTTACGCTGTAAGCGCATGGGTACAGGTTCATTTCGTGAAGATCTGAGAACACGTAAGTGTTTGTCATGATACGTCTGCTGAATGGATTGTTTTTTAGGTCATAGATGACTCTGTCGATCTGGTCGAACTCGCCTTCTCTGTATATGCTTTTTTGAGCAATCTGGTAGCCGTAGGCTTTTCCGATTGAGCCTGTTTCATCGGCCCATTCATCCCAGATATGGCTGTGAAGATCGTTTATGTTGTTGCTCTTTTTCTGGTAGATCCAAAGTATCTCGTCGGTTGCGCTTTTAAGTGCGGTTTTTCTGAGAGTCATGATAGGAAACTCTTTGGAAAGATCGTATCTGTTCACGACACCGAATTTCTTTATGGTATAAGCGGAAGTTCCGTCCGGCCAGTGGGGGCGAACCTTCTCGCCTTCTGTTGATGTTCCGTTTTCCATGATATCGTTGCACATGGAAATAAAAATTTCATCGGCTTTTGACATACCGTTCCTCCTAAATTTATATAACGTTATTTTCCCCATTTGTCGCATAATGCGATTATCTGATCTGCAAATTTTGCTTTATCTTTGTTTGTCATGCCTTCGCTCTTTGCGATTATGCCGACAAGTCTTGCACCGGCTGCTTTGAGTCTTGCATAGACATCGGATACGAGAGTGGCTTCCTTTGTCTTCTTGGGAATGGGAACAGCTTCTTTTATGAATGTTCCGGACACAAGGTCAAACTCGGTTCCGCTGTAAGGTGCATATGTATCGAATCCGTACTCGTCTCGTAGGAGTTTGGCAAAAGAGTTGCATACGCTGTCTTCACCGTGTACGACAAATACTTTTTTGGGACGCTTTTTGCTAAATCCGTTTATCCATTCAATAAGTCCGTTTTTATCGGCATGTCCCGAAAGTCCTTCAAGCTTGCAGATATCTGCCTTGACATCAACAGTTTCGCCAAAGAGTTTTATCTGTTCGGCGCCGTCAATGATAGTTCTTCCCGTTGTGCCGATCGATTGGTAGCCGACAAACAAAATCGTGCATTCTTCACGCCAGAGGTTGTGCTTTAAGTGGTGCCTTACACGGCCTGCCTCGCACATGCCTGATGCAGAGATGATAACCTTTGGCTCAGGATCCTCGTTGATGGCTCGTGATTCTTCTGTTGTGATGGCAAGATTAAGTCCCGGAAAAGTTATGGGATTTATCTTGCGCTTTACAAGTTCCATAGCCTCTTCATCGTAGCATTCGTAGCGGTTTTCATCGAATATCTCAGTTGCTTCAACGGCGAGCGGACTGTCTACAAATACCGGGAAATTCGGGAAGGATCTTACGAGTCCGTCCTTTTTTATTTTCCTGATAAAGTATAGCATTTCCTGAGTTCTTCCGACGGCAAAAGAGGGGATGACAACATTTCCGCCTCTTGCAAAAGTTCTGTCAAGAATTTCCGACAGTTCTTTTATGTAATCGGGTTTCTCAGTTCCGTGCAGTCTGTCACCGTAGGTTGATTCTATCAGAACATAGTCTGCGGAATCTGTAAGCTGTGGATTCTTTATCAGTGGCTGATCTTTGTTTCCGATGTCGCCGGAAAAGACAATTTTCTTGCTGATATTTTTTTCCGTAATCCATACTTCAATGCTGGCCGAACCGAGAAGGTGGCCGATGTCGGTGAAGCGTATCTTTATACCGTCGCAGACAGATATCTCATCTCCGTATTTACATGGGATAAAAGACTTGATCGTCTTTTCTGCATCTTCCATGGAATAGGTGGGCTCCATCCGCGTTATTTCTTTATTTCGCTTAGCTTTTCTGTTACGCCATTCGGCTTCCTGCATCTGAATATGTGCGCAGTCTCTGAGCATAATGTTGCACAGATCGCAGGTTGCGTCGGTTGAGTATATTTTTCCCCTGAATCCTTTGGCGTATAAAAGAGGAAGATTTCCCGAATGATCCACGTGAGCGTGGGTGAGAAATACATAATCGATTTCGGGAGCTGAAACGGGAATCGGAACATTTTCGAAATAATCTTTGCCCTGTTCCATTCCGTAATCTATAAGAATATTTTTTCCACAAGCGGAAAGTAAATGGCAACTGCCCGTTACTTCGTGGTCAGCGCCGATAAAGGTAAGTTTCATGGCGTTTCCCCCTTTCAAATAGCATATCATAATTTCTTTGTGGAAAAAATAGGCGATATTTGGTAAAATAATTGCATTGACTTAATTAGTTAAGAAAAATTGGGAGATGTTTACTATGAAAAAAAGGGAAAAATTTATTGCGATTGCAATGTGCACAGCTATGGCCTTTTCCGTTGTAGCTTGTGGAAAAGATAAGGGAGCTGATGATTCATCACTCTCAGTTTCGGTTGAGGATGTTACAACTGAGGCTTCTTCAGAGGCTTCTACAGAAGAGGCAGAGAACTTTGAAGTTCCTGAAGGAATGTACCTCAGTGAGATCACAGGTGAGCCTATCAGTGAAGAACTTAAAGATCAGCGTCCCGTCGCTGTAATGGTTGATAATGAGAAGACAGCGCTTCCTCATTTCGGAACATCGGAAGCAGACGTTGTTTATGAGCTTATGAACAGCACACAGAATGACAGAATTACCAGACTTATGTGTATCGTTAAGGACTGGGAAAAGATTGAACAGATGGGAAGCGTAAGAAGTACACGTCCTACTAATATTCTTCTTGCAGCTGAGTGGAATGCGGTACTTTGCCATGACGGCGGACCTTTCTATATCGATGAGTATTTGAAGAATCCTTGGGCACAGCATTTCTCAGGCACATTTTCCAGAGTAAAGAACGGAAAGCCCAGAGAATTTACAGAGTATGTTTGCAAGGGAGATCTTGATGAGAACTTCTCAAATACAGCAAGCAAAACAGGATATTCAAAAACATACACTGAGTATAAGAATGACGGTAGTCACTTCAACTTTGCTCCTTATGGCAAAGAAGTAGACCTTACAAAAGTATATGACAGAACATATCCTGCAACAGAGATTGCACTTCCTTTCTGGCATAATACTTCAACTCTTAAGTACAACGATCAGACTAAAGAATATGAGTATTATGAGTATGGATCACGTCATGAGGATGCTGAGGACAATGAACCTCTCAGCTTCAAGAACGTAATTATCCAGAAATGTGATTTCCATCAGTATGATGATCACGGTTATCTTATTTATAACTGTATCGCAGCAGGACAGCCCGGATGGTATATCACAAACGGTGTTGCCAAGGACATTACATGGGTTAAGGACGGAGAGACACATGTAACTAAGTACTATGACGATAAGGGTGAAGAGATTCAGATCAACACTGGTAAGACATATATCACACTTGTTCCGGCTGATACATGGGATTCACTTACTGTAAAGTAATAAAATAATAGACTATGAGGGCTGCAATATTTTGCAGCCCTTCTATTTTGGAGGAGAATATGAAAGCAATAGTAGCAGTGGATAAGAATTGGGCAATCGGATATCAGGGACGCCTTTTGGTGAGCATCAGAGCCGATCAGCAGAATTTTAAGAATTTAACAATGGGAAAGACTATCGTGTATGGTCGTAAGACTCTTGAGACTTTTCCTCGAGGGGTAGTGCTTCCCGGAAGAAATAACATTATCCTTTCAACAAGAAAAGACTATGAAGTAAAGGATGCTGTTGTTGCGCACAATAAGGAAGAGCTTGCTGAGCTTTTAAAAGGTGTTCCTTCTGATGATATATTTATCATTGGTGGAGCAAGCGTGTATAATGAATTTATTGATGAGTGTGATACAGCGATTGTCACTTTTATCGATAAGGAATATCAGGCAGACAGTTTTTTCCCTAATCTTGATGAAAACACTGCCTGGGAACTTGTAGAAGAGAGTGAGGAACAGGTTTATTTCGACATAACATATACGTACAGGACATACAAAAAGAAATAAAGATACAACGGGGGTAACGCATATGGAGAAAAGAGTTCTTATTTTGATAAATAAAACTGCGGGGGTTGGAAAAGCAGGAAATTATACTTTGGACATAGTTACGAGGTTTGCGAAGGCAGGATATGAGCCGGTTGTATTCCCTATTTTGCCTGAGGATGATATTACCTCGGAAACTATCATTTATCAGTATGACGGTCGTGTTGACGCCATACTGTGCAGCGGCGGAGACGGTACGCTCAATCATGTTGTAAATGCAATAATGCGTATGTGCAATAAGCCTGTTTTGTCGTATATACCGGCGGGAAGTACCAATGATTTTGCAAAGGGACTGGGAATACCGGGAGTCAGAGCAAGGGCAATCGAGGCCGCGGTAGACGGAAAGCCGTTCAAGTATGATGTAGGAAAGATGAATGGCACGTATTTTAATTATGTTGCGGCGTTCGGAGCTTTTTCTAAAGTAAGTTATGCAACGGATCAGGAACTTAAAAATGTTCTTGGTTATGCGGCATACTTACTCAGTGCGGTTGCAGAACTTCCGCAGAATATCGGATACAGCTGTCATATGGAAATTGAAGCGGACGGAGTAAAAGAGAGCGGTGACTACGTTTTCGGAGCAGTGAGCAACTCATCATCTGTTGCGGGAATGACGCTCTTTGGAGATGAGCT
Source organism: Butyrivibrio sp. AE2005 (assembly GCF_000686965.1). Lineage (NCBI taxonomy): Bacteria > Bacillati > Bacillota > Clostridia > Lachnospirales > Lachnospiraceae > Butyrivibrio > Butyrivibrio sp. AE2005. Next base: position 149,340 of record NZ_JMMD01000005.1, read on the forward strand.
GATACAGCAGGATGACGGACAGATGGAGCTTATTCTTATACACGCGCCCAAGAATCTTGCTGAATTTAATTCAATAATCTCGGCACTTGCGATGAAGCAGCCCGATAACCCGTACCTTACATATAAGCAGGTTAAGCATGTTACGTTCAAGGCTTCGGAAGAAGTAGAATGGACTTTGGACGGCGAATATGGCGGATCCTACAAGGAAACGGATGTATCTGTTATCGAGAAAGCCATAACTATAAGGACAAAGAATTAATTTAATAAAGCAAAAGGCTGACGCTATGGGGGTACCTAAGCGTCAGCCTTTTGCATAAGTCGTGCAATTTTGGGAAGCGCTGATGAAGCGTTTTTGCGCATCCCGCGAAGTGGTTAAGGAAATACTGTAATGGTCGGTATTTCCCTGAAAAAAAGAGGTTTGTGGGGTTATCTATAGAATACTTCACCGAGTTTAAGGTCTCTCTTAAACGCCGGTATAGAAGTGTTCTTATCAATTATTACAGATTCAATTCCCATGATCTCAGCCCAGTCAGCCATCTGGTCTACTGTGAGGTCATAAGAGAATGCTGTGTGGTGTGCGCCGCCTGCAAGAATCCATGCTTCAGCACCTGTGTAAAGATCCGGATACGGTGTCCAGTATGCTGTTGCAACCGGAAGATTAGGCATGGGCTTTTCTGTCTTTTTACATTCAACTTCGTTGATAATAAGACGGAATCTGTTTCCGAGGTCAACAAGTGATGTGGCAACACCCTTTCCTTCTTTTGATGTAAATACAAGTCTTGCGGGATCTTCCCTGTCACCCATTGAAAGAGGTTTAACCCTGATACTGATAGGGCCGTCTGCGATAGTAGGGCATATCTCAAGCATGTGAGCTTCGAGTATTCCTTCTTTTCCTCTTACAAGGTTATATGTGTAATCCTCAAGCATTGAAGTACCCTTAGCGTCTTTCATGCCTGCGGTCATTATCTTCATAAGACGAACCATTGCGGCAACTTTCCAGTCACCCTCTGCGCCAAATCCGTAGCCTTTTTCCATAAGTCTCTGGATTGCAAGTCCGGGAAGCTGGCCGAGTGAACCGAGGTCTCCGAAGTGAGTTACGATTGCCTGATAGTTCTTTTCCTCAAGAAATCTCTCAAAACCAAGTTCTATCTGAGCCTGAACGGCTACGTGTTTCTTGAATTCATCGGGATCTCTTCCGTCGAGAATGATCTCGTACTTGTCATAATATTCATCGAGCAGTGCGCTTACGTCGGCAGCATTTACAGCTGCTACGCTGTCTGCAATTTCATTTACGGGATAAGTATCAACTTCCCAGCCAAACTTGATCTGAGCTTCAACCTTATCACCTTCTGTAACCGCAACATTTCTCATGTTGTCGGCAACTCTCATAACTCTGATGTGGCTTGATTCCATGACGCCGACAGCGGTTCTCATCCAGGATGCGATCCTGCTTCTTACTTCGGTGTCTTTCCAATATCCTGCGATAACCTTGCGCTCAATACGCATTCTGCTGACGATGTGACCGTATTCTCTGTCGCCGTGTGCAGCCTGGTTCTCGTTCATGAAGTCCATATCAATTGTATCGTAAGGAATTTCTTCATTGTACTGAGTGTGCAAGTGAAGGAGAGGCTTTCTGAACTCCTGAAGTCCGATTATCCAGGACTTTGCAGGTGAAAATGTGTGCATCCATGTGATGACGCCTGCGCATGTTTCGTCAGCATTTGCCTCGTTGAAAGTTTGTCTGATGAGCCGGTTTGTTATAAGAACCGGTTTCCATACAACTTCGTACGGTAACATTCCGGATTTGTTGAGCTCTTCAACAATTTCTTTTGAATGATCGGCAACGTGTCTCAGGACTTCATCCCCATAAAGATCCTGAGAGCCCGTGCAAAACCAAAACTTGTATGACTTTGTTTTGATCATGTGTAACCCTCCTTAAAAATATAGCGTTATTACCCCATGTATTGCTTTCCCTTCTCACAAAAAAGACAATACGTTATAATCTGATTTTCAAACTTGTACGTACGAGTGGTCAAGTTGTAAACATTCTGTGCGGGTTACCGTTTAGGGGTTAATTTTTACATGCTTTTGCAGGAGTTGCCAACGATGAGCTTGGGTTCTATGACAATTGTTTTGTCGACTTCTTCGCCGTGGATCATTTTAAGGAGTGCCTCTGCGGCAATCTTGCCGAGTTCCTGCTGGGGGTGGGCTATGGTTGTGAGGGTAATGTCTGTGTTACTTGCAGTTTGCGAGTTGTCATATCCTGTGATTGAAATGTCCTCAGGAACCTTAAGGCCGAGCTCGCGTATAGCTTTGATGAGGTGAAAGGCTATCTGATCGTTGTAGGCTACGATGGCGTCGACTTTTTTACCGCTTTTGATCATCTTCTGCAGAGTGGTGTAGGGGTGCACGGCTCTGTCTTCTGTGTAGAACCATATGACATTTTCCGGATCATATGTGATTCCTGCTTTGGCGAGAGCCTTGGCATAACCTTTGTGCCTGTTTTGCCCCTGCGTGTCATCGCTTTTAAATACCCCGAGGATATTCCTGTGTCCAAGATTGATCAGGTGCTCTGTCAAAAGATATGTGCCTTTCTCGTCATTCATGATGACATGCGGTTTGTCTTCCATAACGGAGTATGCGCCCTGAATGAAGATATAGGGGATTCCGTAAGAATCAAGCTTGTCATACAGATACTTGTGCTTGCAAAAAACGTTACTCTTACTGGGTTCTATGATTATGCCGTCGATATTTTTTTCAATAAGCTCTTCCAGACACTTTATTTCTCTTGTCCTTGAGTTGTTTGTATTTTTGAGCACAATACTGTACCCGTTTTCAGAAAGAACGGAATCGATACCGCTTATGACTTTCGGGAAAATGTAGTCCGAAAGGTACGTCATCACAACGGCGATATCCTTTGAGTCTTTTTTAAATCTTGAAGCATCGGAGCAGTAAGTGCCGCTTCCCTGAACCGCATATACAAAGCCTTCATTTATCAGGTTGGAGATGGCTTTTCTGACTGTCTGACGGCTTACGCCATACTTTGCGGTAAGCACGTTCTCGGACGGCATTTTTTTTCCGGGTTTTATCTTTTCCTCCAGGATGAGTTGCTTTAGTTCTTCCTCTATTTGCTGATATTTAAGCGATGTTGATTTTGGGTTATCCATGATTGCTCCCCTTTATAATAAGCTTGAGATAATATATGTATTTTATCACCGATTAAACGTAAGTTGTATATACAAGTTTTAAAGCGTTGTGACCACAATGTTGCGCCGAGGTAGTGGTTTTGGTAAACTTCGAGTAGTGCAGGAAGGAACTTTAAAGCGAAATGTTTTTGTATGAGAAAAAGAATCATAAAAAAGACGGACATGAGTATATTGCGATAACGGGATATGAGGGCAGCATCAGGAAACTTGTGATACCTCATAAGATTGACGGCGCCTTGGTTGAGGAAATAGGAAATCACTCTTTTTCAGGAAGAGACGATATCGAAAGTGTTGTACTTCCCAAGAGTATTAAGACTGTTTTCGGATTTGCTTTTCACAACTGTAAGTCGCTTAAAGAGATAAGCGTGTACGATGGAATAATCGATTATTACGACGGCGTTTTGAGGCAGTGCGACAGTCTCAGAAAAATAGATGTGACTATAAAAAGCGGAAGATACGAGATAATTCGAAATTTTCTCGCGGATGTGGACAGGACACTGAGCTTTTGGATAAAGATTCATCAGGAGGATGGAAACGTTGAAGAAGCTCTTTTGACCTTTCCTGAGTTTCTTTATGATTTCAATGAGAATACAATGGCGAGGACGATCCAGTTCTCTATAGGCGGATCGGGCTATGCGTACAGGGAGTGCGTTGACAGGAGTTTCATCAATTTCAGGGAGTATGACAAGCTCTTTGAAAAGGCGATAATAGACGGAAGCGAGATCGCTGAGGATATAGCTATGGGGAGGCTTTTGTATCCGCTTAAACTTGAAGACAGATTCAGAGAAAAGTATGAGGAGTATGTTTCCGATAATTTTGGAAGCATTTTTAACAGATTGATAGATGAGGCATCTGAGACGGAAGAGAATCTTGAGTATATCGGTAAGCTCCTTGATTACAGGATGGGTGCGACCGGAGCTCTTTTCCTTGATGAGCATATCGAAGAGGGGATAAAAAGAGCTACGGATGCCGGAAAGACTTTGCTGTGCGCGGTTATTGTCGAGCGGAGCAGAAAGCCCGGTGGGAATTTCGAGGAATTCAATCTTTTGTAAAAGGCGGAGGCTGAGATGGAGAAAGACATGGATCAAGGTACTTCCGGAAGTGCGAAAAGAAGGGAGCTTGAGGCTGTAGGTGTAAAGGCACTTGAGGCTTCGAGAACGGAACTATATATTGCTATGAGATTCATGGGGGCAGCGCTTATGAGCCTTCGGTATGAGATGGATCTTTCGACGGTTACAGTAGGTACGGATGCGGTGAACATCAGGTACAATCCTTCGTATATATTAAAGCTCTTTGTCGAGGAGCCGGGGAAGCTTAACAGAACGTATCTGCACATGATACTTCACTGCATATTCAGGCATATGTACACCTCAGCGTTCTATGAGGATGAGAGACTCTTTGATCTGTGCGCCGATATCGTGGTCGAATCGATTCTCGACGGTATGGACTATCCTTGCATCTACAGGGTTACGTCGGATTACAGGGACAGGATGTATGCGCTTTTAGAGGATGAACTCAAGGTTTTGACTGTGGAGAAGTTATACAGATTTTTTTCTGTTGAGGGAAAAGAACTTTCGATAGATGAGCTTGAACGGGCAGAGCGGGAGTTTAAGCTTGATGATCACGGTTTTTTCAGAAGGATTCCGAAGGATGAGCCGGAGAAAGAAAACGACGAAGATGAGAAGCTTAAGGAAAAGCTGATAAGTCCGCTTGTTTTAAGGGAGATTAAGGATAAAGAAAAAGACTGGGAGAAAGAGGCAAAACGTCTTCAGAGCGAGATAGATGCGCTTTCAAGCAGGGCGTCGGATAAGGTCGGGAAGCTCTCTTTTCTTCTGCAGATACAGAATACGTCAAGGACGGATTACCGGGAATTTTTAAAGAGGTTTATGATACTTAGGGAAGAGGGCGGTATCGACCTTGATAGCTTCGACTACGGGATGTATTCCTTTGGGATGACGCATTACGGAAATATGCCGCTTATTGAAGAGAACGAGTTCAGGGAAGTTAAGCGGTTAAAAGAGCTGGTGATCGCGGTGGATACTTCGGCGTCCTGTACGGATACGCTGCTTGAGGGATTTCTTCGAGAGGCGGCGAAAATTCTTTTGGACAAGGAGAGCTTTTTTCAGAAGATCAAGGTGCATCTTATCGAGTGCGACGACAGGGTGCAGAAGGATGAGCTTATTGAATCCGTTGAAGATATGGAGAGGCGCATCGGTAAGATTACGGTTGAAGGCGGCTTTGGAACGGACTTTAGGCCTGTGTTTGAATATGTCGAGAACTTGCGCGAAAAGGGAGAGTTTGAGAATCTGAAGGGGCTAATATATTTTACCGACGGGTATGGAGAGTATCCGGAAAAGAGCCCTGACTACGATGTTGCGTTTGCGTTTCCGAAGGATGGTGACATCGATGATACAAAGGTGCCGGAGTGGGCACTTAAGCTATATGTATAAGAAAGTGGTTTTGAGTATGGCGCATAGATTTATACATTTGATTATGAAATATGCTGTGTAAATTGAAACACGTCTTATTTAAGATAATTGCACAACAATAGATGAGGGATTGACCATGAACATAAATGAAGCAAAAGAGGAAGTGAAAAATGCCGTTAGGGCATATCTTACGAAAGATGAGAGCGGGCAGTATGAGATTCCCGTAAACAGGCAGAGACCCGTTCTTCTTATGGGACCTCCCGGAATAGGTAAGACTGCGATAATGGAGCAGATTGCGTGGGAGCTTGGAATAGGTCTTGTATCTTATACGATAACTCATCACACGAGGCAGAGCGCCATCGGACTTCCGATGATCTCTGAGAAAGAGTATGGTGGGAAGAAGTATTCGGTAACCGAATACACTATGAGCGAGATAATAGCGGCTGTTTACGATCAGATAGAGAAATCCGGGGTAAAAGAGGGAATTCTTTTCCTTGATGAGATAAACTGCGTCTCGGAAACGCTTGCACCTACGATGCTTCAGTTTCTTCAGTACAAGACTTTCGGAACACATAAGCTTCCTGACGGATATATAATTGTGACTGCCGGAAATCCTGCGAAGTATAACAAGTCGGTCAGAGATTTCGATATAGTAACTCTCGACAGAGTGCGTCAGATTGATATTGAAGAGGACTTTGAGGCGTGGAAGGAATATGCATATAAGGCAGGCGTTCACGGTGCGATCCTCGCTTATCTGGAGATTAAAAAAGATAATTTCTACAGCATCAGGACTGAGCTCGAGAAAAGAAGTTTTGTGACCGCAAGAGGCTGGGAGGATTTATCGAGAGTTATCAAGGTTCATGAGAAACTCGGCGTTGTTGTGGATGAGAATCTTGTCAGTCAGTATATTCAGAATGCGGATATTGCTTCTGATTTTGCAACGTATTATGAGCTTTATCACAGGTACAGAGAGCTTTATAAGATTCCCAAGATTCTTGAGGGAGAGGCGTTTGAGGACAGGGATGCCCTTCGAAACGGAAGCTTTGATGAAAAGCTCAGTATTATCGGGCTTCTTACAGATAAACTGATGGAAGAGTTTAGGGACTATGCCAAAGATCAAGCGGTTCAGAAGAGCTTGTTCGTAGTCTTGAAGGAGTTTCTTGGTTGCTGTGAAAAGAATGCCTTAAAAGCCGATGCTGCTTCGGAGTATTTATTGTCAAAAGCCGATGAGGAGCTGGAGATTTTAAAGAAGGATGTCGAGACCGGAATGGTGAGCCGCGATGACGAGAAGTACAGGCGAATTGCGGCAGCAGAGCTAAAGAACTGCGCAGAGATTATTGCCAAGGATTGCGATAAGAATCCTGTCTCAGTGGTGAAAGAGTGGTTCAACAGCAGGGAGCTTTCAAGGAAAAATGCAAGTGAAGTGAGCGGAAGACATCTTACAAACAGCCTTGAATTTATAAATCGCGTGTTTGGCGATGAGGAGTCTCTTTCGGGAAACCAGGAGATGGTCATTTTTCTTACAGAGCTTTCGAACGCTTACTACAGCCTTAAGTTTGTTCGCGAGACGGGAAATGAAGCGTATTACAAATATAATAAGATACTGCTTTTGAATGACAGGAGGCAGGAGATTAATGAGGAGATTCGGAAGGTTGTGTATGAGCTGGAGTGAGTGAAAAATTAACGGAATCAATTAAGAAAACGCCATATTGTAATTCCATTCATAATGGTGTATAACCATATTTATAAAAATTAAACAGACGGGAGCTTGTATTACAGGCTGAGAGGAAGGTGTGACCTTCGACCGAGAACCTGATTTGGATAATGCCAACGTAGGGATGCCTTGTAGAAATAGGAGATTTATGCGGAAGCTTACCGGACGGGAGCTTCCGCTTTTTTGATGCAAAAAAAGATGCCTCCGCCGGATGCTAAAGCACTATCGTGCATTGATTTTCAGGCCCGTCAAAAGGAGATTGATATGAAAAATCAAAAAGTATTGCTGAAAATGGTTACGCTTGCTATGTTTGTCGCGCTTGGAGTTGTGATTTCTCCGATACTTCGTGTTGAGGGAATGTGCCCTATGGCGCATCTTATCAATATCACGTGCGCTGTGTTTATGGGGCCTGTGTATGCCTTTACATGTGCGGTTTTGATCGGCGTGATAAGAATGACGACGATGGGGATTCCGCCGCTTGCGCTTACGGGTGCGGTGTTTGGCGCGGCTCTTTCCGGAATTTTGTATAAGCTTTCAAAGGGCAAGATTATAGCAGCGGTTATCGGCGAGATTATCGGAACCGGAATTATCGGTGCGATCGTATCATATCCTGTTATGACTTATCTTTGGGGCAAAACTGGGCTAACACTTTTCTTCTATGTCCCTTCATTTATCATGGGAACGCTCATAGGTGGAAGCATTGCGTACCTTCTGCTTAAGAGGCTTGCCGCTACGGGAATGCTTAGAAAGATACAGGATAGCCTTATATGAAAACAAACATCTGCAAACAACTAAAAGAACAATCGCCCCTAATTCACTGCATCACTAACCCAATCTCAATAATGCAGTGTGCCAACGCCGTGCTTCTTCTTGGTGCAAGACCGATAATGGCGGAGCATCCCGATGAAGTTCGTGAGATTACGGCAAGTGCGAAAGCTCTTTTGCTCAACTTCGGAAACGTAACGAGGGACAGGCTTGAGGCGATGGCTGTATCTTATGATGAGGCGATGAAAAAAGAGATGCCTGTCGTGATAGATGCGGTGGGTGTTTCGTGCTCGGAGCTTCGAAGAAACATCGTAAAAAAGATGACAGGTAAAAGAAATCCTAAAGCTCCGATGCTGATAAAAGGCAATTACTCTGAGATACGGGCTCTTTTCGACATCGACTATAAATCATCAGGAGTTGATGCGGATAAGAAGCTCACATTCGAAGAGACAATCAACATCGCCAAGGAACTTGCAAATAACCTTAATGCCATAGTTCTTGCAAGCGGAGAAAAAGACATAGTAACAGACGGCAGCAGAACGGCGGTTATCGAGAACGGAACGAAAAAGCTCGGTAGCATAACCGGAACGGGATGTATGCTCGGAGCAGTGTGCGCAAGTTTTTTTGCGGTAGATACAAGTATTGAAGCGGTTGTGAATGCGACGTCGGCTTTTGGGATAAGCGGAGAGAACGCAGAGGGCAACATGTTCCTGATGCGATTGTTTGACGCTATCGCGGAGATAAATGACGACATCATTGAAGAAAGGAAGAAAGTTACATGGTACTAGACAGAAAGCAGCTTAAGCTCTACCTTGTCACGGACAGCACGGATAAGAGCGACGAAGAATTCCTTAAAGCTCTTGAAGAGGCGATAGAAGGCGGTGTTACCTTTGTCCAGATCAGGGAAAAAAATAAGTCGACAGCGGAGTATATAAATCTCGTAAGTAAGGCGCTTGAAATCACAAGAAAGCACAATGTGCCGCTTATCGTTGATGACAGAGTTGATGTCGTTCTTGCGACAGGCGCAGACGGAGTACATGTCGGAAGAGAGGATATGCCTGTTGAGACGGCAAGAAAGATTCTGGGAAAAGACAAGATAGTTGGCGCAACAACCAAGACTGTCGAGCAGGCACTTGCAGCGTACAAAGCAGGTGCGGATTATCTGGGTGTGGGTGCGATATATCCGACAACGACAAAGGTAAAAACGATTCTTACTTCAACTGAAACTTTAAATGATATCTGCAATGCGGTGCCGATTCCGGCAAATGCGATAGGCGGGCTAAATAAAGACAACCTTGGTGTATTAAAAGGCATTCCGATTGCCGGAATCTGCGTAGTGTCTGCGATCATGAAATCTGAGTCGCCAAGGGAAGCGGCGCAGGGACTTATTAAAGCGATTGAAGAGTTGTGATTATATATAAATGCGAATAAAAGCTATTTATCAATGAAAAATGCAGATTATTGCATATCAGAAATTATACGATCGGGAGAGATTTTCAATGAAAGTAGTTTTATCTATAGCGGGAAGCGACAGTAGCGGCGGAGCCGGCATTCAGGCAGATCTTAAGACAATGACCGCACACAAAGTATACGGAATGACTGCGATAACGGCGCTCACAGCTCAGAACACAACAGGGGTTACGGATATTATGGAGGCAAGTCCCGAGTTCCTTGGGGAGCAGATTGAAGCTTGCCTTAGTGACATTCCGTGCGATGCGGCCAAGATCGGAATGCTTCCGTCTGCAGAGCAGGTTAAGGTGGTGCACGAAAAGCTCACCAAGTATAAGGTAAAAAATCTTGTTGTGGATCCGGTGATGGTTGCTACAAGCGGCAGCAGCCTTATGAAGGATTCGACAGCCGAGGTTATGGCGAGGCTTCTTTTTCCCATAAGTCGTGTTATAACGCCCAACATACCTGAAGCTCAGGCACTTACGGGACTTAAGATAACATCGAGAAAAGATATGGAAAAAGCTGCGGAAGAACTTGGAAATGAGAGCGGATGTGCGGTTCTTTTAAAGGGCGGCCACAGCATAGAAGATGCCAGCGATGTTCTTTATGAGAACGGGAAGCTTACGTGGTTCGAGGGAAAAAGAATTGAGAGCAGCAATACTCACGGAACGGGATGCACACTCTCAAGTGCGATAGCTTCAAACCTTGCACTTGGTTTGAATCTCGAAGATGCTATACGAAATGCAAAAGCATATATCTCTGATGCAATCGCGTCGGGACTTAATCTGGGAAAGGGTTCGGGACCACTTGATCACATGGTGGATTTATGAAATAGGAGTAAGCAGGAGGGTATATGGTCAAAATAAACGGAGAAGAATACCAATATGAAAACAAGCAGCTGACTGCGGTTCTTGAGGAACTTAATTACGACAAGGCCAGGATTGCTGTTGAGATCAATGAAGAAATCGTACCAAAGGTATGTTACGATGCTACTGTTCTTAAGGACGGAGATATCGTAGAAGTTGTGAGCTTTGTGGGAGGTGGCTGATATGACACCGACGAGAGAGGAGTTCCATAATGCGCTCATAGAGCGGCACGGAGCCGAGAATCAAAAGAAATTTGACAAGGCGACAGTGGCAATCTGCGGACTTGGAGGGCTCGGTTCCAATATTGCTATATGCCTTGCAAGAGCGGGAGTTGGAAAGCTGATTCTTATCGACTTTGATAAAGTCGACATAACCAATCTTCACAGGCAACAGTATAAGGCTGCGCAGGTTGGAATGCCAAAGGCACAGGCTCTTTCAGATAATCTGAAAGAAATAAATCCATATATAACCATCGAGACGCATAACACGAAAGTCACAGAAGAAAATGTCATCGAACTTACAAAAGACGCAGACTTAGTCTGCGAGGCATTTGATAAGGCAGAGAACAAAGCAATGCTTGTAAATGCGATACTTGAAAATGCTCCCGAAAAGTACCTTGTATCAAGCTCCGGAATGGCGGGCTTTGGAAGTGCCAATCTTATTAAGACAAAAAAGATCTCGAAAAGGTTCTTTTTATCCGGAGATTCCGTTAGTGACGTAAATGACGGCATAGGATTGATCTCTTCGAGAGTGATGGTGTGTGCAGCACACGAAGCACATATGGCGCTGCGCATATTGATGGGAGAAACGGAAACGTGAATGATTTGATGAGCTGACAAGCCGAGTTTTAGCAGACAATGAAGAATTCAGATCGGCAATATCACAGCACATCGGGTAGGAGAAGGAAAATGACAGAAGACAAACTTATTATCGGAGGAAAAGAATTTAATTCAAGATTCATTCTTGGATCGGGAAAGTACTCGATGAAACTTATCGAGGCTGCAACACGTGATGCGGGCGCTGAGATAATCACGCTTGCAGTAAGACGAACAAATACGAAGGATGAGGAGAACATTCTGGACTTTATTCCAAAGAATGTCACACTTCTTCCAAATACGAGCGGAGCAAGAGATGCAAAAGAGGCAGTGCGTATAGCCAGACTTGCAAGAGAGCTTGGATGCGGTGATTTTGTAAAGATTGAGATCATGCGCGATACGAAATATCTTTTGCCCGACAATTATGAAACTATCAAAGCGACGGAGATACTTGCAAAAGAAGGATTTGTGGTAATGCCTTACATGTATCCGGACCTCAATGTTGCGAGAGAGCTTAAGGAAGTGGGAGCAGCGTCAATCATGCCGCTTGCTTCACCTATAGGCTCAAATAAGGGACTTGCTACAAAAGAATTTATACAGATTCTTATAGATGAGATTGACCTTCCGATAATCGTTGACGCGGGTATCGGAAGACCTTCTCAGGCCTGCGAGGCAATGGAGATGGGAGCTGCTGCGATAATGGCAAACACAGCGCTTGCGACAGCAGGAAATCTGACTCTTATGGCATCGGCATTTAAAGATGCCATTGAAGCCGGAAGAAAGGCATATCTTGCCGGAGTCGGAAGAGTTTTGACCCGCGGAGCCAGCGCATCCGATCCTTTGATAGGATTCTTGCATTAGTGATGCTGTTGTAAGATATTTCGACTTTTGTACAGAATGGACAGCAACACTAAGGAGGAAGATATGGAAAATCATTTTTTGATCGATTCGGATGAATTGTCCGAGGCGGGACTTGAGCGCAAACACAGGATTGAGAACGATCCTTCGTTCAGGACGGATCACATGGCTTATCTGCCCGGAATGGACGTGATCGAATCCGATGTTTGCAAGAATGTAATGGAGCACTTTGAGTCATATGATTACAGCAAGTATACGGCGAAAGATGTCAGAAGAGCTCTTGATAGCGAGAGATGTTCGATTGAAGATTTCAAAGCACTTCTTTCACCTGCGGCGGAGCCTTTTCTGGAGCAGATGGCTGAGAAGGCACAGCGCGAGACGAGCAAGCACTTTGGGAATACGGTATATCTTTTTACCCCGATATATATTGCAAATTATTGCGAGAACTATTGCGTTTACTGCGGATTCAACTGCTATAACAGAATTAAGAGAATGAAGCTGTCATACGAGCAGATTGAACATGAAATGAAGGTCATAGCAGACAGCGGAATGGAGGAAATCCTGATCCTTACGGGAGAGAGCCCCGCCAATTCGGATATTGAGTATATCGGAGAGGCATGTAAGATCGCGAGGAAGTATTTCCGAATGGTCGGAATTGAGATTTATCCCGTGAATGTTAAAGACTACAAGTATCTTCACGAGTGCGGTGTGGACTACGTCACTGTATTTCAGGAAACTTACGATACAGTCAGATATGAACAGCTGCATCTTATGGGAAACAAGAGAGTCTGGCCGTATAGGTTCGATGCACAGGAGAGGGCACTTATGGGCGGCATGCGCGGCGTAGCTTTTTCTGCGCTTTTGGGGCTTTCGGATTTCAGGAAGGATGCGCTAGCTTCGGCGCTTCATGTATATTTTTTGCAAAGAAAATATCCTTATGCCGAGATGTCTTTGTCCTGTCCAAGGCTTCGCCCCATTATCAACAACGAGACCATAAATCCGCTTGATGTGGGCGAGAGGCAGCTTTGCCAGATTCTTTGCGCGTACAGAATATTCCTGCCGTTCTGCGGAATAACGGTTTCATCGAGGGAAACGGCGGAATTTAGAAACGGCATTGTGAAGATTGCTGCTACCAAGGTTTCAGCGGGAGTATCGACGGGAATCGGCGATCACGAACAGAAGTATTCGGGAAAAGAAAAAGGTGAAGAGGCCGGAGATGAGCAGTTTGAAATATCGGACGGACGAAGCCTTAACAGAATGTATAAGGATATTGAAAGCGAAGGGCTTCAGCCGGTTTACAACGACTACGTATACGTATGATATAGAATCGTGAGAACTTTGAAGAAACGGGGCGATTCGAATATAAAACATGGAAAAATCAGTTTATTACACCATAAATATAAAAAATCAGAATAGGAGAAGGTTTTAATGAGAGAGTATTCAACACAGATGGAGGCGGCGCGCAAAGGAATCGTGACCAAGGAGATGGAGGCGGTTGCCAAAAAAGAGTATCGTGATACTGAGTTCATAAGAGCACTTGTTGCGGAAGGAAAGATTGCGATTCCCGCAAATAAGAATCACAAATGTATCGATCCTGAGGGCGTTGGTTCAATGCTCAGAACCAAGATCAACGTAAACCTTGGTGTATCAAGAGATTGCAAGGATTATGATATTGAGATGGAAAAGGTTATGGCCGCTGTAAACATGGGTGCTGAGGCTATTATGGATCTTTCAAGCCACGGAAATACACAGCCTTTCAGAAAAAAGCTTACAGAATCATGCCCTGCAATGATCGGAACGGTTCCCGTATATGACAGCGTTATTCATTATCAGAGAGATCTTGCTGAGCTTACGGCTAAGGATTTCATCGATGTTGTAAGACTTCATGCTGAGGACGGAGTTGACTTTGTCACACTTCACTGCGGAATTACAAGAAAGACGATTGAGCAGATCAAGAAGCATAAGAGAAAAATGAATATCGTATCAAGAGGTGGTTCTCTTGTATTTGCATGGATGTGTATGACGGGTAACGAGAATCCTTTTTATGAGTATTATGATGAAATTCTTGAGATCTGCAGAGAGTATGACGTTACAATCTCACTCGGAGATGCGTGCAGACCCGGATGCCTTGCGGATGCGAGCGATGTTTGCCAGATAGAGGAACTTGTAAGGCTCGGCGAGCTTACCAAGAGAGCTTGGGAAAAAGATGTTCAGGTAATGGTTGAAGGTCCCGGACACATGCCTATGGATCAGATAGAAGCCAATATGAAGATTCAGAACACAATCTGTATGGGAGCTCCTTTCTATGTACTCGGACCCCTTGTTACGGATATAGCGCCCGGATACGATCATATCACATCCGCGATCGGAGGTGCAATCGCAGCAGCATCGGGAGCAGCGTTCCTTTGCTATGTTACACCCGCTGAACACCTTGCACTTCCAAATGTCGACGACGTTAAGCAGGGAATCATTGCTTCCAAGATTGCAGCTCACGCAGCTGATATTGCAAAGAAGATTCCTCATGCAATGGAGGTGGACAACAAGATGGGTGATGCGAGAAGAGTGCTTGACTGGGATAAGCAGTGGGAGTGCGCACTTGATCCCGAGACTGCAAAGAAGATAAGAGACGAAAGGTCTCCCGAGTTTGACGATACATGCTCAATGTGCGGTAAGTTCTGTGCGGTACGAAGCATGAACAAAGCTCTTAACGGAGAGTATATTGATATATTGGGATAAAAACTGAAAAGTATAGCGACATGGCAAAAAACATCAAGTAAAATGATTAATTTTGCCATGTTTTATTTGTGAAAAAATGTGATATCATAATATCCATCAACAAAACTGAGATATTTTAATTCGATTATGATAAAAAATATCAAGAAATCAAGGAGCAGATGAATAATGGATAATTGTCAGAAGTATCAGTGTCAGTACTATATGCCTCCTAAGGCAACATACAATTGGGTAACAAAGGATCATATCGAGACTCCCCCCATTTGGTGCAGTGTTGACTTAAGAGACGGAAATCAGGCGCTTATTGAGCCTATGAGTCTTGAGGAGAAGCTTGAATTCTTCACAATGCTTGTTAAGCTCGGCTTCAAGGAGATTGAGATTGGTTTCCCTGCAGCTTCTGTTACAGAATATGAATTTGCGAGAACTTTGATTGAGAGAAATATGATTCCTGATGATGTTACGGTTCAGGTTCTTACACAGGCAAGAGAACATATTATCAAGAGAACATTTGAGGCTGTAAAGGGGGCTCCAAGAGCCATCATCCATCTTTATAACTCAACTTCCGTAGCACAGCGTGAGCAGGTGTTCAAAAAGGATAAGGATGAGGTCAAGAAGATCGCTGTTGAAGGAGCAAAGCTTCTCGATAAGCTTGCAAAAGAGACTGAAGGAAACTTCTCTTTTGAATACTCACCCGAAAGCTTCCCCGGAACAGAGGTTGATTACGCTGTTGAGGTATGTAACGCCGTTCTTGATGTATGGAAGCCTACCAAAGAAAACAAAGTAATAATCAATATTCCCACAACAGTTGAAAATGCTATGCCGCATGTGTTTGCAACACAGGTTGAATATATACATAACTCGCTTAAATATCGCGAGGCGGTAACACTTTCACTTCATCCTCACAACGACAGAGGAACGGGCATCGGTGATGCGGAGCTCGGATGTCTTGCGGGGGCTGACAGAATTGAGGGAACTCTTTTCGGAAACGGTGAGAGAACAGGTAACGTTGATATCGTTACACTTGCCCTTAATATGTATTCGCACGGTGTAGATCCGGGGCTTGATTTTTCACACCTTCCACAGGTCGGTGAGACATATGAGAAACTTACAAGAATGCGTATTTACGAGAGACAGCCTTATGCAGGACAGCTTGTCTTTACTGCATTTTCAGGTTCTCACCAGGATGCGATCTCCAAGGGATTCAACTGGCATGAACTTAAGAAAGACAACGGAATATGGTCGGTTCCTTATCTTCCCATCGATCCCAAGGATATCGGAAGAGAGTACGACGGAGACGTTATCAGAATCAACAGCCAGTCAGGAAAAGGTGGCGTAAGCTATATTCTTAAGAATAATTATGGTATGATGGTTCCCAGAGAAATGCAGGAAGATGTCAGCTACACGATCAAAGACATTTCCGACAGAGAGCATGCGGAGCTTTCTCCCATGCGTATCTATCAGATCTTTGAGGATAAGTACGTTCACAACAATCATGTATTTAAGATTGATGAATGTCACTTCAAGCAGAAAGAGGGAATACTTGCAGAGGTTAAGTTAGATCATCTTGACGCCCAGCAGGTTGTTGAGGCAAACGGAAACGGACGTCTTGACGCTGTAAGTAATGCCATCAAGCAGTACTTTGGAATAAAATACGAGCTTTCAACATATGAGGAGCACGCTCTTTCAAGAGGTTCTTCATCCAAGGCATGTACATATGTCGGAATCACCGTTGAAGGCAAGAAGTACTGGGGAGTTGGAATTGACGAGGATATTATCAAATCTTCAATTAACGCTCTTGTTGTTGCCGTTAACCAGCTTGATGCCGTTAAGAACAACAAGGATGTGAGAGATGTGAGGATCAACGCGATCATGAATTATATTCAGGAGAATTACCTCACGATCACACTTGAAGATCTGTCCAAGCAGTTCTTCCTTTCAAAGCCTTATTTGTCCAAGTTCATCAAAGACAAGTCGGGAATGACTTTCGGTGAGAATGTAAAGCAGATAAGACTTAACAAGGCAAGTACTCTTTTGAGAAACGGAAACATGAAGGTCGAGAAAGTAGCTGAGGCATCCGGATACCAGAACGTTGAACATTTTAATCGTCTCTTTAAAGAGAGATTCGGAATGACTCCCGTTCAGTATCGTTGCAGCGAAAAATAAAGATCGGATCAGGAAAAAAGAGTGGAAAACAAAAGGCAGAGCGGTAGACTTAACAATAAAAAAATTGCAAAAAGAATTGCGGCAACAGTCGCCGCCTGTTCCTTAGTTTTTATAACAGGATGCGGATCATCCGAAAAGCCTGTAAAGATAGTTTTTACCACGGGTTTTGCAAAGGATGAAGTATTCAGGATAGAAGATTCGGTGTGCACCCTCAAGGAGGCCAAGGCATATCTCATAAATACCCAGGAGGGTTATGAGGCAAGCTTTGGAGAAGAGATATGGGGGCGCGAGACCGGAAGCGAGACTGTCGAGGACAGGTTAAAAGACTCTGTTCTTGCGAAGATTGCTCAGATTAAGACAATGGATATTCTGGCAGCGGATAACGGAATTGTGCTTGATGACAAAGAGAACAAAAAAGCTGAAGAAGCAGCGGCTGAGTATTATGCTACACTTTCAGAAGCCGATATTGCGGCTATGGATGGAATAACGCAGGAAGATATTGCGGGCATATACAAGGATCAGGCTCTTGCAGACAAGCTTTACAACGATATCATCAAAGATATAAATCCGGAGATAAGCGATGACGAAGCCAGAACGATAACGATTGAGCAGATTTTGATAAAGACGTATTCGCTTGACGCTAACGGAAATAAGGTAGAATTCAATGAGGCCGACAAGGCGGCAGCCAAGTCTAAAGCTGACGGTATATACAGACGGATTAAAGACGAGGGAGCAAGTTTCGAAGAACTCATGCTTGAATATAACGAGTCCGATAAATCGGAACTCTCTTTTGGAAAAGGCGGCGAACAACCCGATTATGAGAGCGTTGCGTTTAATCTCGGAGGCGGTGAGGTGAGCGGTGTCTTTGCGACAAGTGAAGGTTATGCGATAATCAAGTGCATCAGCAAATTCAATCTTGAGGAAACCGAAGCCAATAAGGTTAAGATCGTTCAGGAGAGAAAACGTGAAGTTTTCGGTGAGAAGTATGACAGCTTTGTCGCGACACTGAACAAACAGCTCAACGAAAAGCTTTGGAGCAGCGTAACTGTAGGCAAGGATCCCGAAGTTACCGCTAAGGGACTTATGGAAGTCTATCAGAAATATTTCTCGAAAAAGTGATAATTTAACAGAAGTGTCAAAATGACGTATGATTTTTACTTTGGTAAGAATCATACGTCTATTTTTATCCATTTTAGACAAAATGGAAGCGCTACTAATGGCAATATGCACAAATAAAACATGAAAAAACTATGATTTATGGTCAAGAAGTAAAAAAAGTGCTTGATGAAGTAAAAAAAATATGTTCAGAATATTTACTTAATCGTTTATATTATTATCAGTAGTATCAAAATTACACCGAGGTGATGATAAGCATGAAAAATTTAAAAAAGACTTCTATTATACTTGCTTTGATTATGGTGATGCTTATCCCCACAGGTTGCGGTTCCGCAAACAAAATTGAATCCTGGGCAAAGGATTATGAGCCGAGTGAAGAGTATCTTGCTCTTTATGATGACGGAAAGGCTGTTTGCGAAGGTAAGAATTATACATATGTTAAGGATGATGACAGTATCACCCTTACCGATAAAGATGGTAATTCGATAGAACACAGATACTACATGGATAATGAAAAAATGGTTTTTTATATAGCATCGGTTTATGACTATCAGGATGAAGGGGATCCTGATGGAATTGTTGGGAATTGGGCTTGCGGTAATAATGTTTTCAGATTTTTACCCGCGCCTAAATTGGAGTTTAGTGAGGAGGATGCTTTCTATGGCCACTATTCAGTGGATGAAGCAAATTCCAGTGTGAAACTTATGTATGATGCACCTATTCCGGATGCGACTTTCTATTATTCTTTGGACGGCAAGAAACTTACAATCGATTATCCCTGGCCTTTAGTTAAGACTCAGGAGAAAGACACGACCAAGAAGGATGAGGGTACAACGTAATCGAAACGCATGGCGCGTTTACGATAGATCATGGCAGTAAGACTGCCAAAAACCATTATTAAGAAGGAGAGGTATGAAATGGAGAAGAAGCGTTTAGTTTCAATGTTATTGGCGGGCGTAATGACTCTTTCTCTTGTTGGATGCGGAGATACAGCTTCAGCACCTGCAGAATCAGGTGACAACGGTGCAGCTGCAGCAACAGAGGCAGGAGCAGACGCAGGAGCAGATGCAGGAGCAGAAGCAAGTGCAGCAGGTGCTGGATTGGATGACAGCACACCTATTACTCTTAACATGTGGTGTATCGCTACAGAGAGTGATTCAAACCGTAAGTCTTACGAGACAGCTATTAAGGAGATGGAGACAAACCATCCAAATGTTACTTTGAACTGGGAAGCTTTTGAGAACGAGTCTTATAAGACAAAGATCAAAGCTGCAGTTTCAGCTAATGAAATGCCTGACATTTTCTTTACATGGTCATGTGCATTCCTCGGTGACTTCGTAAGCGCAGGAAAGGTACAGTGCCTTGACGAAGCATACGAGAAGTATAAGAACGAGCTTCCTGAAGCTATGCTTAAGAACACAACATTTGACGGAAAACACTACGGTGTTCCGCTTACAATGAATATTGTAGGTCTTTTCGCTAACATGGATATCCTCAAAGAAGCAGGATATGATGAGATTCCCGGAACTTATGAAGATTTCATTAAGTGCTGTGATGCTCTTAAGGCTAAGGGCAAGATTCCTTTCGGATGTGCAGGTAAGGAAACATGGTGCGTAACTGAGTATCTTGAGTCTATCATCGAGAAGAGCGCAGGTGCTTCTACACTTGATGCTATCTTCGCAGGAACTGATTCATGGAACAATCAGGACGTTGCTGATGCCGTTGATACATTCCAGAAGCTCATCAAAGACGGATACTTCGATCCTTCAGGAATCGGTCTTTCAAACGACGAAGTTAAGGCTAACTTCATGGCAGGCAAGTACGCATTCTACATGAATGGTACATGGAACTGTGCAGACTTTGCAGCAAATGCAGACTTCTTACCTAAGGTTAAGGTTGGTGAGTTCCCTGTAATCAACGCTGACAAGTCAAAGCTTGGCCAGCTCATCGGTGGACCTTCTGATACACTTGCAGTTGCAGCTTCATCACCTAACGCTGCAGCAGCTGCTGATTACACATTCGAGCTTGGTAAGCTTATCTGCCACTACGGTTACCTTGATGGTTGCGGACTTCCTGCATGGACACCTTACGGTGACACAAGTTCTGTAAATCCTCTTACACAGGCTGTTGCAGATATCGTTCAGAAGTCTGATTACATGGTTCTCTTCGGAGATACAGCTATGGCAGCAGATAAGGCTCAGACATACCTTTCATATGTTGATCAGGTTTATGGATGCCAGATCGATGGAAAAGGATTCATCGAAGGTCTTGCTAAGGATATTAAGTAATTCTTTTTTGAAGAGTTTGTTAATCTAAATTGATTTTATTTTGGTTCTTCCTGTGCTTCCAATGGGAAGCATAGGGGGAACCGTATTTTGTTGGAAGGTTATTTTGTATGGAAAGAGATAAGAGTGCGTTAAATCAGAAGAGGAATAAGGAGTTGAAAAAGGGACTGGCAGTCTTTGTATTTCTGCTTCCCGGATTACTTTTATTCGTTAGTATTTTAATTGCTCCCATTGCAGTTTCTTTGTACAAAAGTTTGTTTGACTGGAATGGGTTTACGGAAGGAACATTCATAGGATTAGCCAACTATCAAGAGCTGTTCACAAACGGATCTATTAAGTTCATGATCTCATTGAAGAACTCGCTTATATTGGCACTATTTTCAGTATTTATACAGTTACCGCTTGCATTGTTGCTTGCACTTATACTTGGAAGAAAACCTAAGGGCGAGCGTTTCTACCTTACAGTTTTCTTTATGCCCGTGCTTATTTCAACTGTTGTTATCGGTCAGCTCTGGCTTAAGATTTACAACCCTGATTACGGTATTTTGAACAGATTCCTTGGAGCAATCCATTTGGAGAGTTTGCAGCATATTTGGGTCGGTGATCCCAAGACTGCTCTTGGAAGTATCGTTGTTCCCACAATCTGGCAGTATGTCGGTTATCACATGCTTCTTATGTATGCGGGAGTTAAAGGTGTTTCACCCGACCTTAGAGAAGCAGCAATGATTGACGGCGCTACAAAGTGGCAGACAGACAGATTCATTGTTATCCCGATCATTAAGCCTATTATCAGAGTAAGTGTTATCTTCGCTGTTACAGGTTCACTTAAGACATACGACCTTGTTCGTATCCTGACAGACGGAGGTCCTTATCAGACAACCGAAGTTCCGAGTACATTGCTCGAATATATGTTGTTCTTGAGAAACAGATACGGAATGGGAAGTACGATCTCTGTAATGCTTATTGCTCTGTGCTTCGCGTTTGCGTTACTAATTAGTGCTGCATTTAAGGAAAAGGATAAGTAATGATGGTAGGTAAGAAAAAAACATTTGTATATATACTTTTGGTTATCTGGTCGATAATCAATTTATTCCCGATATATTTCATGTTTACATTCTCTCTTAAGGGAAATGATGAGATTTTCGGAGAAAATATCATAGGACTTCCCAAGCATTGGTTGTGGTCCAACTATAGCTCAGCTTTGAGCACCGGAAATATGGCGTTGTACTTTGTAAACAGTTTACTTGTTACAGCGATTTCAATAGGTATTTCAATTATTGCCGCAATGATGGCAACATATGCGCTTACACGTATTAAGTGGAAACTCAGTAAGATCACAAATGCATTCTTTATGCTTGGACTTACAATTCCGCTTCAGGCTTCAATCGTTCCTGTATACGTAGTGCTTTCAAAGCTTCACTGGCTCAATAAGTATTCAACACTTATTGTTCCTTACTCAGCTTTCACACTTTCAATGTCGATTCTTATTTGTACGGGATTCATGGTAGATATTCCGTATGACCTTGATGAGGCTGCGATTATCGACGGATGTGGCCTTTTCGGAACATTCTTTAAGATCATCATGCCGCTTATGAAGCCTGCTCTTTCAACAGTAGGTATCTATGCATACCTTCAGTGCTGGAACGAGTTCATGTTTGCGAACGTATTCATTTCAGATCAGAAGCACAGAACATTGCCTGTAGGTATTAAGGCTTTGTCAGGTGCGTACACAACTGATTGGGGCCCGATCGGTGCGGCTCTTGTAATCGCAACATTCCCGACACTTATTGCTTATGTATTCTTAAGCAGAAGGATTCAGGACAGCTTCATTGCCGGCGCGGTTAAGGGTTGATGTGAGCTTATAATTTAATATTGAATTTCGAGACTCGGCATCTTATGATGGCGAGTCTTTTTGCTAATAGAACGAAAAAATGGTATCTTTTTATAGAGCGTTTATTGATATTTATATTTTTCAATATGAAATTATTAATATTGGTATGGGAAAAAATATGATCGATCAGGTTGGGGATAAGTTAAAAAAAACTACGCTTTCGTCAAGCTTTAGAAGCACCATGATTGGCATTGTAATGATAGTTTTTGTGTCTTTTTTGATCTCGACATATATCATTACGGAAAAAGAACGCAAAGCATATGTAATAAGAGAATCAGAAAGTGTGCTTAAAGCTCTTTCCAATAATATAAGTTCCGATCTTAAGAACTATATGGATGTTTCGAGGCTTGTTATAACGGACAGAAGACTTGTCACCTTTCTTAAAGCGGATTTAAGTGCTGTCGATGAAAATATGACAAATGATGCCAGATACGGAATGATGGATATATTGAACGCGGCAGAAGGCGTGGATTCTGTTATGGCATTTAGAGAAGACGAGAAAATGGTCTCAACCAACAGAATTTCCTATGAGTATGATGATACGCTTATGAATTCGAGGGAGTGGAGAGATACCATATATTCCAACGAAGGAAGAGCAACCGTTACTCTGAATTGTGGCGGTGTTGCGAGGAGAATCGACGATAAGCCGCTGGTTACGATTGAGAGGGCGATAAATGACATCAATTCACAGAAGCGTATCGGAATAATGATGATGAACATATCGTCAAATGTTTTTCAGGATATGCTCAATCAGCTACGCTATGATAATATTTGTATCCTTGGCGCAGATGGATGTTTTATCGCAGGAAACGAGGAATATTTGAATTATTACAGTCCCGGTTTTGCGGTTGGCGGGATAAGGAATAAGAATATCAAAGTAGATAACAAGCGCATGCTTTTATCGGCATGCTGTGTTGATAATTATCCGATCGTTATAATGAGAGTATCAAAGTATGGAACAGAGGGCATACCGTATGGAATCCTGTATGTTCTGATGGTTCTTTTGCTCGTGTTTGTTGTTTTGGCGATTCACATGGGATTCTTTATCAAGACCGATATAACGGATCCCATATACAAGCTTTCCGAATCAATGGAAAAAAATAAGAGGACGGGTGACCTTAAGACTATTGATATTGATATGCCTTCAAGCGAGCTTGAAATGCTTAAGGACGATTACAATAATCTTATCGATCACGTCAACGAGCTTATCGGTACTTTGATCGAAAAGGAGAAGACTCTTCAGCGAGCTGAGATGAGAGTCTTGCAGGAACAGATCAAGCCGCATTTTTTGTACAATTCTCTTGAAACAATAGGTTTTCTTGCACTAGATGCGGGAGCGGTCAAGGTGCACGATTCACTTGAGGTACTCGGAAGTTTTTACAGAAATTTCCTGAGCAAGGGAGACAGGGTTATACCTCTTTCAAGGGAAGTGCAGATAGTTAAGGATTACCTGGCGCTTCAGAAGTTGCGCTACGGAGATATTTTTGAAGATGAGTATGATATAGATGAAAAGACCAATAAGTTTATTCTGCCAAAGCTGATACTTCAGCCGCTTGTGGAAAACAGTATATATCATGGCATCAGGATGAAAGGTGAGAAGGGAAGTATTAAAATAAGTTCTAAGCTTGAAGATGGTTTTCTTCATTTGAAAGTTCGTGACACAGGTGTTGGAATGACACAGGATCAGATTGACAAGATCTTGCACTCAGACAGAAATTTTAAAGGAGAGATTGAGGGCGAGAGTTTCGGGCTGTGGGGAACCATTGAAAGAATCAGGATTTATTGCGGAAGTAACGATGTTGTCAGGATTGATAGCGAAGTAGGGGAATACACTGAGATAGAGTTTATTATCTCGGAAGAAATGGCAATAAGGGGCGTAAGTGATGGACAGAAAATATAGGGTTATGATAATAGATGATGAGGAGTCGGCTCGGAAGCTTATGCGTGCAGCGATAAATTGGGGAGAGCTGGGCATGGAAGTTGTCGGAGAAGCGGCAAGCGGCATAGAAGCAATAAATGTTATTGACGACCTTAAGCCGGATATAGCATTTGTTGATATTTCAATGCCTTTCATGGACGGAATAGAATTTACCCAGACTGCGACGGGGCGATATCCGAATCTTGTAATAATAATAATGACAGCGATAAACCAGTTTGAGTATGCAAGGAGATGCGTAAGCCTTCCGGTATTTGACTATATGCTTAAGCCTATGGTCAGAACAGAGATCACAAAGGTCCTTGAGAGGGCAAAAAAGATGCTTGATGCATCAAACGATACATGGGAAGAACCAAAGAGCGAACCTGTTGTATTGTCTGCAGAAGAGAACAATACGACCGAACTGATAAAAAAATACGTTGAGGACAACTTTGCCGATTCAAAGCTAAATCTCGCATACATAGCACAACACTTTGGTTTTAGTGCAAGTTATCTCTCACGAAAATTCAAGCAGGAGACCGGCAGCAACTTCATCGAATACCTCACAGACCTTCGCATGAAAAAAGCCATGCAGATAGCCAGAGCCAACGTTAAGATGTATCAGGCCGCCGCCGAAGTCGGCATTCCCGATCCCAACTACTTCAGCCGCTGCTTCAAAAAATACGCCGGAATGAGCTACTCCGAGTACGTCTCCTCCAAATACGAATAAACTAAGTGCATCGTTCACAGCATCGCCATTTACAGACTGCCACACAGGCACCGCCGCACAGATGCATGGCCGAGCATTGCGAGAGAGCTTAGGATTTCATGCGGCTCCCAAATCTGCTCTGAAATTCCGCTTTTAGGCTCATTGTTTGACATTCGGTCCGCCCGATAGCCGGAGCCATAGGCTTATGTTTTTTCGCAATCACTCCGACTCACATTTTTATGGGGTTCCGATCGTTTTTCTTTTATGGCGCATGTTTCGACTAAACTCGCATCCCGATGTCTTTATCGGAAATGTAATAGCCCGCATGTGCGGGCGTATAAAAATAAACAAAGCCATCTCTGCAAGCTTAAAAAGTTTGCGAGAGTGGCTTTGCTTATTTTTATAGCTGTAAATGGCGAGGATTGAATCGATGCAGGCTTGTTAGCACTCATGTTTGGTGAGTGCTAATTTTTTATTGACTTTTGCGAGTGGGGGAATTAAACTTTTATTTGTACGGTGGAGGGAGACTGAGACTGTGCATATACTGAAATGATGCAAAGGAGTGAGAGTTATGGCTTCAAAAAAAGGTAATCTTTCAATCAATAGCGAGAATATGTTTCCGATAATAAAGAAATGGCTTTATTCGGATCATGACATTTTTTACAGGGAAGTAATTTCAAATGCCTGCGATGCGGTTACGAAGATCCGCAAGATGGATATGATGGGCGAGTATGAACTTCCTGAAGGTTTTAAGCCCCGTGTTGATGTGGTGCTCAATGATAAAGAGAAGACTATTAAGATTACGGATAACGGAATCGGTATGACAGCCGAGGAAGTTGAAGAGTATATCAATCAGGTGGCTTTTTCGGGAGCGACCGATTTCCTTAACAAGTATAAAGATAAGGCAAATGCCGATCAGATCATAGGACATTTCGGACTTGGTTTCTACTCAACATTTATGGTGTCTGATTCTGTTGATATCGATACACTTTCATATAAGTCAGATGCAGCGTCTGTTCACTGGACATGCGACGGCGGCTCTGATTTTGAGATGTCTGACGGAGAAAAGAAAGAGGTAGGAACTACAATTACCTTACATCTGTCGGATGACTGCCTTGAGTTCTGCAATGAGTACAAGGCAAGAGAAGTTATAGAAAAATACTGCTCATTCATGCCTTATGACATTTATCTTTCAAGAGAGAATGAAGAGGGAACAGAGACAATCAAGGCAAGCGAGAAGCTTGATTCGGATGTTGTGATAGAAGAAGTACATCCCGATAAGAAAGAGGGCGAGGACAAAGAGCCTGAGCTCGAGTACAAGATTAAGAGAAGACCTCAGCTTCTTAACGATACACATCCTCTTTGGGCTAAGACTCCCAAGGATTGTACAAATGAGGAGTATCTTGAGTTCTACAGAAAGGTGTTCCGCGATTATAAGGAGCCTCTTTTCTGGATCCACCTTAACATGGACTATCCGTTTAACTTAAAGGGTATCCTTTATTTCCCCAAGATCAACATGGAGTTTGAGTCAATCGAGGGAACAATCAAGCTTTACAATAACCAGGTATTTATCGCGGACAACATCAAGGAAGTTATTCCTGAGTATCTCATGCTCTTAAAGGGTGTGATCGACTGTCCCGACCTTCCGCTTAACGTTTCAAGAAGTGCGCTTCAGAACGACGGATTTGTTAAAAAGATTTCTGAGTACATCAGCAAGAAGGTAGCTGAGAAGCTTGCCGGACTTTGCAAGACAGATAAAGAAAACTATGACAAATACTGGGATGACATCAGTCCTTTCATCAAATACGGTTGTCTTAAGGACGACAAGTTCTGCGAGAAGATGAACGACTACATCCTCTTTAAGAATCTTGACGGTAAGTACCTCACACTTCCCGAAGCTCTTCAGATCAACAAAGAGGCTGAAGATAGAGCGGCATCCGACGATCCGAAGGGAGTCGATGATGACGCCTATGCCAATGATGCCGAAGAGTCGAGCCGGAACGGCGAAGACGATTCGATGCATCAGACGGCTAGAAGCGACGCAGATAAGTCCGAAGACAAGAAGGATGAGAAAGAGGAAAAAGAGCCTCGTATCATCTACTACGTAACAGATGAGCAGCAGCAGAGCCAGTACATCAAGATGTTCAAGGCTCAGAAGATGGAAGCTTTCGTAATGAAGCACAACATCGATACTCCTTTCATGCAACAGCTTGAGAGCAAGAATGAGGGAATCAGCTTTAAGAGAATCGATGCCGATCTTACAGATACATTTAAGAGTAAGACATCCAAGAAAGCTGCAAAAGAGCTTGAAGAGAAGGAAAAAGAGATTTCTGAAAAGCTCAAGAAAGCTCTTAAGAATGATAAGCTTGTTGTTAAGCTTGAAAAGCTTAAGGATAAGAAAATGTCTTCAATGCTTACTGTTTCAGAGGAATCAAGACGTCTTGCCGATATGATGAAGATGTATGCAATGAACGGAATGTCCATGGGAGATTTCGGCGCATCGGAAGGTCAGACACTTATTCTTAATGCAAATCATCCTCTTGTTCAGTATGTGATGGACAATAAGGATGAGAAGAATACAGAGATGATCTGTGAACAGCTCTATGATCTTGCAAGGATCCAGAATGCGCCTCTTGACGCTGAGTCAATGACTAAGTTTGTTGAGAGAAGCAATGAGATTATGTTGATTCTTGCTAAATAATAATGTTGATGGTTTAAGGTTTGATGCACTGTTTATGCTAAGTCATAGACAGTGCATGAATTATAATGGGGATTGCATATGAAAAGAATTCGCAACTGTAGGATAGGTAACATTATTTTGAAGATTTTCTTGATAAGTACGCTGGCTTTTGCCTGCTATTATTTGAGAGATCTTTTTCAAAGTCCGTTTGGGTTCAGCGGATTCAGGGACAATCCATCGATTTTTGTCGTAAAAATACTTCTGATAATTACTGTAGAATCGATCCTTTTCTGGACCGGAATAATTCTGGTTTACATAAATTGCAGACAGCTTGGAGTTAAATGGAGAGCACTTGGTATCTTTTTTGGAATGATACCGATACTCAATCTGATAATGCTGGGTAAGATCATTAAGACTGCAGATGATGAAGTTAGATTTGAATCTGCGAAGATGAAGATAGATGCTGAAAGAAAAGCTGATAAGATATGCAAGACAAAGTATCCCATCCTGTTGGTTCACGGGGTTTTCTTCAGAGACTTTGAACACCTTAATTACTGGGGAAGAGTACCGCAGGAGCTTATTGATAACGGTGCGACCATTTTCTACGGAGAGCACAACAGTGCGTCTACTGTCGAAAAGAGCGGCGAAGAACTTGCAAAGAGGATCAAGGAGATAAAAGCGCAGACAGGATGTGAGAAGGTCAATGTCATAGCTCATTCAAAGGGCGGACTTGATATGAGATATGCTATCACGAAGTGCGGAGCGTATGAGGATGTGGCATCTCTTACAACTATCAATACTCCTCACAGAGGATGCGAATTTGCGGATTACCTTCTTGAGAAGATCCCCGAAGCACAAAAGCTTACCGTTGCAAGAGCCTACAATGCAGGTGCTGCCACATTCGGCGATGTGAATCCCGATTTTATCGGCGCTGTTACGGACCTTACTCATAAGGCTTGCGAGAAGCGAAATGAGGAACTTCCCGACAGAGAAGAAGTTTACTATCAGTCTGTGGGATCGATTCAAACAAGACCGACGGCAGGCAGATTTCCGCTTAATATGTCATATCTTCTGGTTAAGTATTTTGACGGAAAAAACGACGGACTTGTGGGAGAGAGTTCTTTTCCCTGGGGCAGTGATTTCAAGATGCTTGAACCTAAAGGAAAAAGAGGAATATCTCATGGCGATATGATTGACCTTAACCGCGAAAACATTAAGGATTTCGATGTCAGGGAATTCTATGTAAACCTCGTAGAGGATCTGAGATTAAAAGGATTTTGAAACAATCCTATATTCATATAGCGAAAAGCCGGGCGTAAAAGCTCGGCTTTTCCTTGTCTAAAGCAACATTTCGACTGTTCATAAAAGAAAAAACGGAATATAATACTAATAAGATTTTGTTTTTCGTTCTTTTTATCATTGTTCAATGGTTTTTTTCACATCTTTTTTATATTCATACGGAGGACAGGCTTATGAAAAGAAATGCGATGGGGTTAATACTTACATTGGCGATGACAGCAGGTCTTATTGCCGGATGTAACGGAAATGTGGCTGATACCATGCTTACAAAAAGTCCCGAAGGGGAAAACACCGCAGCAGAGGATGTTCAGGTAGTCACTGTGTGGAGTGACAATGCTCATGAACAGTCTGTGAGAGATGCTCAGATCGAGGAATTCAACAATACGATAGGTAAGCAGGAAGGCATCAGGATTGATTATACGGTGTACGGCTCGGATTATTCCGATGTTATCAATGTGGCGCTTATGGCAAATGACGGACCGGATCTGTTCAGACCTTCATCCAATACCTTCGCTAAATATGTTGCTGCGGGATATGCCGTTCCGATATCTGAACTTGACGGTAGCAATACGCTTCTTTCCAAGTATGATGAGGACGATCTTCTTATAGGCGATCAGATATTTGGAGGCAAAGTATATACGCTTCCTTACAGTCTTCAGTCATATAAGATGATCATAAATAAAGATCTTTTTGATAAAGCCGGAATAAACGTGTATCCCAAAACATGGGATGATGTAAGAAAAGATGCAAAGCTGATCACGGATGTTTCAAACGGCGATGCATATGGATATTTTCTCGCACTTCAGAGCGGATGGACGCTCGATCATTATATTTACAGTGTTTCTTCCGCTTCTTTGGGACACTTTGGATATGATGCCGTAAGCGGAACATACAGGTATTCCGACGGCCTTCCCATTATCGAGAATATACTCGGAATGATCGAGGACGGAAGTGTTTTCCCCGGATATGAAAATATGGATGCGGATACCGCAAGAGCGCAGTTCGCTGCAGGCAAGGTCGGCATCGCTATGGCGGCGAGCTTTGACGTTGCGGTATATACAGAGCAGTTCCCCGCAGAATGTAATTGGGTTGTCTGCGATCCGCCGGCAATTGACAGTTCGGGATATGGGTATAAAGAGATGGTAACGCCGGTAGATCTTTTGGCTGTTGCAAAGAAATCGCTCGACGCAAAAGATACTTCAAAGATTGCCCGTGTTCTTGAGTGGTTCTATGCGGATGAAAATCTTGTTGAAATGTATGAGAAGGGAATGTACCTTCCTTACAGAAAAGAAGTGCTTGATATGGCAGCGGATTCTGAGGTAAAAGGCTGGAAAGAATTTGTTACGTTCCGGGGAAATCAGTTTATCATCCGAATGGCAGATCCTAAGGGTGTTATATCCTATGAGGGACTTTCGGCGAGGGAGACGCTTACAAAGCTCTTTTCCGGAGGATATTCGGAAGATACGGCGACAGTGCTGCAAGAGCTGGATATGAGACTAAACAGTGGGCTGGCTCAGCTTGACGATGAGACCATAAATGAGTATGTTGCACCTCCGAACTATAAAGTTGAAAGAGATTAAAATATGATGACACAAGGGGATAAAGCTGCTAATAAGCGCATGAAAAGTGACAATGTTCAGGCAATGCTGATGATAGCTCCGTTCTTTATCGGGTTTATATTATTCGGCTATGTTCCCATCATTTACATTTTGAGATATGCATTTACGGATTTTGGCGGTTTTGGTGAATGTAAGTTCACGGGAATTGCGAACTTTGTCAGGATAATAAAAAGAGATCCGGATTTCTGGCAGTCTCTTCTTAATGCTTTTTTGCTTGCTGCGGGTAAACTTGCGGTTGAGATTCCGCTGGCGCTTGGGCTTGCGGTGCTTCTAAACCGCAAGATACGCGGAATGAATTTTTTCAGAGTGACACTTTTTCTGCCGTCGATAATATCTGCGGTAATAATAGGACTTATATTTTCACTTCTGTTTGCGTCGCATAACGGAATGATAAATGCCATTCTTATGCATGCAGGGCTGATCGCAAAGCCGATAAACTGGTTTAATACCAAGTGGAAAGCGATGTTTATCCTGGGGCTTGCCTCTGTCTGGCAGAACTACGGGATAAACATGATATTTTTTATTATGGCGCTTCAGAGTATTCCACAGGAGCTGTATGACTGCGCAAGTATCGACGGAGCTAAAGGGATTAAGGGATTTTTTTTCGTGATATTTCCTGTGATCGCGCCGATATTCCAGTCGATACTTCTGGTTGCGATTGTCGGAAGCCTTAAGATATGCGACCTTGTAATAGCTTGCACAAACGGCCAGCCGGGCGGGACTACGGAAGTTGTGATGACCTACATATACAAGTCTTTTTTCGGCAAATCGGGCAGAAATATCGAAGTCGGCTATGCGTCTGCAATGTCACTTGTTACCGCTGTTTTTCTCGGTATGGTTACCGTTGTTTATCTGAGAGCTACCAAAAAGCTTAAAGAGATAGTGTAGACAAAAAAGGAGAGAGCAGCATGGCGCATATTAAGAAATATTGGGGAGTGCTCCCTGTATATCTCGTTTTGTGTTTATTTTTTGTAATAAGTTTTTTTCCCGTGTTCTACACGTTCATGTCATCGTTTAAGAGCAACATGGACATACTGACAACGGGGAATCTCCTTATTCCCAAGGAGTTTGTATTAGATAACTATGTAAAGGCATGGCAACTGGCTGATTTTAAGACCTACACCGGAAACAGCATATTTCTTGCGTTTTTCTGCGTTGTGGGAACTGTTTTTTCAAGCACGATATGCGGCTATGTTTTTTCGAGGGCGGCTTTTAAGGGAAAAGAGATTGTCTTTTATTTCATGATCTCGTCGATGTTTGTATCGCTTGGAACACTGACACTTTATCCGCTTTTGATGATCATGAAGGTATTTCATCTGAATAAGTCGCTGTGGGGAGTTGTCATCATACGTGTCTTTGGGATGAATGTCACGAACCTGTTTATTGCAAGGGGATTCATAAATTCTGTACCAAAAGAGATTGATGAAGCCGCGAAGCTAGACGGCTGTTCGTTTGCAGGGATATATTACAGGATCATCTTTCCGCTTTGTAAGCCGCTTATAGCGACGGTTGGAATACTATCGTTTCGAAGTGCATGGAATGATTACATGCTTCCTATGGTGTTTACGATGACAGATCCGCGGCGCATGCCGCTTGTTGTCGGAATTATGCACTTAAAATCATCCGGTGACGCGGCGTCTTCATGGAATTTCATGCTTGCGGGAACTGCAATATCGTTGATACCCATGATAACAATATATATAATGTTTAACAGGTACTTTATCTCGGGAATGACGTCAGGTGCGGTTAAAGGATGAGTTGTAACGCAAATAGATGTTGGGATGCTTATCTTACAATTTAGTAAGATAAGCATTTTTCTATATCATAAAAAGACATTTTCCTATAATATAAAATAAGTTGCGAAAATTCTTTTTTTCGTAAAGGCACTTGACATACTTTAGCAGACGTAGTATTTTGTACTACGACAGACAAAGTATGACGGACGTAGTAATTATATAACAATAAAAAAGGATAGATCTTTTATGAAAAAACTTGTTGAGATCAAGGATGTGTGCAAGATATACAATCCCGGAGAAAATGAGGTCAGAGCGCTGAATCACATAAATCTGACCATCGGTGAAGGCGAGCTTGTTGCAATAATCGGACAGTCGGGATCGGGTAAATCAACGCTTATGAATATGCTTGGTTGTCTCGATACTCCCACAAGCGGCAAATACTTCCTTCACGGACATGATGTATCACATATGACGGATGATGAGCAGTCGGACATCAGAAACAGGGAGATAGGATTCATCTTCCAGGGGTTTAACCTTATCCAGTCGCTTACGGCTATGGAGAATGTTGAGCTGCCGCTTATCTACAGAGGAGTGGGAAAAAGAGAAAGAGAACGTCTTGCGGATGCCGCTCTTAACAGCGTCGGACTTGAAAAGAGAAAGACACACAGACCTAATGAGATGTCGGGTGGACAGCAGCAGAGAGTTGCGATTGCAAGAGCGATAGCGCAGGCTCCGCCGATACTTCTTGCCGATGAGCCTACAGGTAACCTGGATTCGGCTTCGAGCAAGGAAATCATGAAAATAATAAAGAGACTATATTCTGAGGGAAGAACGGTAATCATAATTACCCACGATCCCGGTATTGCCGCTCAGGCAAAGCGAATCATAACAATCTCTGACGGAAAGATTCAGAGTGATATTATAAATCCTGATTATAAAGAAGATTAAGGAGCTGGAAAAATGGCAGACAATAAAGCGTTAAACAAAGAAGTGGAAACAAAAGAGGAAAAAAAGGTTTCCGCTGCAGAGAGCAATAACGAGATTAAAGAGACAACAGGAAGCAGCGTTGAAATTTACGATGAGTATGATGAAGAAGAATTGGAAGTAACAAAGAAGCCCAAGAAAAAGATTAAGAAAAAATGGATAGTACTCGGCATAGTGGCACTTCTTGTTATCTTCCTTGTCGTAAGAGGAGTGACAGCATCAAAGAATGCCGTAACAATGGTTGAAACCGTTGATGTTGCAAAGGGAAGCATTGAAAACATTCTTTCTGTATCCGGAACTGTTGAAAGTGCAGAGACAAAGAGTTATTTCTCAGATGTTGCAGCTCCTATCGATAAGCTCAATGTTAAGATTGGAGACAAGGTTGCAAACGGTGACGTTCTCTATACATACAACGAGAAGGAACTTACTCTTGCAGAGAAACAGGCACAGCTTGCAATCAAGCAGGCTAAGGGCACATACAATTCATCCTTCTCAGAGACCGGAGCAGCTGACAGAAAGTATGCTGAGGGAATGAACGCACAGCAGATCAACGACAGAGTTGATGCTATCACAGCTGAGATCAATGCTCTTAACGATAAGATCACAGAGAAGACAAATCGTATGGAGAAGACACTTTCAGATCTTAACAAGACAAAACTTGATCTTGACCAGGACGGCGTGTTGGACGGAACAGAAGACGATCTCGATTACAATGAGAGAAGAGAAAATGATGAGCAGGTGGCACTTGCTTTGAACGAAGCAATCGCGGATGTAAATTATGCTATCGCTCATGACGCTGAGATAAAGGGATGGAACGATCAGATAACATCTCTTAAAGAAGAGCAGTCTCACCTTGCATCAGCAAAGGCTGCGCAGCTTAATGGCGGACAGATCCAGGCGAGCAAAGCTTCGCTTGATACAGCTCAGCTTACAAACGGAGATACAATCTCAAAGATCCAGGCTGCAAAGGAAGGCGTAAAGGCTGACTTTAACGGTGTAGTTACCGAAGTAGAAGTAGTAGAAGGCGCTACAGTGGCAGCAGGAACAAAGATGGTAACACTTGCAAACCTTGATGATGTTCAGGTAAGCGTGCAGGTATCAAAGACAGACCTTCCCAAGATCGCAGTTGGTCAGAAGGTTGATATAACTATCAACGGTAAGTCTTATACAGGTGAGATCGCTCAGATTTCCGGATCTGCAACAAAGAATGCCAACGGTGTAGCTGTTGTAGATACTAAGATCAAGGTTACAAACCCTGATAAAGAGATAATCCTCGGAGTAGAGGCTAACAACAAGATTCATGCTGAGAAGGCTGATAATACTATTGTTCTTCCTTATGAATATGTACTTACAGATGCAGAAGGTGACTATGTATTCGTACTTGAGAACGGCACAGCTGTAAGAAAAGCAGTTAAGATCGGTATCTCAACAAGTACAGATGCTCAGATCGTAGAAGGCCTTTCAGAAAATGACAAAGTGATAACTACTAATCTTGATACGCTTACTGACGGAATGCCGGTAGCGGTTATGGAAGCGAAGAATGAGTAAATTAGGTGAGTATATAAAAAGTGCTATAAAGCAGATGAAGCATAACGGCTACAGGACGCTTATGACAATGCTTGGTATTGTCATAGGTATAGCGGCTGTTATTGCGGTGGTTGCTCTCGGTAACGGAATGAAGCAGTACGTTAAAGACCAGATTAACGGAATATACGGTAATTACGGTGTGATCAGCATCGATACGTCGAAGACTACCGACTTTTTTACCCGGGATGATATTTCTCTGCTAAAGGAAGAGTTACCTGATATAAAAGGTGCATCGCCGGATTATTACGTTGGAGGAAAGGTTAAGGGACCCAGAGGAACGTTCCTTGCTTCTGTAGAGAGCGGAACGGAAGTGATTGAATATCAATATCCAAATAAAATTATCAAGGGAAGTTATTTCACTCAGCAGCAGGTGGAATCAGCTCAGAGAGTATGCGTTATGCTGCAAAATGATGCAAAAAAGCTCTTTGGAACCGATGAATGTCTGGGAAAAGAGATAGAACTATTAATAGACGGAAAATCAGCTAATTATACCGTTGTTGGCATCAGAGATAATACAAATGAGATGTATGATTTCTTTACACAGGATATGGACTATTCAGCTACGATTGAGGTTCCGTATACATCGTTTGCTTCAGATTACGGGTACGATATAGGTAAATGGTCTCAGCTGTATCTTTTCACAGATCAGGATGTCTTACAGCAAAGATGCGATGAGGCACAGGTCATACTTACAAATGCGCATGGGCTTAGAGGAGCAAATGCAATTTCTTCTTACAGCATGGCGGACATGTCGGATTCAATTGATACGATTATGAGCAAAGCAAGTACATTCCTTATCCTTGTTGCATTTATATCGCTTCTCGTTGGTGGAATTGGCATTATGAATATCATGCTCGTGTCTGTAACGGAGAGAACAAGGGAAATAGGAATAAGAAAATCCATCGGTGCAAGAACGGGAGCGATAACCATGCAGTTTTTGTCTGAGGCGGCAATCCTTACGCTTTCGGGCGGAGTACTTGGAATTATACTTGGAATAGTTCTTGCAAGAGTGATGTGCAAGATGATCAATATGCCGCTTTTAATTCCACCTACAGCGATAGTGGGAGCAGCATTATTTTCAATAATGGTAGGCCTTGTCTTCGGTCTTTATCCTGCAAGAAAGGCTGCAAAAATGAAACCGATTGATGCATTGAGAGTGTGAAAATATGGGAAAAGCAGGAGAATATTTAAAAAGTGCGATTGCAAGCATACGAAATAATAAGGGAAGATCGCTTCTTACGATGCTTGGAATCATAATAGGTATAGCGTCGGTACTTACGATCCTCGTTATCGGAGACGGTCTTAAGGCTACCGCCAACGGGCAGTTTGAAGACATGGATGTTTTGACGATAGATGTATCTATTGATGAGAGCAAGACCGATAAGTGCTTTACGCCTGAAAATATGGCTGCCGTAGAGCGCAGTATGGGTAATATATACGGATTTGGACCGAGTGTAAATATGTTTGGAACGTCTGACGGGAAAAAAGATTCTTACAGTCTGTATTTTACCGGAGTAAGTGATGTGAAGCGTTTTACCACCGGAAATAAGATTGTGCACGGGCGCTATTTTACCCGCGATGATGTTGATGAATGTAATTATGTGTGCGTTATAAGCCAAGGGGCTGCAGTTGCATTGTTTGGGTATGAAGAGGCTGTCGGAGAAACGTTTGAAGCCACTGTCGGTGAAAAGACGAAGGAATTCACCGTAGTCGGTATCAGAGAGGATACTTCGATGGATAAGGCGTATGCAGGTCAGTATGGAAACGATCCGATATTTATGCCTGATATACCATATACTGTTGTCCCTGATATGTGCGACAAGGACGTAAATAACATGTTTACTTCGGCATCTGCATATGTGCACAAAGACAATAAAGATGAAGCCCAAGCCAAGATAAAGAGTGTTGTAGAGAATGTCATGGGGCTTAGAGGCGAAAGTGCGATTAAAGTTAAATCGACGGAAGGAATGGACACCGTATCGGAGACTATCCTTGATGTAATAACATCAGTAGTAAGTCTTATAGCGAGTATCTCTCTTCTGGTCGGAGGTATCGGTGTTATGAATATCATGACGGTATCTGTTACCGAGAGAACGAGAGAGATCGGAATAAGGAAATCCCTTGGTGCAAGGACATCTTCAATCCTCACGCAGTTCCTTGCCGAGGCATCAATCCTTACATCCATCGGTGGAATTATCGGCATAATCTTAGGTCTTTTATTTGCCAAACTTGCCTGCATGGTGGCCGGATTCGGCTTTGTAGTCAATCCTTTTCTTATAGCAGGTGTCGTTGCCATCTCAACCGGAATAGGCCTGTTCTTTGGTATCTATCCCGCAAGACGCGCGGCAAAGCTGAACCCTATCGATGCACTCAGGAGTGAGTAATTGATAGAGGTGTTTCATTGAACACTATAAAAACAGGATAATCTTTTAATGAATGCGTCGCATTATCGTGGTATACTAAAATGGATGAAAGTATTATGGGGTGCGGCGTGAGAGAGATAGTTGAGAGAATTTTACAGGGAAAATATGAGTATGCGGAGAAGAAATTAGATTTTTCAACTCCGCGTATTGAACTTTTGGTTAGTCCCGGTGAGACTTCCGAAGGTTCTTTTACCATATTTGGACCTGAAGAAAGATTAGTGACCGGCAAAGTTAGCTCCACCGAGATAAGGATGGAGGTGCTCACAGAGAATTTTTCCGGTTCTCCTTATGAAGTATCTTATAGATTTAATTCCGTTGGACTATCGCAGGGTGATGTGCT
This sequence comes from Butyrivibrio sp. AE2005, assembly GCF_000686965.1. Classification (NCBI taxonomy): domain Bacteria; kingdom Bacillati; phylum Bacillota; class Clostridia; order Lachnospirales; family Lachnospiraceae; genus Butyrivibrio; species Butyrivibrio sp. AE2005. The sequence continues at coordinate 186,922 of NZ_JMMD01000005.1, forward strand.
CCAGGGGAATTTTAGAATAGTATCAAATCAGGGAGAGTATGTTCTTCCTTTCGTAGTCACTGTGAGACATGAGCAGATAGCGTCAAGTCTCGGTGACATCAAGAATCTGTTTCATTTTGCAAACCTTGCAAAGACTGACTGGGAAGAGGCGATTGACCTCTTTTATTCAAGTGACTTTATTTCCATATTCAAGGGAAATGATGAGCAGTACGAGAGTCTTTACAGAGGACTTTCCTACGTGCCCGGCAATGAGCAGAACGTCGAGGAATTTCTTATTGCGATCAGTAAGAAACGCCCGATGAATTTTTTGCTTGATCAAAAAGAACTTGTCATTGATTATACGGGGCTTCCGCATGACAACGGCATTTTAATAACAAGAAACGGCTGGGGATACAGCAAACTAAAAGCACAGATTGAAGGCGACTTCATCATGCTTGATAAATACGAGATCACTGAGGATGATTTTACCGGAAGCAGCTGCCATCTTAAGCTTCGCCTTAGAACCGAGAAGCTTCACAACGGCAATAATTTCGGAAAGATTGTTTTTTACAATGCCTTTTTCAAGGCGGAGCTTCCTGTGACGGTGTCGGTAAATCTTACCGGAAAGCATCCTTCCGCCGCTTATCAGGAGAAGAAGAAACTGGTAGTTCAGCTCGTTAAGACATACGAGAGCTTCAGATGCAAAAAAATAACTTCAAGAGTGTGGGTTTCGGAAACGGGCAAGATTATTTCCAAGATGAACGCTCTTGATGATAAAGATATTGAGTTCAGACTTTATACGGCTCAGTACTACATTACTGCGGGCAGAGTCAATGAAGGAAAGTGGATACTCGATCAGGTTGCCATGGATGTTGAGAATGCACCGGGTGATGTGCTGTACAGCTATCATCTGTATCTGACTTCTCTTTGCAGCAAAGAGGACAGGATAATAAATGACGTCTCCGAGAGGCTTGAGGGAATATTTAGGAGAAATCCCGACAACTGGCGTATAGCGTGGCTTCTTCAGTATGTGAGCGAAGAGCATGTGATGAGCGGTCAGAGAAAGTGGATGATGATCGGAGAGCAGCTTTCACACGGTTGCATGAGTCCGATACTGTACCTCGAAGGAATGAATATCTTGAATGAGGCGCCTTCCATCCTTGCAAGACTTGACAGTCAGGAACTGAGCGTTCTTGAATATGGGGCAAAAAAAGAAATCTTAAGCCTCAATCTTATAGATCAGATCGTGTATTTGTCGGCAAGAGTAAGGAACTTCGACAAGAGACTCTTTAGAATACTTAAGGCCTGTTACAAGATTAAGGAGAGCGACGATGTGCTTGAAGCTATCGTATCTCTTTTGATAAAGGGCGGTGAAACCGGAAGGTTTGCATTTGAGTGGTATGAAAAGGGCGTTGAGAGAGAACTTAGGATTACAAGGCTCTACGAGTACTACATGATGTCCATTTATGTAAAAGAGGATGGACAGCTTCCTTGCGAGATCAGCAAGATGGTTCTCATGTATTTCTCATATCAGAGCACTCTTGAGTATGACAAAAATGCGATCCTTTACAGATATATTCATGAAAGAAGACAGGAATATCCTGAACTTTACGATACATATGTGCCTCAGATCGAGAAATATCTGATGGCTCAGCTTGATAAAGGACGTGTGGGCAAAGACCTTGGCTATCTGTATAAGAATCTTTTGACCAAGCAGATGGTTGATGCATCGAATGCGTCTAAGGTGCTTTCGGTTCTTTATACATCTGAGATCAAGACCGACAATCAGCAGATGTGCGGAGTTTGTGTCATTTACGATAAGTGTGCCAAAGAGATGCGCTATCCGATGAGCGGCGGACGTGCGTTTGTGCCTCTTTACGGAAGCGATTATACGGTCCTTTTGGTCGATCATGACGAAAACAGATATGCGGTGAGCGTGCCTTATTCAAACATCAAGATGATGATTCCGGGCAAGCTTTCGGGCTATGCGATTCCTTATATCCAGAAGGGCAGGGAGAATCTTGATCTGTTCCTGTGCGACCTCGGTAAAAACGCGTATACCATAGATATGGAGAATGTCGGAAGGTACAGAGACCTTGCGGAATCCGAATTTGTAAAGAAGGAATACAGAAACGAGATACAGAGCAGTCTTGTGAGATTCTATTATGACAATGATTTTACGAGACAGCTTACGGAGTATCTTGTGGGGATTAATCCCATAGACATGACGGGGCATGAGCGAAACGAGATCATAGAGCTTATGGTCCTCGGAGGTTTGTGCAATAACGCGCTTGAGTGGATGGGTACTTACGGAACGTACGGGATAGACGCCAAAGTAATCCTTAGGATGTGCAACAGGCTTATCGATATGGATGATCTCGGAGTCTCGGCAAAAGAAATCGAGATTGCGCACTACGCTTTTGTAAACGGTAAGTATGACGAGCAGCTTCTTAAGTATCTTGAGAAGAACTTTACCGGAACGGTTAAAGAGATGAGGGATATCTGGAAGGCTTCGGAGGCTTTCGGAATAGATACTTATTCTCTTTCCGAGAGGATGCTTGTTCAGATGCTTTTCAGCGGATCGTACATCGGTGAAAAGATTGATATTTTCAAGTCTTATGTACGAAGCGGAGCAAACGCGGACATCGAGATGGCGTTTTTGTCACTCGGAGCATATGACTATTTTGTACACGGAAGCGTTACCGACAGGTATGTATTCGAGAGGATAGAGGCTTTGGCACTTCAGGAGCTTCCAATCCAGGATGTGTGCAAACTGGCGTATCTTAGATATTATGCTACGGAAAAGAGCTCCGAAGAATCGGTAAACAAAGATGTAGCCAAGACTTTCATAAAGAGTCTTATGGCAAACAATATATATTTCCCGTTCTATCTTGAGTATTCGGAGATAGTTCCCGAGCTTTCGCACTTTGCGGACAAGACGATGCTTGAGTACAGGACGGAACCCGGAACGCACTGTTATATTCATTACAGGCTTGCGGGCGAAGAGGACAATGAGTACCACAGCATCGAACTTCAGGAGATGTACGAGGGTATATATGTCTGCGCCTTTGTTCTCTTTTTCGGGGAACAGCTTCAGTACTATATCACCGAGGATAAAGAAGCTGATGAGGATGCTCTTACAGAGAGCGGAACCATTCAAAAGAGTGATATTACAAAGAATCAGCGTGACAGTAACAGCAGATACAGTCTCATTAACGATATCATGATAGGAGAGACACTGCAGGATTATGATACAGTGGACAAGCTCCTTGCGGAATATCAGAACAAGAACTTTGTCTGCAACGGTATTTTTAGACCGATACAGGAAAACAGTTACAGTAAAGAGTAAGAGGAAGATATAAAATGCTTTTTGGAAATTCTGAGGAAAGACGTTTTGTACTTGGATATGATCTGGGAGAGAAGGTCTCACAGATAAGCTTTCTTGCATCCGATGCGGATATGCCGGAAACCTTATCGGTGCTTGCAGGATCCGAACTTTATAACATTCCTACCGTTCTTTGCAAAAAAAATGACGTCAACCAGTGGTTCTATGGAAAAGAGGCTGTTCGTCACATAGAGGAACAGGACGGCATTCCTGTTTACGGCCTTGTTAGTGCCGCAAGAGAAGGAAAGCCTGTGGCTGTCGGAGACGGAGAATACGATCCGATAGCTCTTTTGACCCTGTTCATAAAAAGAAGTTTATCGCTTTTATCAATGGAACTTTCTCTTGATAATGTCGAGGCAATAATGTTTACCACGAGATCGCTTGATAACAGGATGATTCAGGTTCTCAATGCGGTGACGTCGGCACTTGAGTTTAAGACTGAGAATATTTTTTACCAGAGCCACGAGGAAAGTTTCTACAATTATATGTTGTATCAGCCCGAAGAGCTCATGAATCATACGGTTGTTGCCTGTGATTTTGATATGGAGACTTTGCGTGTGTATGAGATGAATCTCAATCATAATACGACACCTGTTGTAGCGACGATTGATGAGAGTACGTATGACGACCTTAAGTTTTCTGCAGAGGGCTTCCCTAAGGAGGGCGCGGCTTATCACAAGATGTGCGAGAGGCTTGACGATGAGTTCCTGACTGTTATGCAGAAGGTTTGCAGTGAGAAGATCATTTCTACGGTATTTCTTTTGGGTGACGGATTCAGGGAGAAGTGGCAAAAGAGATCTTTGGAGTTTTTGTGCAGGACCAGAAGGGTCTTTCAGGGAAACAACATGTTCAGCAAGGGAGCGAGCATAGCGGCAAGAGAGAGAATCAAACCCACAAAGCCCTTAAAGTTCGTGTTTCTTGGCGAAGATAAGCTTAAGTCGAATCTTGGAATAAATCTTTTAAAGTGCGGAACAGAAGTGTATTGCGCACTTCTTGATGCGGGAATAAACTGGTACGAAGCTGAGACGGGAATGGATATTATCATGGATCAGAGCGGAATTCTAAATATCCAGGTGACGCCGCTTACGGGCAAGAAGCCCAAGATGGTGCAGCTGTATCTTGACGGGCTTGAGAAGAGACCGCCCGGAACCACGAGGCTGAAGATTCTTATGAATATGAATTCTGTCAGCGAAGTGAACGTGAGAGTGCTTGATATGGGATTTGGAGAGCTTTTCCCTTCATCCGGTAAATCATGGGAACAGATCATAGAACTTTAATGAAAGTGGGCAGCAGATATGAATAAACCGATATTGTGCATAGGAACATACGCGCAAACGCCGTTTCATATGGAAAAGATAGGCAGAAATGTCTTCTGTATAGAAGAACTGTGCTATTGCATCGTTCAGAACGCCTTTTTGCTCGATGAAGAGAGCTTTGGAGACGATCTTTTTGAATGGATTGAAAAAGAGTGCTCGCTGGTGAAACTTGCTGATGAGCTCAAAGGAATGGCTTCAAAAAAGTGTTCTGTTGCGGCTCTTGCGGGAACAATCCTTGATTATGTCGGATATAACACGCGCAAGGAGATTGAGCGGACGGAGAGCATACTTCGCGAAAACGCGGGGATGGATATTTACAGCAAGAAGCTTGCGAGAGCGGATTTCCTTATGCGGAGCGAGAAATACAGCATGGCGTTTAAGGAATATGAGTTTTTGCTTGAGAATACGCCGGATATCGATCTTAGCATCAGAGCGAGGATCGAGCACAACGAAGGTGTGATGTATGCGAGACTTTTTCTTTTTGACAGAGCAGCGGAGCTGTTTATGAAGGCGTATGAAGACGGTAAGAATGAAGAGTCTTATATGCAGTACCTTGCGGCGCTTCGCATGAAAATGTCGGATGAAGAGTACGTGAAGTTTGTTGCTGAGGATAAGCAGGCTTACGAAACTTCTTTGGAACTTGAGAAGAAGATGGATGAATATTCGGATCTTTATGCCGCAAGTGATGACAACCACGTGATCGGAACGCTCGGCGTATATAAGGCAGAGGGGAAGATGCACGAGTATTATGAGAAGATAGGCGAGCTCACTGAGAGCATAAAGTCGAAGTACAGAGAGACGGTTAAGGAGAAGACCGTAGGCTCGAGGAGATAGGATATGGGGTTTTGGGACAAGATTTTTCATAAGTCCGCAGCCGATGAGTGGAAAAAACAGCAGGCTGAGCTTGAGAACTGGAGTGATATAGTTTATACGAGAAAAGATCTCGATATGAACGATCCGGTTCAGAGAAGAGAATATATAGGAAGCTGCCTTCAGCAGATGGAGGAAGCGGCGAGAGAGCTCGATGCTCTTGAATTTGAGTACAACGATGTCACGAGTCATCTGCGTGATATGGAGGAAATCAATGCGCTTCCGCCCGAGCAGAGAAAAGAGATTGACGACTGCGCCAGAAAGATTGTTGAAGCAAGAGAATTTCAGGAGAAGTTTGACAAGAGAAAGAGCAGGATGACTGATGAAGAGTTTGAACGTATGGACAGACTCAAAGACAATGCAAAGGAAGCATCCGAGAAACTTCTCGAAGCCGAGACTTTCCAGAAGAAGATAAAGAACGATCTTAAGCGTCTTGATTCCGAGCATGAAGCATATGTTTTCAGAGAAGACGATCTGAATGAAACAATTGAAAATTCTAAGAAACTGACTGTGACTGTGGGAGTTGTTCTCGTGGTCATGATAGTTTTTCTTTTGATACTCCAATTTGCGTTAAAGCTTAATGTTATCTACGGCTATATGATGCTTATTCTTCTTGCGGCGATAGCGATAACCGTGCTCTATGTGCAGAGTACCAATGCACAGGTTGAGCTAAAGAATGTGAAGAAGTCTATATCAAGGCTTATAATGCTGCAGAATCAGGTTAAAGTCAGATACGTGAACAACACAAATCTTCTTGATTATCTGCGCATGAAATACAGGGTTATGAGTTCAACGGAACTTACGGAGCTCTACAACAAGTACCTTAGGGAGCGCAAGGAACGCGAGAAGATTGATGATGCGAGAAGGCTTCTTGATTCCAATCAGAAGGACCTTATCTACATGCTGAGGCACTTCAGGGTGCGTGACCCCGAAATCTGGATTCATCAGGCCGAGGCGCTTCTTAGCCATAATGAAGAGGTCGAGATAAGGCACAGCCTGAACGTGCGCCGCCAGTCACTAAGAAAGCGCATGGAGTACAACAGGGACATCGTCGCCGGCAACGCCAAGAACGAAGTCGAAGACATGGCGCGCCAGTACCCCGAGTACGCTCAGGAAATACTTGATATGGTATCAAAGTATGAGGAAAGGGAGTGAAGCCTGGGAGCTGGGGCCTGAACGGGCTTCTGGCGTGGCTTTTGGCGGGGGCTTTTTGAAAGGCTTTTGAAGGGGACTTTGGTGTAGCTTTTTGTATGTGACGGGGGTCTTTTTTGGTGGGCGCCTTTTGTATGTGACGGAGGTCTATTTTTGCGGGGATATGACTTTTTTGATGATTATATGCTGAAAAAGTCATGCGAATGCGGCGAAAATCCTCGTTGACCATCGCTTAGAAGGGAGATGGCATGACCTTTTTTAAAGAAAGTGCAAAAAAAGTCATGAGAAAGCAGTGAAAACCATCGCTTAGAAGGAAGATGGTATGACCTTTTTTAAAGAAAGTGCAATAAAAAGTCATACAAATGCAGTAAGAAACCTCGTTGTGAAAGGAAATGCCATGACTTATTTGGAGTAAAATGCACGAAAAAGTCATATAGCTGTTTTTTTTATATAGGTTATTTGGAGTTTTATGGATTGGTATGAAGAATTTTATTTTTTTAAGAGAGCAGTGTATTAGTGAGATTACTTGTCTGGGAATAGAGCTTGGCAAGATCGCCTCATGGTCTGTGAATAAAAGAGCTAAGACTCGGTGGGGATTGTGCAGGTTAAAGCGGGATGGAAGTTATGAGATAGAAATTGCGGAGAGACTTCTTGTTGATGACAGGATTTCAGAAAAAGCCTGCAAGGAAACAATCATTCATGAGCTTCTTCATACCTGCAAAGGTTGTATGCGACATACAGGGAGATGGAAGCAGTACGCCGGGCTGATGAATCGTGCTTACGGTTACAACATCAAACGAGTGACCGAAGGCTACGAAAAAGGTATCGAGAATTACAAGGTCTCCGAAATGGCTGTAAAGTACGTATTTACCTGTGGCGGCTGTGGCGCCACAATCTACCGCAAGCGTGACAGCAAGTTTACAAGAAACTATCGGCACTACGGCTGTGCAAAGTGCGGAGCGGTGGCTTGGTCTAGGAAGACTGTGAATTCATGTTCATCTGAGGTCGCCTCATATATAAATGTGGATAAATCCCGCAATTAGTATGATGATGCCGGAAGAATTTGATACTTAACTTGTGAAAAGAGCTGTTTAATAGTTAGCTATTTTATAGTTATTGAAGGCCGGTGAGAAGTATTAGAAACACAAATTTAAAAATTAAAAATATACTCTACGTATAGAAAAAGCATCAAAATTATGAGTATACCTGTTTTTTGATGCTTTAATCGAAAGTAATGAGCGTTCAAAGCATCATAATTGATACATTTTCGGAAATTTGATGCTTCACATACTCTAGGCTATGTGTTGAAAGCATCAATTTAGGAAGTTTTCAAATTTTTCGATGCTCGCATATGCAGTGGGCCATATAAAGGCAGTTGCACTAAATTTGGTGTGGCTGTCTTTTGCTATATAAAGATTGCTTAGCTATTACATTGTTGCTAACATGAAAGATAAACAGCATATAACAGTTGACAACAGTTATATGCTGTTATACACTGTTTATGAACGGAGAAAAAACTTACTGCAGAAAGTTTTGGTTTCCGCACTGCGCAGGCGGGAAGCTCCGGGAAAGGAAATAGACATGCAGATAGTGATAAACGGTTCATCTATGGTGCCGGTATACGAGCAACTCATGGACAATATCAAGCAGCAGATAATAAGTGGAGAACTTAATGAGGGCGATGCGCTTCCGTCAGTAAGAAAACTTGCAAATGAGCTTAAGATAAGCGCCCTTACGGTGAAGAAGGCCTATGACCGACTTGAGGAGGAAGGCTTTGTTGTTACTGTGCATGGGAAGGGCAGCTTTGTTACGGGAACGGATATGGCGCTTGCTGTTGAAGCCAGAAAGAAGTCGATAGAAGAAGAGTTTGCCGTTTCGGTTGAACGTGCCAGAGCACTTGGCCTTAAGGATGATGATATTCGTGAGATTTTGGAGATAATTCTGGGCGAATAAAAGGAGAAAATGATGATTAAGATAGATGGGCTTAAGAAGAAATATAAGGATTTTGAACTTGATATTTCAATGGATATCAAGGAAGGAACGGTAACAGGGCTTATCGGAAAGAACGGAGCAGGAAAGAGCACCGCTATAAAGGCTATACTTGGTCTTATACATCCCGATGCAGGTAGCATCAAGGTTATGGGTGATGTTCCAGGTAAAAATATGGAGAACATAGGCGCGGCTTTTTCTGATTCCGGAATGAGCATGCTTTATAACATCAATGATATTTCATGCATTATGCATGCGATGTACGATGAATTTGAAGAAGATAAATTCAAGGAATTATGCCAAAAGATGGAACTTCCTTTTGATAAGCTTTTGAAGGACTTTTCGAGCGGTATGAAAGCAAAGCTGAAAGTTCTTTTGACAATAAGTCACAAAGCAAAGCTTCTGGTGCTTGATGAGCCTACTACGGGACTTGATGTTCTTGCAAGAAATGAAGTGATGGATATGCTAAGGCAATATCTCGAGGAGGACGCTACGAGGTCTATTCTTATCAGTTCGCACATCTCAACAGATCTTGAGGGGCTTTGCGATGACATATACATGATTGACAATGGAAAAATTATTTTGCATGAGGATACGGATGTACTCCTTGGTCAGTACGGAGTTCTCAAGATGTCGGAAAAAGAGTTTGAAGAACTTGATAAACAGTATGTAACCGTCAGCAGAAAAGACAGCCTCAGTGTGACCTGTCTTACAAATGAAAAGCAGTATTATATTGATAATTATCCTAATATAGCAGTGGAAAACAGCAGAATTGATGATATTATCATGCTTACTTTAGGAGGAAATTGACTATGAAGAGTTTTTTGATAAAGGATTTTATATTACTTAAGCAGAGAAAAAGTTTTTTTATGGTATATTTTTTGATGATAGTGGCGATGATCTACACAAAGAATATTGTTTTTTTCATCGACTATTTTTCAATACTGGCCATGATACTGGCTTTTTCGACGATGTCATACGACAGTCATGACAATGGGATGGTATTTTTGATGACAATGCCAAACGCAAGGAAAAACTACGCGAGAGCAAAGTATGCTCTTTGTGGGATTCTTCTTTTGGCGAGCTGGGTTGTTCCGTATCTGGTAAAAGTAATTTCTTCCATAAAAGAGTATAATATGATCAATATAGCGGATATTCTCTTAGATAGTATCATTATTATGCCGATATGTATTCTTATTTGCAGTGTAATGATTCCCGTGATGCTTAAATTCGGTGCTGAAAAAGGTCGATTGGTACTGGCTTTGGGTTTCGGGACTTTGACGATTATCGCCGTTGTGATAATGAAAACGGAGATTTTAAGTAATCTTTTTGGACTTGCAATATTGGAAGTTGGTAATCTTTTTGGCTTTGAAATTTTGGGCATTGCAGCATGCGTGGTCATACTCATCGGGCTTGTTGTATCTATTATTATAAGTGACAAGATCATGGAAAAGAGAGAGTTTTGAACGTTAACATGACTATTTTGATGAAATAAGCTGAGACAGTCATGAGGTTACTTGCTTGCAGATAGCGGCAACCGCATCGGTAGCGGGATAGCATGAGGTGCTGTACATCTGAGTCCGCTTCATATATAATTAAGAATAAAAAAATAGAAATGTCAGAATTATTTAACCGCCTGGAACTAAGAAAAATGTTTCAGGCGGTTTATTGCTTAGAAATACCGCTCGCGCGTCGCCATTTCGCGAGCGAAACGCTTTTTAATGATACTTTTTGGCAAAACGGAGGAGTTAAGTGTATGGGACAGATAGAAGAATTGGAGAGGGAACTTGAATCGATAAAGTACCAGGTCGGTCAGATTCAACTTGGCTTGTCGAGAGCCACACATGCTGTTGTAGATATAAAAGAAGAGCAGAAAAAGTTGCAACAAATGCAGGCACAGATACAGTCGAACATGCAGCAAGCAAATATGCAACAACCACAGGCGCAAATGCAGTCGCCTATGCAATCACAGCCGCAGATGCAGCCAAACATGCAACAGCCACAGCCAAACATGCAGCAACCACAGGGAATGCAGTCGCAATATCGCCCTATGCAGCAAGGCGTGGCACCGGCTCAATCTATGAATGGACAGCAGAGCATGGGACAGGCTATAAATCAGCCTATGCAGAACCTGCAGCAATTCAGCACTGCAAACCAACAGAACCGACAGCAATTCAATCCAGCATATCAGCAGAACAGGCAACAATTTAACGCCGCATATCAGCAGAATCTGCAGCAATTAAACCCTGCGTATCAACAGAATCCTCAGTCCGCATTTCGCAATATTAATAATGCAAATAAAAACTCTGCGGAGTCGTGGATAGGTAAGCATTTGATGGGGGTGTTTGCAAGTGTACTCATCTTCATAGCGCTTATCCTGTTCGCAAGCCTCATTATTCCATATCTCAATGACGTGATCAAAATTGGTCTGATGTTCACAGTGAGCATTGCGCTTACGGGATTTGCATTTTATGAGCATCAAAAGAGGCCCGGGAATACCTTTTTTACAGCGCTTCTTGCGTGCGGAATCGGATGTAGCTATCTGTCGATACTTGTGACCAGGATCTACTTTAAAGCTATCGGCGATGTGGCCATGTATGTCCTTTTGCTTGGCTGGGCCGGAATTATTTTGTACATGGGCAAAAAAGAAAGCAAGCTTTTTCAGGTTATCGGAAATGCGGGATATATCATTTCCGCGCTTCTTGCATGGAATTTAAAGGATGGAGCTTTGGTCTTGCCTGTCCTTGTTTATCTTTTGATCATGGGAGGCGCCTTCCAGTATAACTTTAGAAAAGATAATTTGCAGCGAACGATTCAAAGTTGTATAAATCTGGCGATAATTTTATATTTTGCAACACGGATTGGGCATAATGTTGAAAAATGCGTTTCTTTAACCGTTTCTGCAGGCCTTATTGTAGTTATCAGTGCAGCATATTTTGCGGCTTTTCTATTCGGAAAGAAGCTTATTAACAGTGCTAATAAGACATTTTTTGCAAGTGCAAGTGCGATTGTCTTTTATATATCATTTCTTTTACTTGCAGACTGTCTGGAAATGCCGAAATGGATTGCACTAATGGCGTTCTTTGGTGTTGCTGCGATTGCGGAAGCAGAAGCCTTTTTGCAGCGAAACAAAAAAGAGAACGAAACGGTATCGTTCTTTAAGAGCTTTTGGATAACTGCCTGGTTTGCAATCGCGGAGATCGGTACATATATTTTATATCAGGAGTTTTTTGACAGCGGAGCTCTTTTTGTCGCACTTCTCCCGCTTGCTGTTTACGGTGTGAAGAAGGAGTATGCTCTTTTTAGAAATCAGGCGATCATATTGGCGGCGCTGATGACCTTACTTGAGAATTTTGGCGAGTGGAGCATCATATTCTGCGCTGTGGAACTTGTATATGCGATCATAGTTTTGGTAATGGAAGGCTTTGTCGTCAAAAAGTCGTTTGAATATAAGTTTATTTGGTATTTCTATGTTCAGGCATGTATTGCGCTTTTATTTTGGACTGTTGCAGATAAATCTGCTTTTGGTAATGACGGTTTCAGGATTATGTGTGCGGTTATCCCCGTGGGAATCTTCAACATGCTCATGCGGATGCTTAAGTTTGACAGAGACGATAAGGGCGTAAGTAATATTACGGCATTGATGGTTCTTGATGGTGTAAATGCAGCGGGATTACTTTTGGGACTTTACAATATCTACATGGTCGAAGGAGCCGCTTTGCAGGGAATAAATATTGCCTTTACTACAGCGCTTGCCTGTGTCAACGTTCGCAGGCATTTCGCAGGAAAAAGTGCTGAAAAACTGTACGCCGGAATTAAATTTGGCATCATCCTCATAGTTTCGCTTATCACCTATGATGCGGCAGGTTATATCATCAGCGTTGCAACTCTGGCCTTTGCGATACTGTGCATATTTATTGGATTCAACAAGATTTTTGGGGCAAAAGAACTCCGAATATATGGGCTTGTTCTGTCTATGATATGCGTTGTTAAGTTTATCATGATTGATATTACTTACGAAAACACTATAGGACGTGCAATAAGTTTCCTCATCAGTGGAATACTGTGCTTTGCAATCAGCGCACTCTACAACCATTTCGAAAAGCAAGGCCAGTAGTAAAGTGAAGATGACTTTTTAGTGGGAAATCTGAAAAAAGTCATGTGAATATGGGGAAAAACGTTGGCAAGGAGGCCGAGTATTATAGTGCACCGTACAGATGAGAAGCGAGTAAAGTGTACGGTGCGTATTTCAATTTAGGCACCGTACAGATGAGAAGCGAGTAAAGTGTACGGTGCGTATTTCAATTTAGGCACCGTACAGATGAGAAGCGAGTGAAGTGTACGGTGCGTATTTCAATTTAGGCACCGTACAGATGAGAAGCGAGTGAAATGTACGGTGCATTTTACAATTTACGCACTGTGCAGAGATTGAGGAAGTAATCCGATATATATTTGTATATCGCCACGATGTTGAAGACACAAATCATAGCACAAATTTAGCAAATATTCCCTGATGCCATCGAGCCGATAACCAGCCAATATTCTTCTGTTGCCATCGAGCCGATAACCAGCCAATATTCTTCTGTTGCTATCGCACCAATATACAGCCAATAAGTTCTGATTGAATCGGGCTTGATATAATGTTAAAATGTTCGGTGTTTGAGGTTATTTTTTTCTTTAAAAACAAGGAGAACAAATGAATTACGAAGGTAGGACTGAGAATTACAAGCGTCTTGGTGAAGAATGCGGAGTTTTTGGTATGTATGATTTTGACGGTGGTGATGTAGCCGGATCTATCTACTACGGACTCGTTTCACTTCAGCACAGAGGACAGGAAAGCTGCGGTATTGCCGTTAGCGACACGAACGGACCGAAGGGAAAAGTGACAAGCCATAAGGATATGGGACTTGTAAATGAAGCTTTTACCCCGGAGATATTGGACACTTTAAAGGGAGACATCGGAGTAGGTCATGTCAGATACTCAACAGCAGGCAGCAGCACACGTGAGAATGCGCAGCCGCTTGTTCTAAACTACGTAAAAGGCACCTTGGCACTTGCACATAACGGTAACCTTGTCAATGCACCGGAGCTTCGTCATGAGCTCGAATACACAGGTGCGATTTTTCAGACAACAATCGATTCGGAAGTAATTGCATATCATATTGCCAGAGAGAGACTTGCGACAAAGTCTGTAGAAGAGGCAGTCGGAAAGGCTATGCTCAAGATAAAGGGAGCATACAGCCTTGTTATTATGTCACCCAGAAAACTTATCGGAGCAAGAGATCCTTACGGATTTAAGCCACTTGTTATAGGAAGAAGAGAGAACTGTTATATCCTTGCTTCCGAGACATGTGCGCTTGATACGGTAGGTGCGACATTTATCCGTGATGTAGAGCCCGGTGAGATAGTTACGATTTCTCCCGAGTTTGGAATTCAGTCCGACAAGAGCATGTGTATCCCTAAGGAAAAACATGCGAGATGTATTTTTGAATATATTTATTTTGCACGTCCTGACAGTACTATCGACAACATCAGCGTATATGATGCCAGAATAGCTGCGGGAAGATTCCTTGCTATGGATTCACCCATAGATGCGGATCTTGTAGTAGGCGTTCCCGAGTCCGGAAATGTTGCGGCACTTGGATATGCCATGCAGTCGGGAATACCATATGGTCAGGCTTTTGTAAAAAACTCTTATATAGGAAGAACATTCATTAAGCCCAAGCAAAAGAACAGAGAATCAAGCGTTCAGGTTAAGTTAAATGCACTTGGAAGCGCGGTTGAGGGCAAAAGAATCATTATGATCGACGACTCGATCGTAAGAGGAACAACCTCAGACCGAATTGTAAGAATGCTTCGCGATGCGGGTGCAAAAGAAGTTCATATGAGAGTAAGTTCACCTCCGTTCCTGTGGCCATGCTATTTTGGAACCGATGTTCCTGCAAGAGATCAGCTTATAGCTTATAATAGAAATGTCGACGATATCTGTAAGATAATCGGTGCCGATTCACTCGCTTATCTCGGAATAGAGAGACTTGAAGAGATGGTTGGCGGAAACCTCGGCATCTGTAAGGGATGCTTTACAGGTAATTATCCCGTTACACCACCTACTGAGGATATCAGAGGAGAATTTGAAAAGTAAAAAACTCGACATATTATAGTGTCAGTAATACAGATATAGTTTCAGGAGGAATGAAATGAGTACAGATCGTTATACAAGCCCCTTATCGGAGCGTTATGCAAGTAAAGAAATGCAATATATCTTTTCACAGGATATGAAGTTCAAGACATGGAGAAAGCTTTGGATCGCTCTTGCTGAGATTGAGAAAGACCTTGGACTTAACATCACTCAGGAGCAGATCGATGAGCTTAAGGCTCACAAGGATGACATAAACTATGATGTTGCAAAGGCAAGAGAAAAAGAAGTTCGTCACGATGTAATGAGCCATGTTTACGCATACGGCCAGCAGTGCCCCAAGGCTAAGGGAATTATCCACCTTGGCGCAACAAGCTGCTACGTTGGTGATAACACAGATATCATCGTAATGACTGAGGGACTTAAGCTTGTAAGAAAGAAGCTCGTTAACGTTATCGCAGAGCTATCAAAGTTTGCGGAGGAATATAAGGCACAGCCTACACTCGGCTTTACTCATTTCCAGCCTGCACAGCCTACAACAGTAGGAAAAAGAGCAACACTCTGGCTTCAGGATTTCACGATCGATCTTGAGGACCTCGATTATGTTCTTGATAATATGAAACTTTTAGGTTCAAAGGGAACAACAGGAACACAGGCTTCTTTCCTTGAACTCTTTGACGGAGACCTTTCAAAGGTTGATAAGCTTGATCCCATGCTTGCAGAAAAGCTTGGATTCAAGGGCTGCATGGCAGTTTCAGGTCAGACATACAGCCGTAAGATTGACATGAAGGTACTTAACGTACTTGCAGGAATCGCTTCTTCTGCAACAAAGATGGCACAGGATATCAGACTTCTTCAGCACCTTAAGGAAGTTGAAGAGCCTTTTGAGAAGAGCCAGATCGGTTCATCTGCAATGGCATACAAGAGAAATCCTATGAGAAGCGAAAGAATCTGCTCACTTGCAAGGTACGTGATCATCGATACTCTCAATCCCGCTATCACTGAGGTTTCACAGTGGTTTGAGAGAACTCTCGACGATTCTGCAAATAAAAGAATTTCAATTCCTGAGGGATTCCTTGCAACAGATGGTATACTTGATTTATGTATAAATGTAGTTGACGGTCTTGTTGTTTACCCTAAGGTTATTGAGAAGCGCCTTATGTCTGAGCTTCCTTTCATGGCTACAGAGAACATCATGATGGATGCTGTTAAGGCAGGCGGAGACAGACAGGAACTTCATGAGAAGATCCGTGAGCTCTCTATGGAAGCAGGTAAGACTGTCAAGGTTGAGGGAAAAGACAATAATCTTCTTGAACTTATTGCTGAAGATCCCGCATTCCCTCTTACAATCGAGGAACTCAAAGCATCAATGGATCCTACAAAGTACGTTGGATGCAGTGCGCATCAGGTAGATAAGTTCCTTGCTGAAGTTGTTAAACCTATATTGGAAGCAAACAAGGAAGACCTCGGACTTACAGCTGAGATCAATGTTTGATACCGATCGGAGACAATATGAAAATAAAAGACATATTAAACAGTAAAGATGTGACTTTGTCTTTTGAAGTTTTTCCGCCAAAGACAGATGATAAGTACGCTGATGTCGAGAAGGCTTCGGCAGAGATTGCTGCACTTAAGCCTGACTTTATGAGCGTTACTTACGGAGCAGGCGGCGGAACAAGTAAGAATACGGCCAATATTTCGGCCGATCTTCAGGACAAGTACGGAGTTACCGTGCTGTCACATCTTACATGTGTATCGTCTACAAAAGAGGATGTTAAGGCCATGATTTCCGTTTACAAGGAAAAAGGAATCGAGAATATCATGGCACTTAGGGGGGACATTCCGAAAGAAGGACGAGTTTGCTATGATTACGATCATGCGACACAGCTTATAAGTGATATTAAGTCGCTTGATGAAAATATATGTATCGGCGGAGCGTGCTATCCCGAAGGACATGTAGAGTGTGCAAGACAATCTGAGGATATCATCCATCTGAAAGAAAAAGTGGATGCGGGATGTGATTTCCTTACAACCCAGATGTTTTTTGACAACTCTACGTTGTACCAGTTCCTTTACAGGATCAGGGAAAAAGGCATTGAAGTTCCGGTTCTTCCGGGCATCATGCCGATAACCAATGCAAGACAGGTGGCAAGAAGTGTAGCTCTTTCAGGTTCAACCATTCCGCAGAAGATGAAGATAATGGTTGATAGGTTCGCTGATGACCCTGAGAAGATGAAAGAGGCAGGTATAATCTATGCTTGCGATCAGATAATAGATCTCATTTCTAACGGGGTTAGCCACATACATGTTTATTCAATGAACAAGCCTGATATTGCGGCAGGTATAATGCGTAATCTTGCGACAATCATAAAATAATAAAAGGGGAGTATAGTGATGGACGAAAATGTACATAACAACACTACTGAGGAGCTTTCAAGAAAGACTCCTTCAAAGAATAATATAAATGAAATTGACTTTGCTTATTCACAGGAAGTTATCAGAAAAATGTCCGATTACTTTGATGAGAAAGTAGTCGGACAGAAACAGCTTAAATTTTCTCTTATCGCATCTATTCTGGCGGACGGACATATTCTTATAGAGTCCGTTCCCGGTCTTGCGAAGACTACTGCGGCTAAGGCTATTTCTGATGCCGTAGACGGAAAGTTTGCGAGAATTCAGTGTACTCCAGATCTTCTTCCGGCAGATATCATCGGAACACAAATCTATAATCAGGCAACTTGCAAGTTCGAGACTATGCTTGGACCTGTATTTGCCAATTTTGTCCTCCTTGATGAGGTCAACCGTTCAAGTGCAAAGACTCAGTCTGCAATGCTCGAAGCCATGCAGGAGAAACATGTTACTATCGGCGGAAAGACTTACAACATGCCGGAGGACATTTTTATTGTCATTGCAACTCAGAACCCTATTGAGCAGGAGGGAACATATCCTCTTTCTGAGGCGCAGACGGACAGATTTTTGATAAAAGAGGTTATTACATATCCTACAGCCGCTGAGGAAGTAGAGATTTTGAAGAGAATAGAATCCGGAGTAATATCGGAGAAAACAGATCCGGTACTTACAATTCAGGATATAAATAAAGTTCAGGACATTGCTGATCAGGTATATGTTGACGAAGCAGTGAAGTGGTACATTTCAAGTATTGTTGTTGCCAGCAGAAGAGCAAACCAGATACCCGGATTTGAACTTGGCAAATACGTGAGAATCGGTGTAAGCCCGCGTGCATCTATTGCGTTCCTTAAGATGGCTAAGGCTGCGGCTCTTATGATGGGAAGAACTTACGTAACACCTGAGGATGTAAAGGTAGTAAGACATCAGGTATTAAGACACAGGATCGGTCTTAACTATTCGGCTGTTGCAGACAATATTTCTGTTGAGACGGTAATTGACGGAATCGTAAATTCTGTTAAGACTCCGTGATAGAGTGCGGCTATGAATATTGATTACGAATACTTATCTAAGATAAGGAGAGCGGTAGCTCTTTATACAAACAAAAAAACTTCAAATATTCTGGACGGTGATTTTCACTCCATTCATAAGGGAAGAAGTATGGAGTTTGAAGATCTTAAAGAGTATGCACTCGGCGATGAGGTTCACGATATCGACTGGAAGTCTTCCTCAAGAATGGGAAAGACGCTGGTAAGAAGGTATATGACCGACAGAAGGCACAATGTAATGTTTGTGTGCGACTGCGGCAAGAAAATGACGGGCGATACTCCGCGAGGTGAGTCCAAGAAAGAAGTTGCGCTTCTTACTTTCGGAACGGTCGCATATCTTACAGATAAGAACGGAGCTGATTTTTCGGTGGCATTTCCAAAAGGAGATACGTCGGAGATCAGTATGTTCAAGGCGGGAACCGAGCATATCGAGAGACTCATTTACGAGTATGAGAAGTATATTGATAAGGACAGCGATATTTCTTTTGAACAGTGCATAAAAAACGTCCTTAACTGCGTACACAAGAGGATGATCGTTATTCTTATTACCGATATTGAGGGGCTCACATCAGTCAGTGAGAGTACGCTCAAGGCGGTTGCCTGCAACAACGACCTTATGGCTATGTGCATTGAAGACGCCATGCTGACAGGGGATAACGTGTTTGACAATGAACTTGGGCACTATGAGAAATGGTTTCTTTCTCATAATGAAAAACTCAGAAAGCAGGAGCTTGAGTACAGGGAGGCTGCGGCAAACAGCATAGCAAGCAGCAGTAAGCAGAGCAGAACATCGGTTATCTCGCTTTCGGGTTCGGATGAGATAATCGATAAGACAATAGTTTTATTTGAAAGGCACAGACATGGAAACTACGGTTACATTAAGACCACCATTTGAATATAGTATTTGGGTTTTGCTGGTCGGAATCGTTATTTTTGCGGCCTTTCTTTTTGTGTTTGTTTGGGTGCTTTTAAGAATACTTGGAATAGAGAGAAACCAGAGCGATCCTTCTGCTAAAAAAGAAAATCGTTTCAGCATCAGTAGCGGTTATCAGTACATAATGAAACAAAAGTATATCGCGCAGATCCAGATGCTTAAGAATGATTACAAAAACGGCAAGGTGAGCCAGAGAGAAGGATTTCAGAGGCTCAGTCTTTTGATCAGAGGGTTTATACACGATGTTACGGGAATCAATGTTGAAACGGCGACTATCCGTGATGTAAAAAAACTTGGTATCAAGCATTTGGATAAGCTTATGGAAGAATATTACGTTCCGGAATTTGCGGAGGACGGAAGACCGATATCCAAGGAACTTTCGGAATCCTGTGAAACGGCAATGGGAGTGATCAGAACATGGACATAATGCATAAATGGGTCATCGTTTTGGGAGTCTTGGTAATCGCCGGAATATGTTTTTGGCTTTATAAATACAGCAAGAAGATAACGAATGAATTTAACGGTGGGCTACGAGCCGCCAATACCCAGAGAATCAGATCCAGCGAGTTATATATTGAGTTGTTTAAACAGTACCGCATAATCAGGACAGTTCTGATAGCGGGACTTATAATATGTTTGCTTTCGTCTTTTATTCTTATTTCAAGACCGTTTAAGTCAAAAGAAGTTGTCAACGGTGTGAAGAAAAGAGATATCATAATCTGCCTTGACGTATCATATTCGCTCTATGACCTCAACTCAGAGATTACAGAATATATAAAAGGCGTGGTAAAGGGACTTGAAGGCGACAGGATAGGAGTGAGCATTTTTAATACTTCATCTGTTACATATGTTCCTCTTACGGATGATTATGATTATGTTGTGCAAAAGCTCGATGAGCTTGATGAGTATTTCAAGCTTCAGAAGGATATGTACGACAATTTTTACAACAAGTACCAGTATCTTACGGATATGACAGAAGAGGAAAAAGAGAGGTTCTATGAGCTGGATGAGAAGCTTTCTTATTACGAGGCGGGAACTTTGTACCGCTCAGACACAAAGGGATCGTCGCTCATAGGAGAAGGACTTGGCTCTGCACTTTATTCTTTTCCTTATTTAGGAGAATCGGACAGAACCCGCGTTATCATCATGTGTACAGATAACGAGCTTAATTCGTACTATCCTGAGATAATGAATCTTAAGGACGCATCAGAGGCGTGTAAGAATAATAAGACTACAGTATTTGGAATTTTCCCTTCGGAGGATAAGTTCTATCTGCCTGAGGAATACAGCTACAGGACATGCTCTTCGGAATTTCAGAGCGCCGTTGAGAATACCGGCGGAAAGTTTTATGTAAGAACGGACGAGCATCCTGTTTCAGAGATTGTTCAGGATATCCAGAAGCAGGAAGCGATGATGGTAAAAGTCGTTTCATCAAGAGAAAATGTTGATATACCGGAAGCTGCGTTTATAATGCTTCTTTTGGGAATTGTCGTGTTCTGCGGAGCAGGATGGGTGTTGCAAAAATGATTATAAGACCTATTTTACCGATAGCGTTCCTCCTCATAATCTTTGCGGTATTGATCGCAATTACGGTCTGGGGAGTTGTCAGAACGAGTGTCGAAAGAAAAGACAAAATATTTACCGTGCTTAGGCTCGGAATTATATACATCCTGGTGCTTATTATCGGGTTGAGACCCATGACTGCGGATGAGGAATACGAGTTTTCCACAAGGAATCTCGATGTTATCTTTGTTGTGGATACAACGATAAGTATGTGGGCGGAAGATTATTACGCCGGCAACAGGATAGACGGTGTAAAGAAGGATGCAAAGCAGATCATAGATGAACTTGCGGGTAGTAACTTTGCACTTGTGACGTTTGACGATCAGTCTCACGTTATTTCACCGTGCACACAGGATATGGAGCATGTCAAGACTCTTTTGGATACGCTTGCGCCTCCCGGATATGAATACGCGGGCGGAAGCGATATGTCTTTACCCTACAAGGATCTTGAGTCTCTGCTTCTTTCTTCTTCAAGAAAGGAAAACAGGAAAAGCATAGTTCTGTTCATGAGCGACGGTGAGATCACAAACGGCAATGAGCTTACGTCTTATGAGGCTTTGAAGCAATATGTGGATTCTGGTGCGGTTCTCGGATACGGCTCTGTAAACGGTGGAAAGATGAAGATTGACAATACGTACATCTACGACGATGCCGAGGGGAAAGAAGCCGTATCTTACCTCAACGAGGAAAATCTTAAGAGCATTGCGGGCAATCTCGGGGTTGAATATCACAATATGAACAGCGGAAGCAAAGGGCTCAACAATACGATAAATGTGATAAAAGAGACCTCAAAGACCATAACCGAGAAAGAGGACGGAATGGAGAAGTATGTCGATCTTTACTTCTGGTTTGCCATACCGCTCGTTTTGGCACTTATTGCGGAACTGTGCATATTTAGCATAAAAGGGAGGTTATGAGTATGAAAAAAACACCTCTTAGATATATCTTTTTGTTGGTATTTTCACTTATTATCTGCATCGCAGGTGCTTCGATAGTTACAAGGGTTTTGGTTAACAAGGTTTTTGTAAAAAGATTTAACGCAGGGAACTATGATACTAAGCTTGAGGAAAAACTTTTGCTTCTGAACTTCCCTGAGAGTTACACTCCTTTCTACAATCTCGGAGATGCGTATTACAAGCAGGAATGCTACTCGGAGGCTGCAAGCTACTTTACTGAAGCGCTCAAAATGTATCCTCCCGAGGAAAAAGAGTGTTCTATAAGGATAAATCTTGCTCTTTCGCTTTGCTATACGATAGATTTTTCGGACCTTTCAAGCCAGGATAAGATTGATACGGCTATTTACGTTCTTTATAAGGCAAGGGATGTTCTTCTTGAGAACGGATGGGCGGTTGAAGAAGGCGATAACTTTAGGGATGCCGATGCCCAGCAACTCAAAGAGGACATTGATAAAATGCTTGAGAAGCTCAAGGATCCTGAAAATTCAGACGACGATCAGCAGGATAACGAAGAGTCTTCCGAACAGGAAAATGAAGATTCTTCAAACGACGATAACAAGAGCAGTTCAAAAGAGAAGCGGCAGCAGGATGAGCTCCAAAAGAGTAAAGAAGGTGCTATGAAAGAGCGACAGGAAGCCCAGCAAAGCGCCGACGGTGAGAAGAAAGCTCAAGAGAAAGAAGGACAGGAAGGTGCAACAGGCGGTCAGGGCGGAGAAGGAGCACCGCAGCCCGTAAAACAGTGGTGATTCTGATTTTATATGGACTTTTTGTAGGGAAACGCGGATTAAAGCGTTTCCTTAGTTTAATTAATTAGAAAATCTTGCATATTTTAGTTGAAAAACACTTTTTTTAATAAAAGAAACACACATATGTGTACAAGATGATGTATAATGTATCTGTAATTTGGTATATTTTGTGTGAAAAAGTATTGCGAAAGGGGATAAGAAAATATGAAAAAAAGCATATCGGCTATCTTGGGTGTTGCGTTGACGATTGTTGTCATAGTGGCCGGAGCGCTTGTTTTTCCTGTGGATTCAAAGGCATCTGAGATGACTTTTACAGGTAAGATTGACGACAGAACGACGGCTGAGAAGATGTATCTTTCTACCTCCGGCGGAACAGTAGAGATTAAGATCGATGATTCGACAGA
Source organism: Butyrivibrio sp. AE2005 (assembly GCF_000686965.1). Lineage (NCBI taxonomy): Bacteria > Bacillati > Bacillota > Clostridia > Lachnospirales > Lachnospiraceae > Butyrivibrio > Butyrivibrio sp. AE2005. The sequence continues at coordinate 209,807 of NZ_JMMD01000005.1, forward strand.
TAACAGTGAGGCAAAGTTTTTCTTCCCCGGAACAAAGGTTACGGTTACTTGTTCTACGGGAAGCGACGGGTACTGGCACGCAACTTCAATCAAAAGCGAGGTAAAGCCCGGAAAAGCTGAAGTAGATTCTGCCAAGTCCACTACTGTAAAGGGTAAGATAGCAAAGGGAACAACAAGAGAGAAGATATTACTTAAGACCGGTGACGGAACAATGGAGATCAAGCTTGATAACGAAACCGATTTAAGCGGAGTTAAGTGCATTTTGGTCGGTAGAGAAATCGAGGTAAACTGCGCAAGAGGATCTGATGCATATATGCATGCTTTGTCTGTAAAAGATAAGCAGACAAGCGCTTTATCCACTGCAAATGTTGAAAAGTATGGAACAGGAGTCAGAGGAACAATATCGGGGCAGACTACTTCAAGTAAGCTTGTACTCAAGACTTCCGAAGGCAGGATGGAGTTTGTGATCGACAGTAATACAGATGCTTCGGAAGGAAGAGTTGTTTTCCCCGGACAGAAGTATACGGTATATTTCTACAGAGGTAATGATTCCTGGAACCATGCTTCAAAGATTGTAAATGAGAGCGATACGTCATCACCTACAGTTTCTGTTGATGAAAGATCAAAAGCTACCGTAAACGGTAAGATCAAGAGTAAGACCAATGAGAGCACTCTTTTCCTTCAGACAAAAGACGGAACAATGGAGATAAGACTTGACGCAAACACGGTATATAACAACTGTCTGTTCCTTATGGAAGATAAGAGAATAGTTGTTACCCTTGCAACCGGTTCTGACGGATATAACCACGCGGTGTCCATATCACCTGAGTGGTAAGATATCAGAAATACAGATATTTAAAAAAATGGAATAATAAAAGCCTTGATTATGGAAGATTCTTCACATAGTCAAGGCTTTTTCATTTAAGATGTCATGCTTTTTCTGGTTCGGGATAATCTACTCCGAAAGTCTCTACTGTAACTGTCTTCATAACCTGAGGTGTTGTGGGACGGTCGTTCCAGTCTGTCTCAGTCTCGGCAATCTTGTTTACAACCTCGAGGCCTTCCGTAACCTTACCGAATGCAGCGTAGTCTCCGTCAAGGTGAGGAGATGTCTTGTGCATGATAAAGAACTGTGAGCCTGCTGAGTTGGGCATCATAGATCTTGCCATTGATAAAACACCCTCTGTATGCTTTAAGTCATTTTTAAATCCGTTTGATGAAAACTCACCCTTGATTCCGTATCCGGGGCCGCCCATTCCACTTCCTTCCGGGTCTCCGCCCTGAAGCATGAAGCCTTTTATTACGCGGTGGAAAATAAGTCCGTCGTAGAAATTCTTTTTGATAAGTGAAATAAAGTTATTTACTGTGTTGGGGGCAATCTCCGGATAGAGTTCAGCCTTTATGACATCACCGTTTTCCATTGTGATTGTAACAATAGGATTCTGTGCCATTTTTTTCCTCCTGATAAATGTTATTGTGTTAGAATCAAACACTTCTGCAAGTATAACATAAAGAAAAGCAAAGTGAAAATACATAGAGAATGCAGATGAAATTTAGTGAATTTATGTCTATAATTATATTATAATCCGTCAAAAGGAGATGAGTGAGTGGAACTTAAATATTTGATCACCGATGCGGAATTGTGGGGCGCATTGTTCTGTATACTGGCATCTGTATATTTGTTTTTGGGCCGCACGATCATAAAGAAAGAGTATAGGGCGCTTGCAATACTGGAACTGACTGTAGGACTGGTTCTGGTGTTTGACGGTCTGGCCTGGTGCTACAGAGGCGTTCCGGGGGAATTTGCGTATGGAATGGTCACTGCATCTAATTTTGTGACGTTCTTGATAAATCCCGTGATCCCTGTTTTTGTTTCAATCTATGTGATCTTTTCTGTTTATGAAGAAAAAAGTGATTTCACGATTTTCTACGCAGTAGCCGCTATCGCGATATGTGCTGAGATTATGCTTATGTTTTCGCAGGGGAGCGGATATATCTATAGAATTAATCCCGATACGAATCTATATGAGAGAGGTCCCGGATTTCCTTTGTGGACTCTGGTCAATATGTCTGAAGCCATAATCTGCATCTTGTATCTTACGTATATGCGCAAGAAAGTGACAAAACGCAGGTTTATTGCGGTGTTCTGCTTTATCTTTGTTCCGATTCTTGCGGCGGGGCTGCAGGTGTTTGTTTACGGCTATTCTCTTTATAATCTCGCCTGCCTTATGAGCGCGCTACTTATGCTTGCTCAGGCAATAGAAGATAATTCCAAGAATTTATTGAATCAGCGGGTGATGATAAGTACAAAAGAAAGCGAACTGTCCAATTTGAGAAATAAGATAGCGCTGTCTCAGATCAGGCCGCAGTTTATTTATACAACGCTTGATTATACAAAGGAGCTGTGCGAACGTGATCCCAAGAGGGCAAAAGATCTTGTCTCATGGCTGTCTGAATATATTAAAGGTAATAAGGGTTTTTCTGAAAAAGATGAGATGATCTTGTTTTCGGACGAGCTCGATCATACAATGACTTTTCTTGAGATTGAAAAGGTTGTGCTTGAGGATGCTTTTGAAGTAGAGTATGACATACGGGAAAAAGACTTTGAGCTTCCTGCACTTACCCTGCAGCCTGTCGTTGAAAATGCAGTAAGGCACGGCATAAGAAAACTTGCGCCGGGAACCAAGGGCATCATAAAGATAAGCACTCATCGCGGAAACGGATATATCAAGATTGAGGTAAAAGACAACGGAATAGGTTTTGATACAGATGAGATCACAGATAATCCCGATTATGAAGCAGAAATGCATGGCTTAAAGAATGTGGAAGAACGGCTTCGCATAATGGAAAACGCAGAGATGCATGTTAAGTCGTATCCGGGAAGAGGAACTACGGTGGAAATTATTATTCCGGTGTGAAAGGAGGAAGTATATTGTTTAAAACTATAAATAAACCAGATATGGATGAATATAATAATCTTATGGAGAAAACTCAGGAATGGGCTGAAAAAGTCGGAATGACGGAAAGCGATATTAGTGAAGCAATTTCTGAAGTTAGAAAAAAAACCGATTAACTCAATGAGTTAATCGGATTTTTTGCCGTTGAATATATAATTGCTTTTTAATGCGTTTCCGCAATAACATCTTATAATAGCATATTGATTAAGTCAATATATATACTTACATAGCGTTCCAGTTGATTCTAAAATGTTCATCCATGATAAATGCTATTACCATTCCAATGCAAAAAACCGAGAATGAAACAAATGTGTATAATGCAACATGCTGGACATTCTTTTTCTTCGCATCCCTAAGTATGACGATCATGCAGAGTAGTGTGATTGCCTCAGATACCAACGCCGGAATATATAATAAAAAGTTATTACCGGTCATTTGGCAAAGAAACTGTCCTGTTTCATATTCATCTTCTACATGAGTTTTGCCTGTAAAGACAGGTGTGAGTAATACACATGTGCAAGGGACAAATCGTAATAGGCTGTTTACTGTCGCAAGTGCTGCTCCTATGTATTGAATGAGCTTGTTCTTATTCTTTTTAAAAAGCAATGTACCAAGAACACATAAAAGCAACGTACACGGAACACCGAAATCTAACAAGACTGCCTGTGTAGTGGAATAGTATGCTCTGAAATCACTATCCGACGGATATTTGTATATATCGCCCACCTTATTGAAACCTGTACTACAAGGTATTCCTGCTATACTGTTAGCAATTCCATGACCGCATTCATGCAGGAAAATACTTACCAAGAAAACTAATAAACTTAAGCCAAACCATTTGATGTACTTCTTCGTAATAATCCCTTCTTTCTGTAAAATTTTTATCCGTTTCAGATTTTCAATAAGAAAAGCAGCTATCATCATTGATAACTGCTTTATTGCCATTTTAACTATTCAAAGATTTATTTGCAATCCGTTTTTTATCAGTAAGTAGCGCCTTTAGCTTCGTTGCTCCACTCACTGAAAGTTCTGTTTGCTCCTTCGCCCTTATAAGCTCTTACCTTAATAAGGAAATCGAAATCATCCTGTGCTCCCACAGTATAGAAGTTATCTGTGGTCTCATAGGTTGAAGCATCCTCAGTATATTCCTGTTCTTCACAGTACTTTGACTTTACAGAGATTTCATATCCATCGGCTCCGTCAACGGAATTCCACTCAAAGTATACATCCTGTCCTTCAGGTCCCTGCTTCTTTACACCATCTTTTACTGTGGGTGCGGCAAGAGCTGAATCTTTTGCCTCATCCTTTGTTGACTCTTCCGCCGTATCGGCAGCTGTATCCGTATCATCTACCGGATCGGTATTTTCGGCACTTTCCACTTCCTCTACCGTTTCTGTCTCAGGCTGCTCCGGCTGTTCAGCCTCCTGTCCGCATGCCATAATTGAAGCTGCCATAATAGATGCAGCCATGATTGTATGAAATCTTTTCATATTCTTTCTCCTACTATTAGTATTGTCATAGTCTTTCTTTACCTTTTCTATAGGTTCGACTATGCTATTTAAGATACTGTGGATTGGTTTCATTCTCCTACCGCATAGACGGTTTTTGGAAGGCTCCAACCACAGTCTCTTTGTTTATTTGTTAATCAGTTAGTTACCGCATGACGGTTTATCAAGAAGTAGGTTACGATTGCAAGGAGCCCTGTGGATCAAAAACAGTATCAATACTATTTTTCGGGAGGTCCTATATGATTTATGTAGGAATTGATGTCGCTAAAGACAAACACGATTGCATTATCA
>NZ_JMMD01000006.1:0-210622 GCF_000686965.1 Butyrivibrio sp. AE2005
TTCTGCCTCTATTATCTCTACACCTTTCCTCTTGCATAATGTACTGAGAATATTTGCAATGTCCTGCTTGATCTGACCATACGCAACCTTTCTCCTGAACTTAGGTGCAAATACTATGTGATACTTACACTCCCATCTAGTGTGTGATAAACTATTCATGTCCATTTTGGACTACCTCCTGTGCTTTACTTTGGTTGGCGAACCGTAGTAATTCTAGCACGGGAGGTTTTTTACTGTAAGCTGAAGCAGCTGTTGTCCCCCTGCATAGCAGGGGGTTTTATTAAAGATGCTACACAACAAAAGAGCCCTACGTGGATTTCAGGCATTTTCGCGTAGGGCTCGTCTTTTTAATTGAATTAGTTTTCTCTCTTTTCAGCTTTATATACTTTATACGCATAGGCAAAGCTTGCGACAGCTGCTACGCTTACATATCCCACCGAAATCGCCGTTGCAACGGACGAGTTCTGTACTATAAATGAAGTGATAATCGTAAGAACTCCGGCAACAACAAATGCTACACCACCGAAATGATTACTCTTTCTCCAAGTAGTGTCATTATACATGCTCCAGCTTATCCTAACACCGACCGTCCCGTTGATTCGCGTTTTGGGCATGGCATTTCCCAGCCAAATAAATAGCAGCCCCATCATTATTACTGTCACTTTCCCGATATCAACCACTTGTTTCGTCGCTCCTAAGATAGCCCCTTTATATTCTCCATACAAGATAAATCCCTGCATTACCGCATACATTAAAGCCATTCCAACACCAACATAACTGATTACTTTAGCGTTAGATTTTGCTTCAGCGCATTCTTTTTCATCAGTGTTTTTTAAAGCCTTTTTCTCATAATAACCAATACATATTGCCCAGATAAGAGACATAAACAGAATCATAATCGGAAAGATGAAGTTTTCATTCTTAGAGCCCCACCGTGTAACATTTCCGGCCGCATCATAATGCATCGGAACTCTTTCAGGAATAAACTGAATCGCAACAGCTGTTCCGATTAAAGAAAAAAGAGAAATACTCCACATTAGTTTTTTCATCGCTTTCCACCTCCAAACTGTCCAATCCACAAAATCAGCTCCTCAAATACTGTTGCGTTGATCTCATAATAGATAAAATTTTTCTGCTTATATTCCATGATGAGGTCAGCACTTTTAAGGAGTTTTAGGTGATAAGACAGAGCTGCCGGCGTTATTTCAAGCTTTTCCGCAATCTCTCCGGCATTCATCCTGCCATCCTTTAGCATCACAAGAATATCTCGACGCTGCTTATCGGCAAGCACCTTAAATATATTTGTTTCACCCATAAATATACTCACTCTCACATGCTATTTAAAAATTTTTTTAAATACTATAGCAATAGTATGACCACGCCATCTCTTCGTCAAGAGCTATTTAAAATATTTTTTAAATACCAGCAACAGATCTTCCGTCCGCTCCCAGCATCAATATAACAACGTTCTCGTTACGATAGATTGATAATCGCCATTCCGACTGATACACTTAAAGTGCAAAAGGGAGGCGGTACACATGGATAAAATGAAAACCGGTACTCTAATCAAAGAAGCAAGAATAAAAAAGAACTATACACAAAGTGAGTTAGGCGATTTACTTGGCGTCAGTAACAAAGCTGTTTCGAGATGGGAAAAAGGAGAAAGTTTTCCTGATGTTGGATTGTTGGAAAACCTGGCAACTACTCTTGATCTACGAATTCAAGAAATTGTTACCGGAATCAAAGACGAACACGATGAAGCTGCATTGATTGAGATTGTCAGAGCCGCAAAGCTTCAACAACGCGAGAATAAAAGAAAAAATATCAGGCACTGTTTACAAATCGTGCCCCTTCTTTGTTGCATATTATCCGGATTTTCGGCGCTAGGAAATAACAGCTTTATCTTTGACAGTAAACCTACTTGGGAATATGTACTATTTATGGTAATTACATTTATCACGGTAGTGATCGTCTACTTCTCAAATCAACAATCACATGACAATTTAAATAAGTTTTCCACAATTTCAAAGCTACTTTCAACGCTAACTCTTTTGGGCAGCGTTTTATCAGCGTGGATTATTATGCTAAAGACCGCAAATGGCTCAATCCCTTTCGGAATAGATCCATCATCAATAGGGCCATTTATGAATAACATCTTAGTAATAACGTTCACTGTAAACCTGATATTACTGATCATCCAAATGTATAGATACGAAAAGCATGACGAAGCTGTCCATTGGGGATGGTTTATTTCCATCGCCGCAATTTATCTTACTACGTTATACGGAGATTGTATGCATAACATGAACACTTTCCAAGGTATGATAAAAGATCTTATCATTAGAACCGCGATTGTAACTATTGCTACAGGGATTTCAAAGATATTTATTTCCATAGTGAGAGCATCTAATAATCATTTTTTATAATCGAAACCCGCCTATATTTATGTAACTATTATTTTTTATGTTGACAATTAAGTCTAACTTCTTTAAGATATGAATCAAGAAATGGGTTTTTTACCGTACGTGTCGCTATCGACAGCCAAGCGGGTTGCTCGTTTCTTTTTTTATGTTTATAAGATCATAAAGATACTTCTTACCATTTTGATCGTGTCTAATAATCAGATAAATATGGAAAACATTGTATCTTTCAATTTCACCATTATCTTCATAAACAGGTAATGCAAATCGTGATTCAAAACGATACCAACCTTTAGCTGCATCAATTGCATGCTTCCGTTTCTTATTTTCTGTATAACAGCCATTAAAGGCAATTTCAATCATCTCACCAAGCCCCTGCGCTGCATTAGCTTTTGCTTTGGCATAAGCACCTTTCAAAGAATTGGAATACTCTGAGTGCGCATATTCATCTGGAAGATCTTTGCCAAAATAAACAACGTCGTTTATCTCTGCATTTTTATAAACATCTCCAACATGATCCTTTAAATACTCTTCAACATAATCCCAATCAATTGACCTTTTCCCTTTAAAAATAATGTCATTTATTACAACAATGTTGTTTCCATTTGCATCCTTTATTACAGACACGTTTCTTTCTCTACTACTTTTCCCCATAATTTTCCTTATCTCTCATAATAATTTCAGCCAAAGCTTTTATTGCTTTGTTCTGTTTTTTATCCTTATGGATTAAAACCTGTGAATATATGGGAAAATCTTCTCCCTTCCACGTAAGACGCTTGAGTTTGCCTGTTTTTATTTCATTTTCCGAAGTAATATCCGGTATAAACGCTACGCCTAATCCGTTGATTGCAAATTGTTTCAATATTTCTTTACTGCTTGTTTCCAGAACTATATTCGGAGAAATTTCATGCCTATCAAGATCAGAAATCAACATATGTCTAAAATTACAGTTATGCCCAGTCAATAAAAGCGGAACATTCTTTAGATCTTTTTCTCGAATAGTTTTATCTACAACAGGATTTGTTGGTGATGCGTAAAAGCCCAGACTTTCCCGTTTCTTATGCAGAATTTTAACCCTTTCATCCTCAATTAGCGGGTTTAGAGTATATACCATATCAAGCTCTCCCTTCTGAAGAAGCTCGGGAATATCATCATGTGTAACAAACTGTATCCTAATTTCTGTTCGTGGATTATTCTTGGTATACTCCATCAAAATTCGTGGGAATCTACTTACACAAAGAGACTCAGATACGCCCAATTTCAATACGCCTGCAGGATTTTCTTCATCTGTTACATCAAGACGAATTTCTCTCTCTAACTGAAGCATCTTCTCTGCATATGCTATTAGACGTTCCCCCGACGAAGTGATTGAAATAGTTTTCCCAAGACGCTCAAACAACACACATCCCAGTTCATCCTCCAACTGCTTAATCTGCGTTGTAACAGTAGACTGCGCATACCCCAGGCTACTTGCCGCCGCAGAAAAACTTTTCATTTCTGATATTTTCAAAAAAGTACTTAACTGTGTAATTGTCATACTCAATCTCCATATTAAATAATTTACGAGAATATATACTCCTTGACACATATGATACTTCGTTATAATGTAGCATCATAGAAATGTGGTTTTGTGCCGTACGGTTTAATACCTATGCGGGGTACTACGTTTCTTTTTTTATGTCTATTACATGATTGTTTCAATCTGAATTACTCTTTGTCCTTTTTCATTTATTACTATTAATGCTATACATTTCCAATCATTCAATATATTTGAATTATATAATTATTTATTTCAATTTTACTGATATCAAATCCAATGATATTATACGGTCATATCCAATTAAGCGCAAGGAGGTTTTCTTATGAATGAACTATGTAAAATAATTAAAGATACAGTAAAGCCAAACTTTTTAAATATTCGCACTTCCATACGTACCTATGACAGAGACGCCCTATGCTGCGGAGCTCCTTGCTGGAGATGGGCATATCACGCTCTTCACTCAGCCGACAAATGGTTTATCAATCCATTCGTTTACGAAGAGCCTATCTTCCACGAAAACGGAATGGACAATCCCGAAAATCCGACAAGCGTTATTTTATCCGATGCCCAGCTCCTGTCATATCTTGATCTGATAGAAAAGAAAACCATGAATTATCTGGATTCCCTTACGGATAATATGCTCTATGAAAAACCGGAAAACTGCATCTATACTCGTATGGAACTTGTACTTCGCCAATACAGGCACCTGTCCTTCCATACCGGAATGCTTAATGGACAAACTGCTGTAGCTACTGAAAAATTCCCCATGTGGGTCTCAGAAACAGATCAATTTGTTGACGACGGTATTTTGTTTGGGCGATATCGCAAAAGCAATTTATCTCTATAAATCAATCTCATCCTGCTTCTTTTTAAAAAAAGTTCCACTCAAAAGAATTCTTTTTCTTCTGAGTGGAACTGACTTACATATACACATATCGGAATATCTATGTTTTTTCACAATTTTAATATTGCAATAAGCTCTTCGCCGTCCTTATCTCCGTTTTCTTTGAAGCCACTGTATTCTCTGGCTCATACAAAAGCCAGCAATACTCTGCCTCGCCGCACGGATACGTTCTTATAAACTCTAATGCCAGCTTTACAGCTTCTTTTCCATATCCATTTCCTATTATCGCCGTATAAGCCTCGATAATACTAACATCATTAGATGCCACAAAACTTTTCTGATCTTCCGAAACTTGTAATTTCAAAAGATCCCAAACATTTTTTCCATTCACTTTTTCAAGTCGTATCATATCATGCCTCACTCTTTACACAGCATCCTCTTTAAGAACCTCAATGATATTGTCGTTCTTAATCTTGTTTACACTAAGCGCCATGCTGATTCCAAGAATTCCAAATACCGAAGCCGTAACCGCGCCATACATGACCGGATCCGGATTAAAAATGAACAGATTCGAATTAAACGTGCTATACATAAGATAGCTCAGCAAAAGAGATATCGGAATTCCCAGTATAAGTGCCCTAATTCCGTAAAGAAGTGTTTCTAGTCTTATCATCTTCTTAAATCCGCTATTTTCAAGGCCCACCGACTTATACATGGCAAACTCTTTTCTCCTAAGAAGCATTCCGGTTGAAATCGTATTTACTATATTTGCAATCGCAATAAGCGTAAGGAGAATCGTAAAGCCATACATTGCAGTTTTCAGTATAAGCGTGACCGTATCAAATATCTGTAATGAATCCGCAATATCAGCGCAATAATAGTTGTGATATCCATAATTTTCCAAAATAGAATATATCTTGTCATGGACTTCTTTATGCTTCGAGGTTTCAACCCCCAGATCAACCGTAAGCTTATCTTCGGGAAGCACTTCTTTTGCCTTGTCATAGTACATGGATGCGGGTACAAACACCTCAATGCCATTCTTAGGTGCCAGGTTTAAAATGCGATTGTTTTCGTCATATTTGACTAATCCCGAAATCTCTATGGCCGGAGGATTCCCCATCGCATTATCGTAGTGAAGGACCTGCCCTATTATCCCGTCATTAAATACTTCACTGGACTTTCTCTCGTGAAAAAAATCATTTAACAACACTCCGCGCAATGTATCGCCATAGTAAGCACTTTTATCCAGGCCATTATCTTCAAGTATCCTGTCAAAGTCCTTATCATCCACTATGCATACTGCCATTCCAGCGAGGCTTATATCCGCAAATCCGGGTAAAAGAAATTTTGGATCTGCAATATCTGTATTGGCAAGCTCGGTGGTTGAATCCGGAGCTTTATTAAACCAAAACTGGATCATACTTGCACTGTACACATTATCTACTCCCTCTATCTTGCTAATGTCACTTCGAAGCCTGTCACTCTCCGAAAGCGAACATGATGCCACGATCTGATAAGGGATATCGATTTCAAACTTATTGGCTCTTGCTAAGGAATTGCAAAAAAAGTTTGTTGTCAGGAACAAAATTACTGAAACCGCTAAGGTTGCGGTTATAACTTTACCTTTTACACCGTTCCTTTTTAAGTTTTTGTAAGCCAGCTCGCCTTCATATCCAAAGATTTTTCCTATCAAGGGATTTACGCGAAGGCTCCTTGCTTTAACTTTCACCACATTGTTTTGGCGCAGAGCTTCAATCGGCATAACTTTTGACGCCTTGATTGCCGGAATAAATGATGAAACAAATATTGTGAGTGCCGCAAAAAATACGATGGCAGCTATTACATAGTGATTGCATACTACAGGAATGCCACCGCTCATACCTTCAGCACCGGCCAGTAAATCCGCCTCGAGTATCTTTTTTCCAAGAACCGCCAAAGTCATCTTCGTACCGATATAGCCAAGCAAAAGCCCTAAAGGGATCCCTATTCCACCTAGAACAATTCCCTCGTAGTATATTGAAAATCTCTTTTGCTTAGATGTAGCTCCGACACTTGCCAGCATTCCAAGATAGCGCATTCTCTCTGTGAGGGACATTCCTATGGAATTGAATATTAAGATAATTGATGTAGCTATGACTATTGCAAGGGCAACAGCCATCATGGCAAAAAATGCCTTGTATGAACCGCTACTGTCTTCAAACGCAAAGCAACTAATTAGATACTCTGTATTATATTCACACTTGTCGATTCCATATTCTGCTGTAATGCTGTTAAGTTGCTTAATCGCTGTATGATCGCATTTCTTAAGTAAAATCAGCACTTGAGCTTTTTCAGGAAAATAGTCATCATCCATTCCTCGCAGAATGTCCCAATTACCGGTCGGCCTGTTCCCATGAAGAATTGCTGTTACTGTACAGGTTTCTGTTGACTCAGCCTTAAACTGTTCGTCCGACCTGTAATTACCTGCCAGATAAGCAAAATCTTCAAGCCCGTTATCAATATACCTGTATCCCTGATCAAAGGTAAGAGAATCACCTATCTTAAGATCATCCAGGCCATTATCAATTAGAAACTGCTCTTCAACCGCTATTTCAGAAGAATTTTTAGGGAGCACTCCGTCATAATCCGCTACTACTCCCATGGATAAATAGCCATTATCCACATGATCGATATTTCCAATTCGGAATCTGTCTTCTTTATCATTTAAAAGTCTGACGCCGGTTATTTTTTCTTCTGCATCACAAATTCCTACCGAAGCTATCCTTTTATCTTCTTTCAAAGAAACATACTGCTCATGCGTAATCTCACTAAACCGCGCATGTACATTTCCTTCTGTCTGTATTGCCAGAAGCCCAAAGAACTTAAAGAAAGAAAAAACGCCCAGAACAATAGCACTTATAAGTGCCGTAGATGCTGCAATTCCAAGAATTGTAACGATGGATCTTTTCTTGTTTCCAAGAAGGTGTCTTAATGTCAGGGTTGATATAATATTCATGACACCATCACCCCTTCCTTCTTACTGTCGCGTGTGATCTTACCATCTTCGATCGTGATGACTCTGTCAGCAGAAAGAGCTATTCTCTCATCATGAGTTATGATGATAACAGTCTGATTATTTTCTTTATTGAACTTGCGAAGCAGTGCTATGATTTCCTTACTGTTCTCTGAATCCAGGTTACCTGTAGGCTCATCAGCAAGAAGCAGCGCAGGATGATTCATAAGCGCCCTTCCTATAGACACTCTCTGTTGCTGGCCTCCTGAGAGCTGATTCGGAAGATGAGATAATCTTTCTTTTAATCCAAGCTTTTCAACCAGATCGTTAAGAAGCTTTTTATCAGCCTTTTTTCCATCCAGTAAAATTGGAAGTGTCATATTCTCTTCTACGTTCAGGATAGGAATAAGATTATAAAACTGATAGATAAGACCTATATTTCTTCTGCGAAAGATTGCAAGCTTGGTCTCATCAAGCTTGCCGATATCTGTCCCTGCGATAGTGCAAGTACCCGATGTAGGAACATCCACTCCTCCAAGGATGTGAAGAAGTGTTGATTTTCCTGAACCGGAAGGTCCTACTATTGCCACAAACTCTCCCTGCTCTATATCAAAAGAGACATCTTTAAGAGCGTCAACTCTTGTCTCCCCTGTTCCATATACTTTACAAAGGTTTCTGATTTCCAGAATGTTCATTTTTCTTTTGTCTCCCTTCTCATGCAAAAAACATGTCGAATATCTTATTCATGAGAATAGAATATAGCTTCCATCTTACAATCAAGTGACTATACAATTACAGATTTGTCATTTTAGATAAGTGTTTTGTAAAATCTCAAACAGAACCTCGTTCCCACGCCTTCAGTACTTTCTACAACAATATCTCCGCGCTGTCCCGTAATGATTGTCTTTGCAAGAGCAAGTCCTATGCCAACACTGTCTTTTCCTGCATTTTTCCCTTTATAGAAACGTTCAAAAACATGCGGCAGATCTTCTTCCGCTATTCCGCAGCCCGTATCTTCAACGGATATCTCCTTATAGATGTTTGTGTCGGATGTTTTTATTGAAAGCATGCCGCCGCTCTCCATATGTTCGATGCAGTTTTTCACAATATTCTGAATGGCTTCTATGGTCCAGTTTTTATCGCACTTAACAGACATATTAAAAACGTCGTGTGTATAGCTTATATTCTTAAGCTCCATCTGTATCTCAAAAGGTTTTATGACTTCTCTGATAAGTTCGTCGACTTCTGTTTCTTCAGGCTTCATGATTATTGTTCCGGCATCGATCTTAGATAGCTTTAAAAGAGTCTGGATCAGCCAGTTCATCCTATCCAACTGATTTGATTGTGTCGTAAGAAATTCATCGCGCTTATTCTTATCATCCTCAATTTTGAGCAGATCGTTCATTACTATCATGGACGTAAGCGGAGTTTTTAACTGATGACTTATATCCGCAATGGCATCTGCCAGCGCCACTTTGTCTTTTGCCAAAAGATCTTTCTGGTAGCTGAGCGTAGACGTGGTTTTATAGATGTTCGTTTTAAGAAGCGACAGCTCTCCTTCTTCCTGATCGAGGATTCCCACTGTTTCATCTCCCGCAAGAACTCTTACCAAGTACGAATTGAGTTTGTCTATATCGTTATACCTGCGTTTTGTGAAAAAAATAAATCCGCTCCCCAAAGCAATCCCCAATATCACCAATAAAATAAAAGCGGTTATGCCACATAAAACATATCCGCATAAAGACGCAACAACTGTAAATACAGCTGCTGCACAGATAATATATCTGATTTCTTTATTTTTCAGCATATCAAATGCCTCCCAATCGCTGTACGACTCTCTATATTCATTCTAAGCCCGAAAAAAATTTGTTAGCTTTTTTTATTTCTACAAAAAAACTGATGTAATACACTACCGCACCGATAACATAGGATGCAAGAATTTAGTAGTGCATTTCTTATGTCCATAGAGAAGTTATAAACATTGGCGAAGCATCATCACTTTTCTCAAACCCGCAGTTTTGGTAAAAATGCATTTCTTTGTCATAAGCAATTACAGCAATTCTTAGATAGCTATGATACTTCTCTTTAATCATATCGATCAGTGTTCTGCCAATCTTTTGATTATGGTATTCAGGATTCACCAACAGATAATGCACATATGCATTCATTATTCCATCATCCATAGCACATACCATTCCGACAAGCTTATCCCCGTCATATGCAGAAAAAACAGTGTTAAAATTTTTCATTGCGATACATAATTTCTCCGGATAATGACCTGATGACCAGTTAACTGAAAGAAATAATTCTTCCAATTCATTTTTAGTAAAATCATGTTTATCTGTATATTTGATGTCCAACGTTGCCTCCTAAATCAGTTCCATTTCAGATTCCATCTTAACAAAACCATATTTCTCATATAGAGGTCGCCCCATTTCTGTCGCCTCGCATTCTCATGATTACCTCCTATGCGACATCTGTTTATCCAGATTGTCACAACAAAGATATTGTATACAATGCTATAAGCACGCGTAAATACTAATATAATTATATTCCGGGCATCTCGGCTGTCTGCTATCTTCAGATTTGTCACATGAAATCCATAGTGTTCTTGCACCCACTCCACAATCTCTTTGTACGTCGCCTTAGCCTCTGCACTTGTGAGATCAAGCTCGTCCATATCTACCTTTACGTTGATATGATGCTTAGCCTCATGAAGTTTGGACAATAAACATACAGTTTCGACTGTCGTCCGACTGAGCAACCGAATTTCCATCACAATAGCAACTACTGATTATTACTTATCTGCCTTCGGTTCATATCAATCATTCAAATAATCAGGATCGATTCTGACCATCTCAGCAAGCGCTTTGTTTCTGTAATTCAAGTCGTCACGAAGCGTAAATCCCTGTGATTCCCAAAAAGCATTGCCTTTTTCATTCTTTTTAAATGCTACACTCAGCAAAAATATCTGTAATCTGCTGCCAGATACGCCGTTCGCTGGCTCGGATTGAACGAACACGCTCCAATAACTCGCGGAAGTAATCTTTTCCGAAAGCAGTTTTCCCTTGCTTCAGACGGTCGTCATCCAGAACAAAACCTTTTGTCATGTATTCCTTAAGAACGGTAGTTGCCCAGATGCGAAATTTAGTTGCTTTAATTGAATTTACACGATATCCAACAGAAATAATTGCGTCCAGATTATAGAAAACCGGCGTTCTCTTTACATCTCTGTTTCCTTCTCTTTGAACTATTTCCATTTTGGAAATAGTTGCCTCCTTCACCAATTCACCTTCATCGTATATATTCGAAAGGTGCTTCGATATGTCAGGCACTTTGACACCAAAAAGCTCTGCCATCGCCTTCTGTGTTATCCAGATACTTTCATCTTTAATATATGCATCAACAGAAACATCCCCTTCATCGGAATGATAGAGAACCATTTCCATCTGCTTATCAAAATCTCTCATAAAAGTTTCTCCCCCTTTACCTTCATCAGTTCTTCATATTTCAACTGATAGGCAATAAGCCTCGGAATATACTCCGGAGGAGTTCTTCGCCCCGCCTCCCAGTCTTCCAATGTACGAACAGGGATACCCGTATGCTCTGAAAACTCTTTACGTGACATCCCTGTGCTTTCTCTCAAGTCTCTTATCGATTTGGCTATATCCATATTATCACCTCGCATTGCGTGCTTGTGATCGTAGTATATCACGTAACGCTAGTTATCGCAATGCGTGGATCCTAAAGTTTTAATCGCATATCTGTATACTTCTGAACCTTATCTTCAAACCCCAGTTTTTTATATATAGGATATCCTTCATCCGTTGCTACCAGATCAATGCGGCATATCTGATGCTCTTTGGCATATTCAATCATATTGCTCATAAGGCTCGTACAGATTCCTTTACCACGGTATTCTTCTTCTGTGTATACGCTTAGAACTTCTGAATCCAATCCATTTAGAAAAAATGGATTTGCCGGCTTCTCGATAATCAACAGATAAGCCGCAGCAACAAGCCTGCCCTCTGCTCTTGCTACAAACGCAATCAGCTTTTTCCCAAGTTCTCTCTCAAAATATCCCGGAAGCTGTTTTTCCATACCTTCTCTTTCTTCATCGGTTAATGAGCCAAAATCATCTGTCATATATAGAATTCTAAGCCTTACAAGTTCCGGAATATCGCTTATTGTTGCCGTATCGTATATAATACTTTCCTTATCCATCCACTTCACCGCCTTTCGAGTCTTTAATCCGATAGTAATCCTCCATCTTCACATTCAGTTTCACATAGAAATCTGCTTTTCGGTTGCTCACACGCTCAAGGAGCACACAGCTTTCCACATGCACAGTCCAAGGAAACATATCGCAGGGACGAATTGCTTTTATCTCATACCCGCCGTCTGCAAGAATGCGAAGATCTCTTGCGAGTGTTGCGGAGTCGCAACTTACGTACACAATCCTCTCAGGCTGCATCTTAAGCATTGTTTCAAGGCAGACCAAGTCGCAGCCTTTTCTTGGCGGATCGACTACGATCACATCGGGATGAAGGCTGGAGCCGTCGTCTCCGCCGGATACAGTCTTTCTCTTTTTCTCATAAAACTCAGGAAGGACTTCTTCAGCTTTGCCGCAGTAGAACTCTGCATTAGATATTCCGTTTCGCTCGGCATTTCGCTTTGCATCCTCGATTGCTTCGGGAATAACCTCGATACCGTAGACTCTGCCTGCAGTCTTTGCCATAGACAAAGTAATGGTTCCTATTCCGCAGTATAGATCCCACACAGTTTCTTTTCCCGTAAGCGAAGCATATTCAATCGCCTGCTCATACAATTTCTTTGTCTGCACAGGGTTAACCTGATAAAAAGAAAGCGGCGATATCTCGAATTTAAGTCCGCACAAAGTATCACTTATTGTATCTTTTCCCCAGATAGTATGAACTTCAAGCCCCATGATAACATTGGTCTTCTCCGTATTGATACTGACTGAGATACTGCTCATGCCCTTAACTTTAGAAAGCTTCTCGACAAGCGCCTTTTGTCCGCCGATATACTCAACCTGCGCACCACCTGCCCCTGCCTTCGCTTTCTTCGAAGCGCCTGAAGCCGCGCGATAATTGATAACAAGACACACCATTATCTCGCCGCTTGCAAAGCCTTTTCTGATAAGCACATGGCGAACAAGCCCTTTTCCCGACACTTCATCATATGGGCGCACATGATTATCGATCATATGAGACCTTACAATCTCCATGATCTCTTCATTTTCTTTTACACCTATACAGCAGGATGTCATAGGAATGATATTGTGCGATCTACCGGCATAAAAGCCTGTAACAACCTTGCCCTCTTTGTCACAACCGACAGGAAACTGCGCTTTATTTCTGTATTCCCAAGGCTCATCCATTCCGATGATAGGCTTCATCACACTATCAACAAACTCCGCGTCAAATCCGCCGAGTCTTACGATATTGTTTCTTACCTTGTTCTGCTTGAATTCAAGCTGTCTCTCATAAGACATGCTCTGAATCTGACATCCGCCGCACTGCCTCGCCACGGGACACTTCGGCGTTATACGATGCTCCGAAGGCTCAAGAACCTCTTCAAGATGCGCATAAGCATAGTTCTTCTTCGCCTTCATTATCTTCGCTTTAACTTTATCTCCGATAACTGCGTCCTTAATAAAAAGGGTATAGCCATTTATTTTGCCTATGCCCTCTCCATCATTCCCAATATCGGTTATATCGACTGTCAGGATATCATCCTTCTTGTAACCCGCAGTCGCAATTTCCTTTTTACCACTCATATATCCCACCTGATGTTACTTCCAGTGAAGCCTGTGAAGTTCGCCTTCTTTCTCAAGCCCCTCAAAATCATTCTGTCTCAGCGCCTCGTACAAAACAATCGCCACAGAATTGGACAGATTCAAAGATCTGATATCATTTCCCATAGGAATCCTGATACAGTTCTCCTCGTTCTCCACAAGAATCTCCTCAGGAATTCCGGCGCTCTCTTTTCCAAACATGATGAAATCATCCATGCCAAAAGAGACCTCGGTATAAGAGCGCTTTGCCTTTGTGGTAGCCATCCAGATCTTTGCCCTGGGGTGCTTTTCCTTGAAATCATTAAAGTCCATGTACCTTGTAACGTCGAGTCTTTCCCAGTAGTCCATTCCCGCGCGCTTTAGCTCTTTTTCATTGAGCCTGAATCCAAGCGGCTCTATAAGATGCAGCGAAGTTCCCGTAGCAACACATGTCCTTCCGATATTTCCTGTATTCTGCGGTATCTCCGGCTGATGTAAAACTATATGCATATCTTTCTATTACTCCTCGTCATCCGCATCCATGGATTTTGCCTTCGGAAGGGAAAAGATAAATTCCGTTCCGACGCCCTCTGTACTGATGACATTTATATTTTCTTCGTGTGCTTTGATTATCTCTTTTACAATGGCAAGGCCAAGGCCCGTGCCCTTCTTATCCTTACCTCTCGAAAGATCCGATTTGTAGAATCTGTCGAAAATAAGCTTCTGATCGTCCTTCGGGATTCCTATTCCGCTGTCTTTTACGGAAACAAATACCTTGCTGTGCTTCTCTGTAGTCTCGATCTTAATCGCAGAATTCTTATTGCTGAACTTGATCGCGTTATCAACAAGATTGTAAAGAACCTGCTGTATCTTGCTCATATCCGCACTTACAAGCATCTTGTCATCTGTGAGCACCAGATTGATCGCGATATTCTTGTTAAGGCATGTTCCTTCGAAAGACTCCGCAACCGTCCTGATAATGCTGTTTATGTCAAAATCGCTCTTATCAAGAAGCATCCCCGTTGTATTCAGATTGTTAAGAGTAAGCATCTCGTTTGTGAGCTTGGTAAGTCTGTCCGTTTCGTTGATAACTATTCCCAGATATCTGTCATGCATCTCAGGCGGTATCGTTCCGTCCTGCATTGCAACAAGATACCCTTTTATGGACGTAAGCGGCGATCTGAAATCATGCGAAACATTGGCGATGAATTTCCTCTGATCGTCCTCCTGCCTTGCTATCTCACCCGCCATATATGAAAGCGAAGCCGCAAGATATCCCATCTCATCCTCTGACTCAACAGAGAACTCGTAGCTCATATTTCCCACCGCGTACTGCTCGGTCGCGGTCGTGATCTTCCTAAGCGGCATATACACAAGCTCAGTGAAGAAGATAAGGATTATCAGGGACAAAAGAAATAACACAAGCAGCATCAGATACGAAATATCAAGAAACGCATTCGCCGACGCCTTTATTTCCGACAAAGGTTCATGAATAACAACATATGCCTGAACCTTCCAGTTAGCCGTTATAGGAGCAAAAACGCTTAAGTTTTCCTCGCTTAACTGTCCCCAGAAATCTCCTATCGTGTAATAAGAATTTCCGATAACCGTCGGATCAAAGTCCTTTATCGCAATTTCCTCGTTCTGCTTAAAAACCCTTGAAGAATCAAGCACAAGTCTTCCCGAAGGGTTAACTATCCAGATTACAGATTTATCCATGTACATGGACAAAGACACCAGCTGCTGATGAACCGTCTCAAGCGAAGCCATATTTGTATAAAGATCCGCCGCGTATGTATTTGCTATCTGCGTTGCGACGCGGTACATGTTGTCGGCCTTATCACGCCTCAAACGCTCAAAAGTCATGCTGTACACAAATGTCGCCACAACAATAAATCCGAAAATACCAAACAGCAAATATGCTAAAAGAAACTTTAAATAAAGTGTCCGTTTCATTTACTGTTGCACCTCAAATTTGTAACCGATTCCCCAGATCGTTGCTATTCTCCAGTTATCATGGTCATTGATCTTCTCTCTGAGTCTTTTGATATGCACATCAACCGTTCTTGTGTCACCGACGTACTCATATCCCCAGATCTGATCAAGAAGCTGCTCTCTTGTAAAAACATGGTTCGGCGAAGCGGCAAGGAAATACAAAAGTTCCATTTCCTTCGGCGGCATATCGACTCTTTCTCCCATGTATGTCACAGAATAATTGGTCATATTGATCTCAAGGTTAGGATATCTCACAACCTTGTCGTCCGACTCTGTGGTCTCCTGCGTCTGCGGTTTGTATCTTCTAAGAACCGCCTTAACTCTTGCGACAAGTTCTTTTGAATCAAACGGCTTTTCCATATAGTCGTCCGCACCCATCTCAAGTCCCAGAACCTTATCAAAAACCTCTCCTTTTGCGGAAAGCATGATTATCGGAACCTGCGAAGTTGCCCTGAGCTCTCTGCACACCTGATATCCGTCTATTCCCGGAAGCATCAGGTCAAGAAGCACCAGATTGGGCTTGAAACTGTCAAAAGCATTTATCGCAGACTCACCGTCGTTACATATTCTTGTTTCAAAACACTCTTTTACAAGATATAACGAAATGAGCTCCGCAATATTATTATCATCATCTACTATCAGAATTTTCTGTTTACTAACCATATCCTATTATTTCCCTCACTTTATAAACGTCACTATGGTAACTCCTGCATCTCCCTCGCCGAATTCTCCCAATTTAAAAGATTTAACATACGGAACCGACTTAAGATGAGCATGAACTGCCTGTCTTAAAATTCCCGCACCTTTTCCGTGCACGACTCTCACATTGTTAAGATGTGACATATATGCATCGTCCAAATATTTATCAAGAGCGGCGATCGCATCATCACTGTTCTTGCCGATAAGATTCACCTCTGTTTTTATGCTTGCTGCGCGCGAAAGATCCATCTTACCGCTTCCCGAAGATCTTCCGTAAAATTTCTTCATTGCAGCCTTTCCATCATCCTCTTTTATGAGAACAAGATCTCTGATGTTTGCCTTAGTACGCATAATTCCACACTGCACATAGAGATTTCCGTCCTTATCAGGCTTTGAGCTTATTGTGCCTTTAAGCCCCATGGATACTATCTTTACGGATTCACCGAGCTTAAGTTGTGATTCTTTCAGGATAGGATGTGTCTCTTTTGCCTTCTCTTTTTTTGCAGATATCACTTTATTCTTGTCAGAAATCTTCTGACCTACACCGGTTCTGGCTCTCTCAAGATCCTGCATTGACGCTCCGGGACCGGCTTTTCTAAATACTCTTATAGTCTCATCCGCAACATTCTTGGCTTCCTGCAGAATATCCCTTGCCTGCTCGTTAGCTTCCCTGATAATGTCATCGCGCTGCTTATCAAGCTTGTCAGATTTCTCTTCAAGGCGCTTCTTGAGCTCTTCAACCTCTTTTTTGTATTCTGCGATCTCAAGCCTCTCGGACTCGATCGTCTTTCTGCTCATTTCAAGATCCGCAAGAAGATCCTCAAACTTTTTATCCTCAGTGCTTATCTGCTCTTTTGCCGCATCGATAATTTCTTCCGAAAGACCAAGCTTAGAAGAGATTGCAAAAGCGTTACTCTTTCCGGGAATACCGATAAGAAGCCTGTATGTGGGCTTAAGTGACTCCACATCAAACTCGCAGCTTGCATTCTGCACGCCCTCAGTATTGAGCGCATAAACTTTAAGCTCACTATAGTGCGTCGTTGCAAGCGTCCTGATATTTCTCTTATGAAGATCGTTAAGTATCGAAATGGCAAGAGCCGCTCCCTCAGTGGGATCCGTTCCCGCACCAAGCTCATCAAAAAGACACAGCGAATTCTCGTCTGCATTTTTGAGGATCGAAACTGTATTTGTCATATGTGATGAGAACGTTGAAAGAGACTGCTCAATACTCTGCTCGTCTCCAATATCCGCATACACTTCATCGAACACCGAAAGCTCAGACCTGTCACCTGCCGGTATCGCAAGTCCCGCCTGTCCCATTATGGTCAAAAGACCTACTGTCTTAAGCGTTACAGTCTTACCACCGGTATTGGGGCCCGTAATTATGAGCATTCCAAAGTCTTTTCCGGCATAAACATCTATCGGAACAACCTTGTTCTTGTCGATAAGAGGATGTCTGCCCTTCCTGATATCAAAATAGTGACGGTCGTTGAACACAGGCGGAATCGCATTGATCTCAAGCGCATAAGATGCCTTGGCAAAAACAAAATCAAGATCCGTCATTATCTCAGAGTTATATCTGATATCATTTACATGCTCCGAAACTTTTACGCTAAGCTCAGCAAGAATCTTATCAATCTCAGCACTTTCATGAAGCATAAGCTCTTTTAACTTGTTGTTGAGCTCAACCACTGCCGCAGGCTCGATAAAAAGAGTCGATCCCGAAGACGACTGGTCGTGAACAAGTCCGTTTATCTGTGACTTATACTCCGCCTTAACAGGAATACAATATCTGTCTCCACGCATGGTAACGACCGCATCCTGAAGATATGTCCTCATGGATCCGTTAATCATCCTGCCGAGCTGCTCATGTATCCTGTCGTTGGTAAGCATAATATCGCGTCTGATATGCTTGAGCGCAGGGCTCGCATCGGAACTTATCTCATCTTCCGAAACAATGCACCTTCTGATTTCCTGCGCAACAAAAGTAAGCGGCTCCAAAAGTTCAAAGCTCTCTGAAAGAGAATCTCTTGATTCGCCGTCTCTCTGCGGTCTTCCGTATGACTTTACCCTGTTTACGTTATCCAAAAAAGCCGCTACCTTGAGAAGATTGGCCGCGTCCAAAGAGCTTCCGATCTTGAGTGCCTTGAGAACACCTGTAAAATCCTTGTTATCTCCAAAAGAAACCGAACCTTTTTTGAATATCCTGTCGATTCCGTCTTTTGTCTTCTGTAGATTTTTTCTGATCTCTTTTATATCAGACGACGGCTCAAGCTCCCTGCAAAGCTTCTTTCCGGGTTCTGAGCTTGCATGTTCCGTAAGTTTCTCTGTTATTTTATCGTACTCGAGTACATGAAGTGCTTTCTGATTCATCCTATAGTCCTTAATACCACATCTTTTACACAATTATCCAAATTACAGTTTATCATTTATAAGACCCTGTGGCTAGTGTCCTTAGTGCCCTACTAGTATTCAGCCGTAAAAGCGGATATAATTGGAGAGTAAAACGGAGGAAATGATATGCCTTTTAATGATCAGGACGAAAACAAAAAAGATACCTCGTTTATAAGCGAAAAGATAAAACAGCGCCCCATAAACAGAAAGAAACTTATACAAAGAACGATAATAACTGCTTCAATGGCAGTCGTATTCGGACTTGTTTCGTGTCTTACATTTCTTCTGCTACAGCCTCTTTTGAGTGACAAACTATATCCCGAAAGCCAGCCCGAGCCGATCACGCTCCCGGAAGAATCCGCCAGTGACGAGCTGACTCCCGAGGAAATGTTTGCAGACGATAATGAAATTGCTGAAAATGAGGCTCAGATCAATGAAGAAAATCAGAAAAACCAGCTGGAAGAGGCTATTGCTTCTTACGCTTTAAACGGATCTGACTTTGCAAAAATAATGACGTCTTCTCTTAAAGGCGTAGCAGATGAAGCATCCAGAAGCATTGTAAGAGTAACCGGCGTTTCCAACAACACCGACTGGTTCAGCGACTCTTTTGAGAACAACGGTGCATCGGGAGTTATCGTTGCGGACAACGGAACGGCTCTTTTTATCCTTGTTCCGTCATCTGCAGTAAAAAATGCCAAGAACATCAGAGTAACATTTAGTGATGAATCCATGGCTGATGCTGAGATGTGCCTAACCGACAACGTAACAAAACTGTGCGTTATCAGCGTCAAACTCTCATCCATGCAAGAATCCACCAAGGAAACGATAAAAACTGCAGATTTTGCAAATACCAATTTCACCAATCTGACTGCAGTCCCTGTTATTGCGATTGGAAGCCCCACAGGTATTCAAAGATCTGTTTCTATCGGACTGATAACTTCTGATAAGTCTCCACTTTATCTGGCAGACTCAAATTATAAGATAATTACAACCGATATGCCCGGAAACAGCGACAGCACAGGCGCCATTATTGATTTAAACGGTAAGCTTCTCGGTATCATCGATATGACTCACAACAGTGAAGAGAACAAGAAAAATCGCAAAGTTTTGGAAAATCACATATCTGCGATAGCAATAACCGAGTTGAGAAACCTCATAGAGGACCTTTCCAACAAGAAACCTCGCGCTTATTTCGGAGTCTATGGCAAAAATATTCCTGCTGCAATACGTGATGAAATGAACATGCCGCAGGGAGCCTATGTTACTTCCACGGAAGAATCTTCACCTGCAAGAAAAGCTCTGATCCAGAGCGGCGACATCATAACAAAGCTCAACAACGAAGACATTATCTCTTTTGACGCTTTTGTGAAAAAGCTTGCTGATTGCGCCCCGGATGATATAATATCAGTTACTGTAATGAGACAATCAACCAAAGGTTATACAGAGATTAAAACGCAGGTTACGCTTGAAAGCGCAACTCACGATTAATTTTTAGGAAGAGGCTTTCAATGAAATTTTTAAAAGACTTAAGACCCGGCGACAGAATAGCAGATATCTACATGTGCAAACACAAGTTAAGTGCCACCACGAAGAACGGAAAAGAGTATTTCTCCGTTACTCTTCAGGACAAAACAGGCACCGTGGATGCCAAGATCTGGGAGCCCAACAGTGAAGGAATCGACGACTTCGACGACGCAGACTATCTTGATATTTTCGGCGAAGTAACAAGTTTTAACGGCGCAATTCAGATCAACGTTAAACGTGCAAGAAAATGCCACGAAGGCGAGTACGATCCCGCGCTGTACCTTCCCGTATCATCTAAAGACAACGACGTAATGTACAAAGAACTACTCGGAATAATCGGAACCATTGAAAATCCTTATCTCAAGAAGCTCCTGGAAGAATTCTTTGTACAGGACGAGGATTTTATAAACAAGTTCCGCAAATCAAGCGCAGCAAAAACTGTTCACCACGGCTTTATCGGCGGACTTTTGGAGCACACTCTCAGCGTAACAAAACTTTGCGATTACTACTGCAAGTCTTATCCCGTTCTTAAAAGGGACCTGCTCCTTACTGCAGCAATGTGCCACGATATCGGTAAAACAAGAGAGCTTAGCCTTTTCCCCACAAACGATTACACGGATGAAGGTCAGTTCCTTGGACATATCGTTATCGGTGCCGAGATGATAAACGATAAGGTGAAAAACATTAATGGCTTCCCCACTCTCTTAAAGCAGGAGATCATACACTGCATTCTTGCTCACCACGGGGAATACGAGTACGGTTCACCCAAGAAGCCTTCAATTATCGAGGCTGTAGCGCTCAACCTTGCAGATAATACCGACGCCAAGATGGAGACATTCACAGAAATCCTGAACAACATAACAGAGCCCGGTTGGCAGGGATACAATAAGTTATTTGAAACAAATCTTTATGATTCGAAATTAGATATCTGATCATGATAGAGCAAAACCCCGAAGGAACCTTCCTTCGGGGTATTTTTTTATAATCTTGATATAAAGTTTTCAAGTCTCTCCATTGCAGCCTTAAGATTCTCCAGCGAATATGCATATGATATTCTGATATATCCTTCTCCGCAGTCACCAAAAGCTGTTCCGGGAACAACCGCAAGCTTCTCTTCTTTGAGTAGTCTCGTACAGAAGTCATCACTTGTCATTCCAAATTTCTTAATGCAAGGGAACACATAAAATGCTCCATATGGCTCAAAACAAGGAAGTCCGATGCGCTTAAACTCGTTAAGAAGATATCTTCTTCTGTGGTTGTACTGCTCACGCATCATCTTAACATCATCATCGCCGTTTTTGAGTGCCTCTACAGCAGCATACTGGCTGGTTGTCGGAGCACACATGATTGCGAACTGATGAATCTTGACCATCTGCGCCATGATTTCTTCAGGTCCGCAAGCGTATCCAAGTCTCCAACCGGTCATGGCATATGCCTTAGAGAAACCGTTTATCAAAATAGTTCTCTCTTTCATTCCGGGAAGTGAAACAATAGATACATGCTTTCCCTTGTATGTAAGTTCTCCGTATATTTCGTCGGAAATGATATAAAGATCTTTTTCTCTTACAACTTCTGCGATCTTTTCAAGATCCTCTTTTTCCATAACCGCACCTGTCGGGTTATTTGGGAATGGAAGCACCAGAATCTTGGTCTTATCCGTTACCTTCTCAAGAACTTCTTCCGCTGTAAGTCTGAACTCATTTTCTTCCTTAAGCTCTATTATAACAGGCTTTGCATCGGCAAGTATTGCGCAGGGCTCGTATGAAACATAGCTGGGCTGAGGAATGAGAACCTCATCTCCCGGATCTATCATTGCTCTAAGTGCAAGGTCGATTGCTTCAGATCCACCTACCGTTACAAAAATCTCTTTTATCGGATCATAGGTCACTCCCTGAGTTCTCTTGATATACTCAGAAATTTCCGTCCTAAGCTCCTTTAATCCGGAGTTGGAAGTATAGAATGTTCTTCCCTTCTCCAGTGAATAGATGCCCTCATCTCTTATATGCCAGGGTGTATCAAAATCAGGCTCTCCCACCCCCAGTGATATTGCCCCTTCTGTTTCCTGAACAATGTCAAAAAACTTTCTGATGCCCGAGGGCTTTATATCAACAATCTTCTTACCTATCGGATTTCTCATGGTGTTATCTTCTCCCTTGTGTCTTCGTACTTTCTGGTCAGTATTGTTCCGTGATCCTTGTATTTCTTGAGAATAAAGTGTGTCGCGGTACTGAGCACAGTATCAAGTGTAGCAAGCTTATTGTTTACAAAGCCCGCCACTTCCTGCAGAGTTTTGCCTTCAAGAATTACCATAAGGTCAAAACCTCCGCTCATGAGATAGACACTCTTAACTTCGGGATATTTGTATATTCTCTCAGCGATGCTATCAAAACCAAGGCCTCTCTGAGGTGTAACCTTAACTTCTATAAGGGCATTCACCTTATCAATGCTTGTCTTTGACCAGTCAACCATTGTATGATAACCGCAAATTACACCTTCGTCCTCAAGGGCTTTAAGCTCATTTGCGACTGTTATTTCTTCTGAACCGATAAGAACGCTAAGTTCCTTAACATCTATACGGCTGTTTTTCTCAATAATCGTTAAAATTTCTTCTCTGATGCTCATAACTTATCTCCATCCTCCTGTTATTCATCCCGATATATATAATACTACAAAAATCGGTTTCTGAGCATTTATCCCAGTATTTTATGTATCATATCGCATCCCGGCATATCCAGAAACCTTGATTCATCTGCATTTGTGATAATCTTGTCGTTTCCACTTTTTAAATATCCGACAACTTTCGCGGGTATTCCCTCTTTTTCCAGCTCTGCGACCAGTCTGTCACCATCTTCACACGCAAAAAGAAGTGCACCTCCCGACAAAAGCTGATATGGATTAATCTCATAAAACTCGCAGATTTCTACCGTTTCCTGTCGTATCGGAATACTTTTTAAATCCACGCAAAGTCCGGTTCCAGCACGCTCTGCGATATCCCAAAGTGAGGCGTATACTCCCCCGTTCGAAATATCGGTAACAGCAACTGCGCCGGACTTAATGGCGACTGCAGCCTCTTTCGCGACACTAAGATAATTTTTAAAATCAATCGCATCTCTGATAAATGGATCCGGGTATTTGACGCAGAGCTCATCATGTCCCTGCTGCGCCAACATTGCTGTTCCTTCAAGCCCTATCCACTTTGTAATAACAAGTGCCAGACCATCTTTAAGATTGTCATTCTTGCCTATATCAAAACCGGCATCCTTCGTAGTTCCTACGCAGTTTGCTGTTATAACAGGTCTTGTAACTGCACTTGTCACCTCTGTGTGTCCACCCGCATAGGTAACTCCATATTCATTGCATGCCGCTATTATGTCCCTTACGATTGCTTTTAACTGTTTTTCCTCAGTCTCCTCGGGAAGAAGAATTGACACTGTCACATGTGAAGGCTCGATTCCATGAATGACAATATTACCGATTGCTTTCATAGCCGCATAATAACCTGCACATGCGACATTTTCAGTAACCGGACATACTGCGGAGTAAACCTTCTCAGACTCAGAAAAAGCGCAGTCTGTCCCTACAGCTGCGCTAGTCTCTTTTCTATGTTCTGTTTTTATCAATTTCAACACGGATCTCTTAAGAGTATTCTCTGAAATTTTGCCTATCTTCATGCCTTCTCCGAGTATTGATCAGTTTTTTAGCCTTCGCTTAATACGCTCTTTTTCTTTTTCGTTCCTTCAGCTACAGGCTTATCATTTCTTGCTTCTGCACCATCAAGCTCTGATTCTGTAGTAGCAGTCTTCTTTTTATCAGAATCTGACTCTGTACTTACGCTTGCTGTTACAGACTTCTTCTTACCAAGCTCCTGTGCAACATTACGTACAGTCTTAATTTCTTTAGACTCCATTGCTAACTTAAGCTCATCAATATCTGCCTGTGTTGCACCCTTTGTTCCAACCATGATGATTCTGGGAACCATGTTGTATGTGCTTGTATTGATTATCTTAGTTGCGGATTCAACACCATCTTCCTCAACAACCTTGCAAAGCTGAGACTTATATCCAAGGTGAGCAGACTGCATTCCAACATAGCCAAGTGCCTGTGAAGGATCTGTCATGTACTTGTCTTCTGAAGCAGGTGTCTTATCAAGAATAATGCTCTTGTATGTAACTTTTCTTCCTGCAGGTCTGTTGTCATGTCCATAAATTGTGAATGTGACATGCTTATCAGGTGTGCAGACAGCCTCAATGTAAATAGGCGAATCTGTATTGTTTCTAAACTTGAAATCCTTACCGCCTGACTGCGCAATAGCAGCATCTGCAGAAGGCTCAACGTAAGACACGATCATTGAATGATTGTGTCTCTCTGTAACGTCAAGTTCTGCCAAAAGAACTGCGTTATAAAGAGTTGATGATACCTGACAGATACCACCACCGATACTCTCAACAACAAGACCGTTCAAGTATGAACCGGCCGGATAATAACCATTTTCCTCACTGAATGGTGTGATTGTATCAAGAACTGAAAGCTCCTGTCCGGGCTCAAGTCTGATTCCATCCAAACGGGCGCACGCATTTTCAATATTCGCACTTCTTGCGGCACCTGAATCTCTGTATCCTGTAGTGTATGTTCCGAGAACATCACTCATCTTCTGCAATTCATCTAAATTTTTGAAAGCATCAACAGTCTTTACTGCAAGCTCAACCTCATTGTTTTCAGGAGTCCATGAATTGGCAATAAAGTCCTTAATGATTGCTTTGGATTCATCAGAATTTACGATGTATGCTGTCATTCCTGATGTCTGCTTATCGCCTTCACCTTCCTTACGAGCCTGTTCTCTCTTATCCTTGTTGACCTTTTTAGCTTTTTCTTCTTTCTCTTTTTCCTTCTCAAGGTCTATCTTTTCCAGATTTTCATTGAATTCCGTATTACATTTACGGATTATCGTTGTAAGGGCTTCGTCATCAATACCATAATCGATATCGAACTTAACGGCATTCTCTTCAACATCCTTGCCTTCTTTGTATCTCTCTACTACGTTGCCTTCGTGTCCAACAGCATACGCATCCTTGACAACATCAGGGTTTCCCCATGATATTCCCAAATCTGAGCCCTTAACCGGAATCTTTTTTCCGTTTCCACCTGTGAGAATCAATTCACCATCAACTACTTCTTTTACCTTGCTGGCAACAGCCTCCTTAGCTTCTTCGATCGTCATCCCAGACGCATCGATGTCCCCGATCATTACGCCCTTTGCTATCGTGTTGCTTGCAGCCGAAACCTGTTCCACCGGAATAGCTGCTAAAGTAAGTACCGAAAGAGCGAGTCCGCAAAAAAATCTCTTCATAATACTTCCACTTCCTACTTTCCTTTTGTCCTAATTTGTCCTATAAGCGTTATTTTGTGCTAAAATTGTACGTGAAAAACTATCAAATGTGTTTATGGAAGGTAATTATAGATGAAATTTCCCTTTTTAGCAAGTATTATTATTGTCGCATTTTTTTTTAATGTTAGCATGCGTCGAGTTAGCAGGAAAGAAGAGGCTCGCGAGATGAGCTTCTGGGAAAAAGAACGAAAATCCAACAATGTCAGAAGAAAAAGTCTCGAAAATCTCGATTATATCTGCATTCCCGTAGACGTTCTTCCGTTCGGAACATCCGGAAGCAACAAAGAACTTGAAAATTCTGAACAAAATGTGCTCGCATTGAAGGATGAAAAGATTGTCAATCTCACGGGAATCACCAACACCGATCTAAAGTTGGAGTACGGAACCGCCAATATTACTGAGCTTTCGCTCTACGATCAAAACTATACCGCTCTTGTTCGCGCACTTCAAAACTGGGGCAAAGCACTTTACGATGCAGGCCGCTACGAGGACGCTGCCAAAGTTCTTGAGTTTGCCGTAAAAACCAGATCGGATATCACTGCAACCTATAAACTTCTGATCGACATGTACAAGACAAAATTATTTCTTAGTGCTCCCGAGATTGAAAAGAAGATTAATTCATTAATTCCTATAGCAGATAATCTTAACTCACTTAGCAGACTAACAATTCTTAAGCTTCTCGGATGTGATGTGACAACCGATAAAAAACATGCTTCTGCTCATAAGATTAATGCCACTTAATAGATTGCAAAATAATATGTTTTTAAAACACTATATTAATAGGAAGAAACTCATTCAATTTTGACTCCTTTTCATTAATATTAGCATTAGAAAAATTATTTTAATCGCCATCAGATTAAACATTTTCAACGACTAATATAATCCTTGCGAATCAAAAAAGCATCTTTTCAGATCTGTTTGATAAAAATCTGAAAAGATGCTTTTCTATTTTTTATATTTTGCGGAATAACGTTAATCTAAATTTCGACTAATTTTTAGCTGCCTGAAGTAGTTTATCTTTTAACTGATTTTCAATTTGTGTAAGCTCAGCTTCGGCTTCTCGACGCTTTTCTTTTCCTTCTGTTTGAATTTTAAGAACCTCATCGAGTGTAGAAATAAGAGATTCGTTTGTATGTTTTAATGTATCAATATCCACGATTCCGCGTTCGGCTTCTTTCGCACTCTCAATTGTAGCAACCTTAAGTGCATCAGCATTCTTCTTTAAAAGCTTGTTCGTCATATCGTTAACTTCTCTTTCAGCCTTTGCAGCCTGTGTTGAATGCTCTATACCGATTGCGATTACCATCTGATTCTTCCAAAGAGGGATTGTATTTACGATGGTTGACTGGATTTTCTCAGCCATAACGGTATTTGAACTCTGTACCATTCTGATCTGAGGACCTGTCTGCATTGCAATTGTCCTTGTAAGTTCAAGATCGTAGATTTTTTTCTCAAATCTATCGCAAAGACTTGCAAAATCCTTCGCTTTTTCAGCATCTTCGGGAAGTCCCGATTCTGCTGCTTTTTTCTGAAGATCTACAAGTGTAGTGTTTCTCTCTTCTTCAAGTTTCTTCTTTCCAGCAAGAATATACATAGAGAGCTCTTTGAAATAATTGAGATTGAGCTCATACATTCTGTCGAGAATCTCAACATCTTTCATAAGTGTAACCTGATGCTTCTCAAGCTCGTTACTTATGGTCTGAACGTTTGTCTCAACTTTGCTGTATTTAGCCTTGATTGCTTCGAACTTGTTGGCGCCTCTTTTAAACAACGCTTTAAGTCCCTTCTCATCTTCAGCTATCTCAAAGTCCTTGAGCTGTGTAACAAGGTCGGTGATCATTCCGCCTACTTCGCCCATATCCTTAGTTTTTACGTTATCAAGCGCTTTCTCGGAAAAATCTGCAAGTTTCTTCTGCGTTCCAACGCCGTAATTCATAATTCCCGATGAATTCGAAATATCTATCTGCTTGCTGAATTCTTCAACCTGCTTGAGTTCTTCGGCTGAAAGCTGCGCTTCCATAGCTACATTTCCGTTATCCTTAGCGTTTTCTTTGGGTTCTTCCTGCGTAGCCTGTGCTTCTTCCGCGCCAAAAGACAAAGTAGGTGCAGCAGGTGCTGCATCGAAATTAAATTCTTCGCTCATAAATCCTCCTTAAAATCATTACCCTAATTACTCTTTCATCTGCATGGCAACACCACTCTCGGTCAATCCGTCCTGTGCCATCATTGTTTTCATAACTGAAATATCCGAAGAAATATCCCATGCCATATCCTGGAACATACTATCAAGAAGTTTCTCAAATGCCATATTTATGGTATCCATTGCCTGGCTTATTTCTTTCTTGGTCTGAACTATATTCTCCCCGGCATCAGGCTGCTTATCAAGTTCAACATAAGCAGAAAGAAGTTTTCTGGTGGTAGGAAGATAATAATTCATCAATTTGTGAAGATCGTCCGCGCTCTGGTTGTCTTTTTTAACCTGAGCAAAAATCCTGTTCATGATTTCTTCCAAACGATACAACTTATCGGACATCTCCTCGGTATCTGGAATAACATCATTTATCTTTCTTACAAATTTAATATAGTCATCGCCTTCTTCCAGAATACTTCTGACTTCAGACGTCATGCCTTCGAGGTCTGCTTTCTTTGCCGCATCTTTTTCAAGTGCTCTCTTTTCTCTTTCGAGTTTGTCCTGTTCTGCACCGATATAGAGATTATATGCATTATCGGTGATCATCAGATTTTTCTCTTTGGCATCAAATCTGGCTCTGGGAAGGAACCCTGCTTTTATCATCTCTTTAAGTTCCCTGACAACCTCTTTATCTGTCTTAAGCAACTTTGCAGCAAGTTTACTTATCTCAAAATACTCCACATCTCCGACGAGTTGTCCGTATTCATAAAATTTCTTGGTGAGACTAAGCTTTTTGGCCCCTTTAAAAACCTGATAAACACAAAATAATAAAAGAAAAGCCGGAAGTACAGCAACAGGATGCGCACCTGCGGCAAGTAACACGGCAAGTGACACCGGCATCAGGCATACCGTGCCGATACTTCCAAATAATATCGAACCGGTTCCGTTATATCTGGAAACTCTTTTCATTAAAAAAGGTATCTGCTTTAACGGTCTGGCCTGTGTATAAGGTACATAGCCGGTCTTTCGCTCATAGTTATACCCATATTTCTGTCCGCCGGGTCTATTCTGTCTTCCGCTCGCATAAGTTGTTTTTCTGTCTATAGATGTGACAGTAACCGCCTTTACCGTATTTGCTATGTCGGAAGCAAGCTTACTGTAGTCATTCTTTTCAATCGCTATTGAGACATCTCGCAAAATATCTTTGCCCATGTCCGCAAGCTCATCGGGTAAATTCTTTGCCATCTGTTCCTCCATACGCCCAATACTTTTTATCTGATAACTATCAAAATAAAAAACAAGCGTACATATAATTTTACAGTATTATATCACAAAAGACAATTTCTCAAAAATACGTCAAAATGGGTTCCCGAAGAATCGGTCAACTCTCCGGAAACCCACTGTTTATAGCACTTATTCCTTTTTTACTTTACGGGAAGTTCAACTTTATCAAGCTTCCAAACTTCGTCTACATACTCCTGAATAGTTCTGTCAGATGAAAACTTTCCGCAGCATGCGGTGTTCAAAAGAGCCATCCTTGCCCAGCGCTTCTTATCAGCATATGCTTCCGATATTCTTCTCTGCGCCTCAAGGTATGCCTCGAAATCCTTCAAAATAAAGTATTGGTCGGCCTTCGAAGAATTATTTGTATTAAGAAGGCAGTTATAAAGCGGTCTAAAGAGCTCTTTATTCTTTGAGAACGTTCCGTCAACCAGCATATTAAGAACAGTCTTTACGTTAGGATTGTTATTGTAAATGTCCATGGGATTATAGCCGCCGTTTTTCTCATAGTCCATTACTTCCTGAGAAGAAAGGCCGAAAATAAAGGCATTCTCTTCACCCACTTCATTTACAATCTCGACATTGGCACCATCCATGGTTCCAAGTGTAACGGCTCCGTTGAGCATCATCTTCATGTTTCCCGTTCCTGAAGCTTCTTTACTTGCTGTTGAGATCTGCTCGGAAACATCCGCTGCCGCAAAGATAAGTTCAGCGTTTGATACCCTGTAATCCTCGATAAATACAACCTTTATCTTGCCTCCGATAGAAGCATCTTTGTTGATGACATCCGCCACTGAATTAATTAACTTAATTGTTAGCTTAGCAGTTAAGTAACCCGCAGCGGCCTTTGCTCCGAAGATATATGTCTTGGGATAAAAGTCTTTATTCGGATGGCTCTTGATGTCATGATACTTATACATAACCTGCAGAATATTAAGGAGCTGTCTCTTATATTCATGAAGCCTTTTTACCTGAACATCAAATATGGAATTGGGATCAACTTCTATGTTGTTATGCTCAAGAATATATTTCGCCAAACGCTCTTTATTCTTGTGCTTGATCTCCATAAACTCAGCCTGTGCCTTCTTGTCATCCACATAGCTTTTTAGCTTGTCCATCTGAGAAAGATCTGTTACCCAGCCGTCTCCTATCTTCGCTGTGATCCAATCGGCCAAAAGAGGGTTCGCGTGAAGAAGGAACCTTCTCTGAGTAATTCCGTTTGTTTTATTATTAAACTTCTCAGGCATCATCTCATAGAAATCCTTAAGCTCTCTCTTCTTAAGAATCTCGGTATGAAGCTGAGCAACGCCGTTTACAGAATGTCCTCCGACAATCGCAAGGTGCGCCATTTTTACCTGATTGTCATAGAGAATTGCCATGCTCCTTATCTTGGACTGAACATCCATTCCCGGAGAATTTGTGTACTGTCTCATTATCTGATCCACAAATCTTCTGTTTATCTCATCAACAATCTGATATATTCTGGGCAAAAGTCTCTGGAACAAATCAACCGGCCATTTTTCCAGCGCTTCTGACATTATGGTGTGGTTCGTATAGCAACATGTCTTAACAGTTACTTCCCACGCCTCATCCCAGGTGAGATAATACTCGTCCATAAGAAGACGCATAAGTTCGGCAACCGCAACAGTCGGATGTGTATCGTTAAGCTGGAATACTGCTTTTGTGTAGAATTTCTTGATATTGTCATGATCCTTTAGGTATCTCTTAAGCGCAGTCTGCACCGATGCGGATATAAAGAAATACTGCTGTTTTAATCTGAGCTCTTTTCCCGCGATATGATTGTCGTTCGGGTAAAGAACTTCGCAAAGCTGGCTTGCAAGGTTCTCCTGCTCTACAGCTTTCTGATAATCGCCCTTATCAAAAGAATCAAGCTGGAAGCACTGTATCGGCTCCGCATCCCATATTCTCAAGGTGTTGACCATACCGTTTCCGTATCCGAGGATAGGAAGATCGTACGGAATTGCTCTTACAACCTGATATCCTTCCTGTTTAAATACTGTCCTTCCGGTATCATCGGTATAGACATTTACATATCCGCCAAACTTAACCTCTTTGGCATATTCACTTCTTCTAAGTTCAAAGGGATTTCCGTTTTCAAGCCATGCATCAGGTACTTCGACCTGATATCCGTCGCGGATTGTCTGCTTGAACATTCCGTACTTATAGCGGATTCCGCAACCGTAAGCCATATACCCAAGAGTTGCCAAAGAATCGAGGAAACATGCCGCAAGTCTTCCAAGACCACCGTTTCCAAGCGCGGGATCGGGTTCCTGGTCCTCTACGACATTAACGTCTATTCCAAGCTCATCCAAAGCCTCTTTTACCGCTTTATAAGCCTGAAGATTTATAAGATTGTTCCCAAATGCCCTACCCATGAGAAATTCCATGGACATATAGTAAACTATCTTAGGATCCTGCTCTGCCGCAGCTTTCTGAGTGGTCATCCAGTGATCTATAATGGCATCTTTTATTGCATACGCCGAAGCCTGGTATACCTCCTGCGGAGTAGCCTCTTCCATTGTTTTCCTGTAAAGAGTCTTCACATTATATAACACGCTTCGCACAAACAATTCTTTGTCAAAAGGTAATGTTTTCTTCTTCATGCTGCCTCCTAAAAAAATATTGCGATGATATTTTTCCTACCGAGACTGTTACGTTAATATTTTACCGCAAAACCGACTATTATTCCACTCATATAAAGGCACAAAAATAGCCTTAGAGAAATCTTGTTTCCCTAAGGCTATACGTTTTAACAATAATATATCAGACTTTCTCTACGCCGATAGTAACCTTCTCGCCGTTGATATCCCATTCTTTTGCATTTGCTACATCTTTGCCGAATACGATCTCATTAGCAAGAACCTTGGTTGCGATGCTGTCGTTATTATCCTTAACGATTGCTGCAAGCTTATCGTTTCCGTTAAGTGATACTTTGATGTGATCCATTACTTCAAAGCCGGAATCCTTACGCATTGTCTGGATCTTACTGATAACTTCAAGTACAAATCCTTCTTTGATAAGCTCTTCTGAAAGGTTTGTATCAAGAACAACAGTGATTCCCCAGTTCTCCTGAGAAATGAATCCTTCCTTCTGCGCGATCTCGATAAGGAGGTCATCCTTAACAAGCTCTACATCAACATCATTTACGTTGAACTTGATGCTTCCGTTTGTATTAAGCTCGTCCATTGTGGCATTACCGTCAAGCTTTTCAAGATATGCCTTGATCGCTCCGATATTCTTGCCGTACTTAGGTCCGAGTGTCTTAAGCTGAGGCTTGAAGCTGTAGCTTGTAAAGTCTCTTACATCATCTGTGAAAGATACTTCCTTAACATTGAGCTCTTCTCTGATTATCTCTTTGTAGAACTCGCCAACAGTCTCTTCTGCCTTAACATACATTGTTCCGATAGGCTGACGGTTCTTGATATTTGCTGCATTTCTTGCCGCACGTCCGAGAACTACGATATCAAGAACTTCTTCCATATCCTTCTCAAGCTTCTGATCGATGAATGACTCATCTACAGCAGGGAAGTCGCAGAGATGGATACTCTCCGGAGCATCAGCGAAGCTGTTTCTTACAAGATTCTGATAGATTTCCTCAGTCATGAAAGGAACCATCGGTGCTGCAGCCTTGCAGATTGTTACAAGTGCAGTGTAAAGAGTCATGTAAGCAGAAATCTTATCCTGTTCCATTCCCTTTGCCCAGAAACGCTCTCTGCTACGACGAACATACCAGTTGGACATCTCGTCGACAAAGTTATCAAGTGCCTTTCCTGCTTCAGGAATTCTATAGTTTTCAAGGTTCTCATCAACTGCTTTTACACAGCTGTTGAGCTTTGAAAGAAGCCATTTATCCATTACAGTGAGCTTATCAGGCTCAAGTTTGTAATTAGCTGCATCGAATCCGTCAATATTTGCATAAAGAACGAAGAATGCATATGTATTCCAAAGTGTTCCAAGGAACTTACGCTGTCCTTCCTGTACGGCATCACCTGAGAAACGGCTTGGAAGCCAAGGTGCGCTGTTTACATAGAAATACCATCTGATCGCATCTGCACCGTATTTTGCAAGTGCATCGAAAGGATCTACCGCATTACCCTTGGACTTACTCATCTTCTGTCCATTTTCATCCTGTACAAGTCCGAGAACTATAACGTTCTTAAACGCAGGCTTGTTGAAAAGAAGTGTTGCCTCAGCATGAAGTGAATAGAACCATCCTCTTGTCTGATCGACAGCTTCCGAAATGAACTGAGCAGGGAACTGCTTCTCAAAGAGTTCCTTGTTCTCAAATGGATAGTGGAGCTGAGCGAAAGGCATTGCTCCTGAATCGAACCAGCAGTCGATAACTTCTTTTACACGGTGCATTTTCTTGCCGCACTTAGGACAAGTAATCTCAAATTTATCAATATAAGGTCTGTGAAGTTCTGTAGTCTCAGCTGAAGGATCTCCGGAAAGCTCAGCGAGCTCTTTTCTTGAACCAACTGAAAGCTGGTGTCCGCAGTCATCACACTCCCAGATATTAAGAGGTGTTCCCCAATATCTGTCACGTGAGATACCCCAGTCCTGAATATTCTCAAGCCAGTCACCGAAACGTCCCTTACCGATTGACTCAGGAATCCAGTTGATCTCTTTGTTGTTGCGGATAAGGTCGTCCTTAACTTCTGTAACCTTGATGAACCAAGATGAACGAGCATAGTAAAGAAGGGGGGTTCCACATCTCCAGCAGTGAGGATAATCGTGCTCCATCTTAGGTGCAGCGAACAAAAGACCTCTCTTATCAAGATCTTTTAATACCTCGGGATCCGCACTTACAGCGCCCTCATCCATTTCTTTCTGAGTAGGCTTACATCTCATTCCGCCAAAAGGTGTCTCGGGTCTTAATTTTCCCTCTGAATCTACCATCTGTACAAGAGGAGCGTCATACTTACGTCCGACACGAGCATCGTCTTCACCGAATGCAGGAGCGATATGTACGATACCTGTACCGTCTGACATGGTTACGTATGTATCACAATAGATAAAGAATGCTTTCTTATGCTGTTTCTGAGCTTCGTCAGCCGCACACTGATACAAAGGCTCATACTCTTTGTACTCAAGGTCTGTTCCTACGTATGTTTCGAGAACTTCGTACGCCTTCTGACCTTCTTCTTTTACAAGAGAGCCAAGCACCTTATCTGCAAGTGCCTCGGCAAGATAATATACATTGCCGTCAACAGCCTTAACCTTGATATATTTCTCATCAGGGTTAACGCAAAGACCGATATTTGAAGGAAGTGTCCAAGGTGTTGTTGTCCATGCAAGGAAATAAGCATCCTCATCCTTTACCTTGAAACGAACTACCGCTGTACGCTCTTTCAAAAGCTTATAGCCCTGAGCAACCTCGTGTGATGAAAGAGGTGTTCCGCAACGGGGACAGTAAGGAACTACCTTGAAGCCCTTGTAAAGAAGACCTTTTTTCCATATCTCGTTAAGAGCCCACCACTCGGACTCGATGAAATTGTCATCATATGTGATGTAGGGGTGTTCCATATCAGCCCAGAAACCTACTGTGCCGGAGAAATCCTCCCACATTCCCTTATATTTCCATACGGATTCCTTACATTTCTGGATGAAAGGCTCCATTCCGTATTCTTCAATCTGCTCTTTTCCATCAAGATTAAGGAGTTTCTCAACTTCAAGCTCAACAGGAAGACCGTGTGTGTCCCAGCCTGCCTTACGAGGAACTGTATAACCCTTCATTGTACGGTATCTGGGAATCATATCCTTGATAGCACGTGTAAGAACGTGTCCGATATGAGGCTTTCCGTTAGCTGTCGGAGGGCCGTCATAGAACATATACATTTCACCCTTACTTCTGGTATCTACACTTTTTTTGAAAATGTCTTCTTTTTTCCAGAACTCTTCAATCTTCTTTTCTCTGCCGACAAAGTTCATGTCTGTTTCAACTTTGTTATACATTTGAAAACTCCTCTCTTTCAAATAAATAAGACCTCGTCCTTTTTTGTAAAAAGGACGAGGTCGTTAATTTACACTCGTTATACCACCTGTTTACACATACGCGCCAAGATCTGTCATACAACATCCCGGTTGAATACGCTCCCCGTTAACGCCGGGATACACGTCAAAATCTACTGTCATTTCGATTTCGCAGCTCAGAAGTGATTTTCTGTCAGTTCCTACTCGCACCGGTTCGCACCAACCACCGGCTCTCTGAAAGCTTTCAAATACTGCGTACTGTCTTCGTCATAGCTTTTTTATCTTCTTTAATAATGCATTATATTACTACTAATCTCCTAAATACGCAAGTCTGATTTTTAGCCTGCTAAGCTAACCAGATTATCATAAATAGCTAAGAAGCCTCTCAACATCGGCTGTCTCGGTAGCCCAATCTGTTGCGAATCTGATTACGGTATGATCTTCGTCGTATTTCTCCCAGAATCCGTATCTGACATTCTTGCTAAGCTCCTCCAATTTTTCATTGGAAACCACAACAAATTGCTGGTTTGTGGGAGAATCAAGGAATATCTTGTATCCTTTGCTCTTAAGACCTTCTTTTAACAGATCTGCCGCTTCGATAGCTTTTTTGCTGATATCAAAGTAGAGATTGTCAGTAAACAATGTGTCAAACTGAAGTCCAAGAAGCCATCCCTTTGCAAGAAGCGCACCGTGCTGCTTGATCACAGGAATCGGATGCTTCGTTGTTACGCCCTTGGTGAAAACAACCGCTTCGCCAAAGAGTGCGCCGACCTTAGTACCGCCGATATAGAAAACATCCGCATATTTTGCGATATCCTCTATAGTCACATCGGTTCTTTTGCTCATAAGACCGTATCCGAGCCTTGCTCCGTCTATAAAGAGCGGAATATTATACTTCTTGCAGACACTTGAGATACTCTCAAGTTCTTTTTTCGTATAAAGAGTTCCGTATTCTGTAGGATGCGAAATATAAACCGCTCCCGGAAATACCATGTGCTCATGGTTTGCGTCATCATAGAAATTTGAAATAAGCTTATCCACTTCGGCTGCGGACAACTTACCTATATCCGATCCGTATTTCTCAGTATCCTTCTCTTCTCCGCGTCCTGGAACCGTAAGTACCTTGTGTCCCGCATGCTCAATGGCGCCCGCCTCATGTGCCGCAATATGTCCGGTTTCAGCCGCAACGATTCCCTCATATGGCTGAAGGAGCATATCGATTATTGTCTGATTGGTCTGCGTTCCGCCTACAAGGAAAAAGACCTCTCCGTCAGGACATCCGCACACTTTCTTTATCTTCTCGGCAGCGCTCTTGCAGTACTCATCCGTGCCGTAACCGTCTATCTGCTCAAAATTTGTCTCCGTAAGGCGCTTTAAGATCTGCGGATGCGCGCCCTTTGTATAATCACTGGAAAATGAAATTCTATTATCCATACTCTTATCCTCTTTATGCTTTTATTAATCAAAAGAAACTGTGGAAAAATCTATTACTTCTTCCAAAGTCTTTGCAAACAGTTCAAGTCCTGCCTTGTCATCTTCGTTAAATCTGTTAAGGCTGGGGCTGTCTATATCAAGCACTCCCACAACCTTGCCATCTTTGTGAAGCGGTACAACAATCTCCGAATTGGACGCACTGTCACA
Source organism: Butyrivibrio sp. AE2005 (assembly GCF_000686965.1). Lineage (NCBI taxonomy): Bacteria > Bacillati > Bacillota > Clostridia > Lachnospirales > Lachnospiraceae > Butyrivibrio > Butyrivibrio sp. AE2005. Next base: position 36,642 of record NZ_JMMD01000006.1, read on the forward strand.
TGCGATATGTCCTGCAAATTCGTGAACATTCGCAACAAGCTGTGTCTCATCGTTTTCTGCCGCTGTTCCGCAAACACCCTTTCCAAGCCGGATTCTGATGCATGCAACTTTTCCCTGGAATGGCCCAAGTAAAAGAGATCCTTTATCCATAAGGTAAAAACCTGCCCAGTTCAGGTCTTCCATATTGCCATATAAAAGCGCTGAGGCATTGGACAACACCGGAATGAAATTAGGTTCATCTTCTGCCATAACTTTTATCTGTGCAGCAAGCAACTTGTAATCTGTCATGTATGATACTCCTTATACAAAATCATTTCGTTGTTTAACGAAAAAAGTGGATATGAACTTTTATCCATATCCACGATTCTAACACCATTTTATCTTGTGCACAATCTATTTTCGCAATGCTATTATACCCTTGTCCAAGCCTCGAATTCTTCATCCGTACACTTCACAAAATGAGTTCCGTCAACCAGATGTTCCGTTCCTTTGTTGTAGTCAAGTCCCGATGTCTTGTAGTCGTAACTTATTGCTTCACGATTCTTCTCAAGCTCAGGATTGGGAATAGGAATTGCCGATAAAAGACTCTTTGTATATGGATGAATCGGATTATTAAAAATTTCATCCGTTGTACCTGTCTCAAGAAGATGTCCCAAGTGCAAAACACCTATCCTGTCCGAAATATACTTAACCATTGAAAGATCATGTGCAATAAAAAGATATGCTGTTCCAAGCTCCTCCTGAATGTCCTTCATAAGGTTTACGACCTGTGCCTGAATGGAAACATCAAGTGCAGAAATACACTCATCGGCTATAACAAGCTTGGGATTCAAGATAAGAGCTCTTGCAATACCGACTCTCTGCCTCTGTCCGCCCGAAAACTGATGAGGATAGCGGTCCGCATGCTCCTTGGCAAGTCCAACCTTATTAAGGATTGCCTCTACTTTTTTATCCCTTTCCTCTTTGCTCTTGCAAACATGGTGGATATCAAGGGCTTCTCCGATGATATCTTTGATCTTCTTTCTGGGATTGAGCGAAGCCATCGGATCCTGGAAGATCATCTGCATCTGAACCCTTAAATTTTCCTTGGTCTCTTTGTTCATCTTTCCGGAAATATCCATTCCATCAAAAGTGATCTTACCGTCCGTCGGATCGTATAGTCTTATGATACTTCTGCCAATCGTAGATTTTCCCGATCCCGACTCACCGACAAGACCGTAAGTCTCGCCCGGATAAACCTTAAAGCTGACATTTTCCACAGCCTTAACCGTAAATGTCTTACTGACGGGAAAATACTGCCTAAGTCCCTCTACTTCAAGGAGAGGCGCTGCATTATAATTCGCTGCCATTTGCCTGTGCCTCCTTTTTCATTCTCTGAATTCTTGCCTTTAGTTCTGCCGGCATCTCAACCTTTGGTGCCCTCTCATCAAGGAGCCATGTTGCTGCAAAATGACTTTCTGTTATCTTGAACATAGGTGGCTCAAGCTTGTCGTCAATCTCCAGAGCATAAGCATTTCTTGGAGCAAAGGCATCACCCTCTTTTTCATGCAAAAGATTCGGTGGTGAACCCGGAATCGTATAAAGTCTGTCATCGTCAGTTCCAAGATCGGGCATAGCCGATAAAAGTCCCCAGGTATACGGATGTCTCGGATCGTAGAATATCTCATTGATCTTACCGACTTCTACAATCTTACCTGCATACATAACATTTACGTAATCCGCAACCTTAGCCACAACTCCGAGATCATGGGTAATATAGATAACCGCAATATCTCTTTCCTTCTGAACCTTTTTGATAAGTTCAAGAATCTTGGCCTGAATATTAACGTCAAGAGCTGTTGTAGGTTCGTCGCAGATAAGAAGATCTGGATTACATGAAAGAGCTATTGCTATAACCACTCGCTGTCTCATACCACCGGATAGCTGATGCGGATACTGTTTCATTCTCTTTTCTGCATCCTCAATACCGACTTCCTTTAAAAGCTCTACCGATCTTTTATATGCATCTGCTTTATCAAGCTTGTAATGCCAGATCATGCCTTCCATGATCTGCTTGCCGATAGTCATTGTAGGATCAAGGCTTGTCATCGGATCCTGAAATACCATTGCCATCCTTCGACCGTTGATATGCTTTCTGATCCACTTTTTGTCCTGCTTTAAAATATCTGCTTCTTTCCACTGCGCAGTCTCATCACTGTCAGGGTTATAATCAATCCCGCCTTTGTTATCGCGATATCTGTAGATGATCTCTCCCGAATTAACCTCGGCGTTCTTGGCAAGGATACCCATTGCAGCACGCATCGTTACAGATTTTCCCGAACCTGACTCCCCAACTATGGCAACAGTCTCGCCCTGATAAAGCTCTAAATTTACTCCGCGAATCGCATGTACTTTTCCCGCGGTAGTCTTAAAGGTGATGTCAAGATCTTTGACATCAAGTATTTTTTCTCTTCTATTATTTCCACTCATGTCAGATCACATCTCCTTTAACTTTGGATCAAGCGCTTCTCTGAGCCCGTCTGCCACAAGGTTAAAACTAAGCATCAAAAGAGCCATAACGATGATAGGCGGAATTATCTGATAAGGATGTGTTGTAAAGCTGTTAAATCCTTCAGAAATAAGTGATCCCAGCGAGCACCTAGGTACAGGGATTCCAAGTCCTACAAACGAAAGAAACGCTTCTGTAAAAATAGCTGTAGGAATAGAGAACATAACCTGTGTGATAATAGGTCCGATAATGTTTGGAAGTACCTCACTAAATATGATATGCATATTTCCCGCACCTAAAGTTCTGGATGCAAGGACAAATTCCTGCTCTTTTAACTTAAGCATCTCTGCTCTGGCAATTCTACTCATTCCAACCCACTCGGTGAGCATAAGGGCTATGATTATAGTGATCATACCCGGCTTAAATAACAGGAGAAGAAGCGTAACTATTACAAGCCTTGGAATACCGTTGGCAATCTCTAAGATTCTCTGAAGTACCATGTCCACTTTGCCTCCAAAGTATCCGGAAATAAGACCGTAACTCATACCGATGATCATATCGATAATAGCTGCCGCAACAGCGATAATAAGCGAAACCTGTGCTCCCGACCATGTTCTGGTCCAGATATCTCTGCCAAAGTTATCGCTTCCAAACCAGTAAAATGTATCAGGCAACTTTTTTTCAAAGTAATAGTTCACTGTCTTGGTTCCTGATGTAGTCTTGATATTTTCATGTCCGTCAAAAAAGCCTGTGTACTCAATGATCGGTATTCTCGGCGCAAGATTCTTATTCTCTAAGTTCTGTCCCGAATAGGTATACTCATTCATAACAGGACCTATAAAGGCAAAAAATGAAATAATAAGAACAAAGACAAGACCTATAACAGCGCTCTTCTTACGCCAAAATCTTGCTACTACTTCTTTCCAAAAATTCTGCGACGCAAAATTTGTATCAACATAATCATCCGCTGTTTTTCCTTTTAATCTGAAATCCGCTTCTACAGGGACATAGGAGTTTGCCTTATCAAAAGTTGCTTCTGCCATATCAGTCTCCCTCCTTTGCCACACGAATTCTGGGATCTATCACGCCGTAGAGAATATCTACAACAAGCATGATGCCGATGTACATAGCTGAATATATAAAGCTAAGAGCTATAACAACGTTATAGTCATTAGACTGGATTGCGTTTACTAACAATGAACCTACTCCTGGTATAGAAAAGATTTTTTCAACAACAAGCGAACCTGTCATAAGATCAACAACAAGTGGCGCCAATACTGTAATAATAGGAATAAGGGCGTTTCTTAAAGCATGTGAAAACACGAGCTTGTTGCCCGAAAGTCCCTTGGATTCAGCAAGAAGCATATAATCCGAGCCCAAAACTTCGATCATTTCTGCTCTCGTGAATCTTGCAATTGAAGCCATAGTAAACATGGAAAGTGATACTGAAGGTAATACACTTGAACGAACAACATCCTTTGCCGAATAGAGCATAGGGAACCAGTCCAGCTTAAATCCGAACTGATAAGAAAGTGCCAGTGCAAAAACATATGACGGAACCGATACGCCGATAACTGAGATTACTGTTGCAAACGTATCCCAAGCGGTATCTCTTTTGAACGCCGCAAGAAGTCCCAATAAAAGGCCAATTATTGCCCCTATAAATACTGCAGCAAATCCAACGCCGATAGAAATCGGAAGTCTGGATGCGATCAGCTGTGTGATAGGGGTATTCTTGGAAATCTTGTAGCTGACTCCAAGGTCTCCTTTGAACATATTGACAACATAATGAAAAAACTGAATGACAATCGGTTTATCCAGTCCATATTTGGCGTACAACGCAGCTTTTTGAGATTCATTCAGCTTCTCATCATTAAACGGTGAGCCCGGCATAAGCTGCATCAGTATAAAAAGAATCAGTGTAATTGCCAGCAATGTAAAGATTGCTGTGATCACTCGTTTTAATACATATTTTTTCATAGCTACCCCAAAAGATTAAAACGAGATGAAAAGTAGAAAAAACACTACTCTTCCTCTCGCAAAAGTTTTAGTTTATTTGATTATTTCTTTTCTGCATTCTTGTAAACTCTGTTAAGTGCTACAGGGTGGAATTCAATACCACTTACGTTTGTTGAAATAAGCTCTGCATTGCACTGCGTATAAAGCGGGAAAATAACCGCTTCATCCATTACAAGCTTTTCTGCCCTATATAGTGCTGTCCAACGTGCTTTTGGATCCATTGCTGTCGAACCTGTTGTACAATCAGCAATGATCTCATCGTATTCAGAATTGCTCCAGAAGCCATAGTTGTTGGCATTCTTTGTTACCCACATTCCGAGGTATGTCATAGGATCTGCGTAGTCAGGTCCCCAACGTGTAAGACCAAGTTCAAAATCACCTTCCTGCATACGCTGAACCCTTTCCTTCTTGGGCATCTGCTGAAGTTCAACAGTAAGTCCCGGAAGAGTTGTCTCAAGCTGTTCCTTAACAACCTGTGCCACCTTGATTGGAGCATCGTCTGCATCGTGAATCATTGTTACAGTAATTTCTTTTTCGCCAAGTTCTTCAAGTCCATTGTTCCAATATTCTACGGCTGCATCTGCATCATATCTGCAAACATCTTTGAACTTCTCCTGATTGGCTGAGAAATCCGATCCGTCAGGGCCGGTTGCAAAGTCCATAGGGACTGCCGTATAAGTAGGAGCTGAACCATCCTTAAGAACATCTGTTGTAATTGCTTCACGGTTAAGTGCCATTGTGATGGCATAACGAATATTTTTATTCTGAAGTTCCTTTACTTCTTTCATGTTAGGGCTGATGTACCAGAGATATCCTGCACCGATTGCCTTATATGAAGGATCGTCTTTTACCTGATCAACCTGCTCACCGTTAACAAGAGTAGTATCAAGATCTCCGCTCTGGTAACTCATAAGAGCCTGCTGTGAATCCTGAATTACCTGATAGTTAAGAGCCACAAGTTTAACTTTGTCTGAATCATAGTAGTCAGGGTTCTTGATAAGACGAATCGTTGTTGCTGCCGGCTGGTACTCATCAAGGATGAATGCTCCATTTGAAAGAGTTGTCTCGGGGCTCGTTGCATATGTATCTGCACAGCTCTCAAAGAACGTCTGGTTTACCGGATAGAATGTCGGGAAATACATAAGACTGAGGAAATAGCTTACAGGTACATTAAGCTTAACTTCAAGAGTCTTTTCATCAACTGCTTTTACACCAAGCTCATGCTTATCCTTTGTTCCATCTATGATTTCCTGGGCATTTACAATCTGTCCGATATCACTGAGCATATATGAATACTCAGAAGCAACTTCGGGATCAACTGCTCTCTGCCAAGCAAATACGAAGTCTGCTGCAGTTACAGGACGTCCATTACTCCAGTTTGCATCATTGCGGATATGGAAGGTATAGGTAAGACCATCTTCCGAAATATCTACCCTATCAGCAAGAGCATTTACTGCCTTTCCGTCTGCATCCATCTGCATAAGGCCATCTGTATAGTCAGCGATAACTTCAAAAGATGTACCGTCTGTAGCCTGCTGAGGATCAAGCGATTCAACAGGTGTCTCAATCATAACATTGAGATTCCCTTCCGCACTTTTTTTTGAATCAGCCGAATCTGTTTCATTTGAAGTAGTGTCATTCTGCTCTGACACGCCGCTTACTGCAGAACTTCCGCAACCAATCATGCTAAGCGTAAGTGCTGAAGCAAGCACGATTGATAATAACTTTTTCTTCATGGATAATTCCTCCTATATACCTTATACATGTATACAATCTCATATAGTAATTATAATCGAGATTAATGGGCAAATGTCAATGAAAACTTTTTCGCAATGCCAAAATAATACTTCAGCGCGTCAAAGACAGTGGGAAGTAGTGATATGTAAACCGGTGAAGACCATTCTGATTTACAAGTATGAAAAAAACCTCAGATAATCAAATCTGAGGTTTTAAGAGCGATAGACGGGGCTCGAACCCGCGGTCTCGACCTTGGCAAGGTCGCGCGTTACCAACTACGCCACTATCGCATATATCTAAAGTCGCTTGCGCGACAGCAATAGTAATGTTATACCAATCAGAAAAATCTGTCAACAGAAAAACAAATTTTTTATGCAAAGAAAAATGCCCCGACACTGGTGATTACACACTTGTGCCAAGGCATTATTTTTATTACATCTCATCACAAACCTGATATATAACAAATTTAAGGTAATATGACGCAGCTCCGCCTACAAGGATCGGATGGTCTGCCGCCTGTTGTCTGAATTCAACCTGCTTGAGCCTCTTGTGCGCATCTCTTGCTGCATCCTGAATTGTTTTGAGGAAAAGTTCCTCATCCATAAAGTGTGAGCAAGAGCATGTTGCAAGGTATCCGCCGTCCTTAACAAGCTTCATTCCGCGCATATTGATCTCTTTGTACCCTGTTGTAGCTTTCTTTACAGAAGCTCTGGACTTTGTAAATGCCGGAGGATCGAGAATAACAACATCAAACTTTTCGCCTTTTTTCTCAAGGTCGGGAAGAAGTTCAAATACGTCGGCACATTGGAATTTCGCTATATTCTCAAGTCCGTTGAGCTCAGCGTTTTCTTCAGCCTGCTTGCATCCAAGATCTGATGCATCGACACCAAGAACCGACTCCGCTCCGTTTGCGGCGCAGTTAAGCGCAAATGAGCCTGTATGTGTGAAGCAGTCCAGCACCTTTTTACCCTTACAAAAAGAAGCTATGGCTTTTCTGTTATTCTTTTGATCAAGGAAAAATCCCGTCTTCTGGCCATTCTCAACGTCAACGTAGTACTTGACCCCATTCTCGGTAATGATAACTTTTGTGTCGAAGGAATCTCCGATAAAGCCCTTAACTCTCTCAAGTCCCTCGAGCTCTCTTACCTTTGCATCACTTCTCTCGTACACGCCACGGATCTTAACTCCGTCTTCAAGAAGAACTTTTTTACAAAGATCGATAATAAGCTCTTTCATTCTGTCCGTTCCAAGAGCAAGTGACTCAATTACAAGAACATCCGAGAACTTATCAATCGTAATTCCGGGTAAGAAATCTGCTTCTCCAAAAATAAGTCTGCAAGAGAGCTGCTCAATAGGCTCATTTGTTGCCATAACAGCCTTTCTATATTCCCAGGCATTACGAATTCTCTTTTCTATAAGCTCCTTGGTAATCGGATGATCCTTCTTTCTGGACATCATTCTGACTCTGATCTTAGATACAGTATTGATAAAACCATATCCCATGAAATAACCGTCAAAATCATGAAGTTCTATAATGTCTCCGTTATCAAAAGAGCCTTCCACTCTGTCTATTTCATTATCGTAAACCCAGAGTCCGCCTGCCTTAAGCTCTCGACCCTGTCCTTTTTTCAGAAATGCCTTGGCATCAGAAATTTTTATATCCAAATCTATGTCCTCTCTATATTTACATAATTAAAATTCTATCAACGCAAGATAATATACCACATTTTTGCAAATACATGTTGACAATGTAGTAAATTTATTCTAAAATCAATTCGTTGTCACAGTTGTGATGGCCACGTAAATGCGATAGTGGCGTAGTTGGTAACGCGCGACCTTGCCAAGGTCGAGACCGCGGGTTCGAGCCCCGTCTATCGCTCTACGAACCCCGAATAGATTTCGGGGAATTTTTTTGCTCTTTTTTATCAAAATAGTTGTGCACGTAATTACAGTGAGGAAACTATGTTTAATTGGATCTACAAGCATCAGAAATTTGTATTGTCCCTACTCATCTCATTTTTTTTCATTTCTATTATTCCAATATGCATTATTGCAGGATATGACTGTGCATCAGGAGACGATTATAACTATGGCTCGGGTCCTCACTTGGCATATCTTTCTACCGGTTCCGTGTTGGCAGCCGTTTCTGCGGCATGTAAAACCACAGTAGACATATGGCACAATTGGCAGGGAACTTGGTTTGATGTCTTTGCCTTTTGCCTTCATCCGGAAGTCTTTTCCGACAGCGCATACGTAATTGTTCCATATATTTTTATGATCATGCAGATTGCTGCAGTATGCTATTTTTCTTATTATTTCTTAAAAGTAAAATGGAAAATTGACGGCTTTTATTGGTTAATGGTTGCTGCAATCTTCCTTCTTTTCAGTTTCCAGTTGGTTCCTTCACAGAAAGCAGCATTTTTCTGGTGGGTTGGCTGTATACATTACTGCATGCCATTCTGCTTATCGCTTGTCACGATTGCTCTTACAGATCGATTTTTAACACTTAACAAACTATCAGATCTGATATGGATCTCGCTTGGATATACCTTATTGGGAGGCGCTACATATCCTGCTTCTCTCCTGGTTTTCTTGTCAGGGATTATTCTTTTGCTCGTCAAATACATGATAGAGAATAGAAGCGATAAAAAAGATCTTTTCTTGATCATTCCTTATGTTTTGGAATTAATTGGTCTTGGAATCAGCATGATTGCTCCCGGAAATGCAAACAGGGCAGCCGCAGATTTAGCTGAAGGTGCTGAACCTGCCGGTGGTTTAATCGCAACAATAGTTAGCAGTATAATTTTTTCAGTACAAGATGCCGTAACATACTTCTTTGCAGAAAAGAGCTTTATTCTCATTGCTCTTATTATAGTAGTGCTTATTACATGTGCGTTTTTTAAACAAAACAGATTTAATATAAACAATCATGTATTTGCACATCCGCTGTTATTCGTTATAACACTGTTCCTTCTAAATGCGAGCGTCTATGCTCCCAGAATGTATACCGGCAACACACCGTCTTCAGGCTATATGAACTTTAACTTGTGGATATGCTTTTCATGTATGATCGCTATAGTCATATATCTGTGCGGCTGGGCTTATACAGTAAAGAGTATCAAGTTCCGACTTCCGGAATATGCCGAAACAATCGGAACAATATTAAGCGTAATTGCCATCATGTTTATTATGGTTCTTGGAAGGCACGGCGTAAAAGAATATACCGATTATATCTGCCTTGACTATTATCTTTCCGGACAAGCCGATGATTTCAGGGATCAAATAAGATTGCAAAAACAACTTATGGAAGATCCCACAGTCACTGATGTCGTTGTACCCGAAATAAACTTTGAGCAGGGTCCTCTTATGCATATGCCTGTATTTTCAGACCCTGAAAACATAAATAGCTATATGACTTCAGCTTTCTACGGGAAAAACAGTTGCAGATCCATTCCCAGAGCCGAATGGTTTGAAAAATACAACATTGATAACATTGATAATGATAATCTCTTGGAACAAAAACAATAAAAATGGCGCCATCTTACATGGTGGCGCTATCTCTAATTCTTCTAAATACATTATTCAAATATCATGGAGAAAAAAATGAAATCGCAATTCTCAAAGCATAAGTCTCTCTTAATTTTCATTACAACAGTAATAATGTGTGGTTTCAGCATTATGGGCGGTTGCCTTGACTACGCCGGAAATGATGATACTTTTAGAAATCTTATCAGCGCCGGGGCATTCGGAGATATCTTCAACTTCTATATGCCAAACAGCAATATACTCTATGGAGTACCTGCTTATCTTCTAAATATGATACTCCCGCAGATCAATTGGTATTATTGGATCATGGTCGGCCTCAGTGTAATTTCTATATCTGCATCTTGCAGCATATGTCTTGAAAAATGCGATCTCTTTTTAGCTGAAGCAATAACCGTCTTTATAAATATCATACTTGCGAGAGACTACTATATCGCGGTGCAGTACACCAAATCCGCTTCATTGTGGATTATATCCGGCTTTATCATCATATTTCATTCGATATGCAAAGAGAATCTGCATTGGATATGGGGCGCATTGCTCTTTGTATATGGAACCTCGGAACGCTTTAAGTGTATGTTAATGGCACTCCCTTTTTTCGCAGTATTTATAACAGTGTTCTATTTAGCGAATTACAAACAGCAGAATCTTCCAAAATTTAAAGTCATTATAAAACCGGTAATTGCGCTTGTACTTGGAATTATTATTCTATTGGTTTCCGAGCACTCCTTTAGGGCACTTCATCCCGAATGGAAAGAATACTGGGAATATGATCAGGCAAGCGTTAATCTGCGCGATTATATGTGTCTGGATTACACGCACAATCCCTCAGAATATGATTCAATCAATACTGATGAAAATGATATTGCGCTTTACGGCAATTGGTTATTTGGTGATACTGATTTTTACGATATTTACTGGCTCAAAAAGGTATATTCTATTGAACAGCCCTTCAACAATTGCAAAATCAGACTTAGTGTCGACATTATAAAGCAGACATTCATTAACTTATTTAATATTCCCACCCGAAATCCTTTCGAAAGCTTAGGTCCCGTATTCCTTACCTGGATTTTCATTGTATTTTTTCTGCTTAGAAAAAACTATCCCGATAAATTATTCGGATTAGGTATTTTAGGCTGTGTAGTAATGATGTATTGGTACTTTGCCTGCATTAACAGATATATGTGGAGAGTTGAAATAGGAGTATTTTTATCGGCAGTATTCCTTTCCGGATTCTATCTGTCCAAAGCTCAGCAAGACATTAGCCGCGTACCGTCGAAAAAGACTCGTGCTTTGTTTATCTGTATTGCGGTGATACTTTTCGGAGCTTATTCAGTAGGTATGACATACCAATGGAGATACGTCAAGGACAAGCATATTGTTGAACATGAAGCGGATATATCCGGACGTTTGGAAACATTTGTTGAAAATCCGGAAAATTTCTATATTTTGACTGATTTTTATGTAACAAATAATCCCGCATCGCTCACTTATGCAAAATGGAATAATTTATTCAGCAATTCATGCTACGCCGGAAACTGGGTATTGCCATCACCTACAGCGTTACATTCTGCGCGTGAACATGGTTTAGATAATCCAATGACCGCACTTATCAGCCAGAAACCCGTCTTTCTTCACTGCGATTCGGAAGATAAGCGAAACATGATCATTACACATCTTAAAAAGATTTCAAAACATGATATTGAAGCTACCGAATTTCCTGACAATATCTGGAAATTAGAAGTACGATAATATTGTTAAAGGGATAATCAAGCCATCTAAACACTTGATTATCCCTTCTCTTTTTCTATAGTTTTAATTACTCTTTATCTCATACTTATCATAAAATACATATCCTGCAACAATAAATGCAATCGAAAACAAGATATACACAATCGGTGCGATCTGGTAAGACATAAAGTACTTTCCGATTCTTATCAACCTATAGTCGTACAGAATCGATGAAGATACCATCGTTCCGGGCAACATATACAGGATTTGCGATAACACTCTTAACTTTAACGGCACATGAAGCGTAGCCACTAACAAACCTATAAATGAACCAATAACTATTGTCATCGTAGCTACGCCATTTCTTGTGACATTTGATAAAAAAAGCGCAAATGATGAAATAAGTAGTATTCCGCAGAAAAGAAGCATTAATATAATTACAAGCAGTTCACCTATGGTCATATCAATTCGCGCAAGAGGACGATATGACTGTACCATGCAATCCATCCCTGTAATTCCCCACCTGCACGCGGCATACGCATAGAAAGTAATAAGCAAGACAATGATACATACGAAAATATAACTCATTCCTGCAAGTATCTTGGCAAAATAAAGCTCTTTATTCCCGTTTATTGCCACTCTAAGCATAGGATCGGTTTTTCTCTGAGTTTCTGATGCAAAAATCATCGAAAGACTTGCACCAATAATTATTGCCATAAGTAACATATAATTTGTAGTTCCTTCAAGTATACCGCCCGATCTGATAGTCTCATGGAACAAAAACGGCTTATCAACCTCTTTTTCCTTATTTGCCCAGAAGCCGATTTCTCCCTGCGTAAGGCGCATGGCGTCATAGCCTTCTTGTATGTTCTTCTCTCTTTTCGAATATACCGTATCAATATCAAGTTCTTTTATCGGTGCTCTGTAACCGATAGTTTCCTCCATCCAAGCTGATAATTGCTCATACCCTTTTCTGTTTTCATCTTGAATATTTCCGGCATCATCGGATATTTCCTTTAACTCATTCAATAAACTCTGATCGACAGCCCTGTCATCTATCTCTTGGTACTTTTCCAAATCCTTCGGAGTAATATTGCCACTCACTTCAAATTCACCTTGAATAAACGCAAAGCAGAACGCAACAATAAATGTTACCAGCGCAACTTTATTCTTCAATATTTTTAAAAGCTCATATTTGTACAGCATCCCAAAACAATGTCTTTTTTCCATAATTATCCTCCGGTCTTATTGCTTAAATGTATTCAGGTAAAAATCCTCTAAACTTCCATCCTCTTCTTTCCATGTTCCCTGCCATACTATCTGTCCTTCATTCATCATAACTATCCTGTCAGCTATGTGCTCAATATCAGATACAATATGCGTGGACAAAAGAACTATCGCCTCATCTCCAAGCTTCTCAATAAGCTCCCTAAATCTCACTCTCTCCTTGGGATCAAGCCCTGCCGTGGGCTCATCCAAAACAAGCACTTCCGGGCGATTTATAAGCGCCTGCGCTATTCCTAAGCGTTGTTTCATTCCTCCGGAATAATTTTTGACCTTTTTGCCTGCAACATCCTCAAGCCCTACAAGCTTTAAAAGCTCTGTCGTCCTTGCTTTCGCAGCTTTCTTATTGAGTCCTTTCAGCGCGCAGAAATACATCAAAAAATCTTTTCCCGAAAACTCAGGATAATATCCAAAATCCTGTGGCAAATATCCCAGTAAATTTCTGAATTCCTCTGATCTGACAGGAATACCGTCATAAGTTATTTCTCCGCTTGTCGGTGACAGCAATCCTACCATCATACGCATAAGCGTTGTCTTACCTGCGCCATTTGCGCCAAGAAGTCCGGTTACACCTTTTTCAAGGTTTAGACTCATCCTGTCTACTGCAATTTTGTTTTCATATTGCTTTGTAAGCCTGTCTATCTTTAATTCCATATAAGCTCCTCCAACTTAACTGTCTTTTTCACTTCAATTGTCTGAAATACCAATACTACGAGCAGCAATGCCATCACTTTGGATGCATCCGTACTGTCTGTCACGTGCATATTGTATATAAGCTCTCGCACGCAAAATACCGCCAAAGCAACACCAAAGGGAATCGCGATATGAATGTTCTCATTATCTTTTCCCCAACTTCTGCAATGTCTTTCTGCCTCCATCGAAAGGATACTTGTAACAACATACGGGATAAGCAGCCTTGCCATAACTATAAGACACCCTTTCTCATGCGCTCCCGGCGTAAAGACTGCGAGTAACATTATTGTAAAAAAATGTGCCATCGCAATTACAGCCATCTTGGCAAAATATGCTCCCTTTGCGGAAAAACGAGTTGTTCCTTCAAGTTCTGACATATCATGCATCTTTGCCCTGCATACCTCGACCAGACCAAAGCAAGCAAAAAATGGCATTATCTTAGCTATCATTTCTACTTTTTCACTTTCCAGGCCGCCAATACTAAATATCGCCCATGCCAGAATAAGGATTGAGACTATCCAAACTCTTTTGCGTATATAACGGGCCTGCAGTGCAAGCATATTAATAAAACCAACTTTCTCAAATTGCTGCTTTTTTCTGATACTGCGGATAAACGCATCTTTTTTCATATTGTCGGGAGCCTCACAGTAATTCTTCAGCAAGCTTTTCATCTCTGAATCTCTCATCGTTTCCCCTTTCCAAGAGCGTTGATAACCTGCTCTTTGCCTCTTTTAACCTTCTATAGACCGCAAACCTTGATAATCCGGTAACTTTACATATCTCGGACATAGGCTCGTCATTTACATATCTGAGTATCAATAATTCCCTGTCTTCATCAGACAGTTCATAGAGCGCCTGCTTCACTGACAACTTATCCACAATCGTATTTTCAAATCCGTTCTGAATCCACATTTCTTCTGTGTAATCCTCAAAATTTGTCAGCTCGGGCCTATTTTTCCGATACTCATCTATACACAGATTTCTTGCGATTGTGTATAAGTATCTGTCAGGGTATTCGCAATCCGCGCCGAGGAATCGTAAGAATGTTTCCTGCGTCAGGTCTTCTGCCAGTGCTTTGTTATGTACTTTAAAGTAGCAATATCGATATATCTTGTCATAATACTGTTCTATTTCCATGGAAATTGTCTCACATCCTCCCTTCTATAATGTTAGACGTTAGCCGCATGATAAATGTGCGCAAAAAATTTATTTTTTTTATTTTAAAGGGATAATCAAGCCATATAAAAGTTTGACTATCCCTCAATATATCTATTTTGTAGCCCCAAACTCTATCGCATTAATTTTTTTCGCATTTCAAAAGCAAGCTCATTTTCTTCAGCCGTTGGCTCTGTGCCATCCCCGTTTCCGTATACCACACGGTAAAAGACATCAAACACTTTGCCAAGTTCCTCCCGAATATCCTCGGGTGCAGCTTCCGTAAACTCAAACAACAGTCCCTTGTCTGTGAGCGTACCTCCCGAGCGCTTTATAAGGCTCTTTTTTATCTGTTCGACATCGTAAAAGAGCTTCTGCCTTGGTGTTCCGTATCTGTAGCGCAAAATCTTTATTAAATATACTCCAAGAGCCAATATGATTATAATGGCCGCGGTAAAGATTACAGTCGGTAGAAAAACCTTAAATGCCAAAAGTGCGGAGACTTTCTCATCTTCTCCCTCTTCATCACCATGAACAGGAATTTTTGACGAATCATACGGATTGATTCCGCCATGATATTCTGCAGTCCATCCATCATCCGCATTAACTCCGCTCCTATGCCAGGAAGTAGCTGATAAAGCGTAATAAGCCCCTGTCGGCTCAAACGGAATCCAGCCAACATTCTCTATATAAGCCTCAGGCCAGACATGTGCGCACCCTGAACTGACTTCATATTTATCTTTCCTGTCAAAAGGAAATGCATATCTAAATCCGCTTGCTGCCCTTGCAGGAATCCCCGAAAGTCGCAGTAACATTATCATGGAAGATGTATAGTGGACACAATATCCTTTTTTCGTATCAAAAAGAAATCTCTCCGCGATATCCGCCATTCCCTCCGCCGTACTCATATTTGATTCGGAATTATATCCTCCGACTGCATCCTTGCTGTACGGATACTGTCTGAGATATTCCTCCAAAAACCTGCACTTATCATAGTCTGATTCAGCTCCTGAAGTAACCTTATCCGCAAGCTCCTTAAGTTCCGGGGTGACTCCCGTCACGTCAAGATACTCGCTTTTTGCGCCGTTCCCAATCTCAGCCAAAGCCTCCTCATACTCATCACGGCTCATCATCTCGGTAAATTGTATTCCCCATAGCCCACTAACATAGTCGCATACTTCATCATATGTGAGCTTTGGAAGTTCTGTGGGCGCATCTTTTAACATCGAGGTAAGCTCAGGACTTGCGTAGTCTATATCCAGATACTTTACACTTATTCTATATCCCTTTCTGTGAGCTTTTTCGCTGACGCCTTCCCGAACTTTTTTCTCGCCCTCGGTCACCAGTAGCGCTCTCGACGGCACTATCACATCCTTTGTGTCTATATAAGCATACTCAAGGTCAATGTTCGAAACTTCAGTAAACGTCAGCGCCCTTTCCCTGTCTGTCCCATTTGCATACAAAAAAGCTATAAATTCGGCAAACTGCGCCTTATCTGTTCCTATTCCGCCCGCAAGATACAGCGTCTTTCTAAGCTTTGTATTTTTCCCCGTCTCCTCATCCAAATATGTATAATAAGGCGCGTCTATAGACTCGATAATAAGCTGCGTTCTTTCGCCCTCTGTGATCTTTTTTCCGGTTGAGGTAAAAGAACTGTAGCCTGCCGTATAACTGTCTCCAAAAGTAGACGCAAAGCGGTAAGATACATCAGAAGCAATACTTTCAATCCTGTAGACAAACCTCTGACCCAGATCAACAACTTTATTCCAGTCTATAGGCTCTTTTTTCATAGGAAATATCAACGTAACCATCGCAATGATCAGGAAATAATAAATTGGAAACGAAGCCTTGTTCTTTTCGAAGAAAAAAGTCTGAACAGCCGAAAGTGTCAGCGCTGCAAGGCATATGCACATAACTTTCTCTGCTAAATTTTCTCCCGTAAAGCGACTCTTTCCAATAAAAAGCCCAATTACAACAATATCCAACAAAATAACCGCATATAGAAGTTTCTTTTCCCTACTTGGTATAAAATGAATCGCCAGCCTCAGAACCACGCCAAAGACCATCGAAGGCAGAAGAACCGGAATGGCCGATAAATCTTTTAACAAAAAGAATAAGAAAAAAGCTGGAACAGCTGAAAGGACAGCCGAAGCAATTCCCGAAACAAAGAGGCGGAATATATAGTAAAGTCCTGTAAACAACATAAAGAAAACTATCGCCCAAAATGGGAAAGAAACGTCTCCGGCAAATGCATTATCACCCATACCCCCTCTGATGATTTCTGAAAAAACCGCAGCAAAAGAAAAGGCAAATAGTGTACATACCGCCTCAGTCGCAAATACTGATAAAATTTTCTTCCGCCCCGGGATTTTCAGTGATAACAATCCATGTTTCTCTGTCATTTTTATTACTCCTGCAAGCTTTTGCCAGATCACAGATTTTGGTATATTCCAAATCCGATGAATAGAACACGCCGTCTGAAACCGCGTTATAAAAATCCATGAAACTCTCTCTCGAATCAACAAGCTTCTCTCTTACCGTTCCTGCGGGATATACGATTGTCACGGGAATTCCCTGATTTCCAAACAGCCATGCCGCCGAAACCACAAACTCAAGGAAATAATCACGCTTTATAAGAAACTCCGTATCCTGCTCACTCTCAGGCGTATTATCGGCATTCATCAGGATAGACAACGTTCTTTTTTCCATCTTGTCAGGAACTCTGACCATCAGCTTTGAAGCCTTGGCTGAGACTTTCCAGTTAACAGACGAAAGACTGTCGCCTTTTATATACGGACGTATGTCATTTCCCGGAATGTCTTCAAGAATCCTCTCGCTCTTATGCCCGCGGCTGCTGTACAGGTTCTCAAGGTCCAGCGCCTTCCCTGCAATCTCAGTTATCCTCGGCTTTACAACAGCCCTAAATGAATACGGAATATTAAATCTCGCGGAAATAATATGAAACGGATCTGTAAAAGATACATTCTCGATTCCGACATCATAAACTCCCGCAAAAAGGCAATTAATGCCCGAAAACAACTCTTTTTTCTCATGAATATCAAGTGAAAGCTTTGTTTTATCCGGAATTTCATAGAGATTACACCGGCTTTTGAATGTGCCGATCTCCATATTGTGAATAGGAAGAACCCCCGCATTTTCGATAAGCGTGCGGTACTTGTGATCCTCACCTTTGGTGAGCTTGTGGACTTCGACCTCCTGATAGACTCTCAGAAAGGCATAATTTAAAACAATATATATTACCGAAACAGGAATGATCAAAAGAAGCGCAAAAAGTGGCGCATAAGCAACAGGACCGCCATAAAAACTTGCAAAAATTATGCCGGCTACAAGTGCTGTAAGATAGATGATCAGTCCTTTTTTATTAATTGTTATCTTCATGGTACGATTACTTTTCCAAGAATGGTCTTGATCAGATCTTCGCTCGTTATATGGCTGAGCCTTGCTTCTTTCGTAAGTATCAGTCTGTGAGGAAGTGTAAGTTTAGCCGCATCTGCGATATCTTCAGGGATGCAATAATCTCTTCCCACAAGGTATGCTTTGGCCTGAGCGCATCTTAACATGGACAAAAGAGCTCTCGGCGAAGCACCTACCGCAATCTCAGGCTTATTTCTGGTCGCATCTGTAATACTTACTGCATAGCTTCGAAGATTTTCTTTTACAGTGACAGAGGCTACGTCTTTTCTCATATCCAGGATATCTTTTCCCGAAAGAACGGATTCAGTCTCTTCATGGAGCTGCCCCAAAAGAAATCTCTCCGCCATATCTTCCGATGCTTTCGTATCAGGATATCCCACCGACAATTTGATCATGAAACGGTCAAGTTGAGCTTCGGGAAGCGGATACGTTCCCGCCATATCCACGGGATTCTGCGTTCCTATTACCATAAACGGCTGCGGAACATCAATAGGTTTACCGTCTATAGTAACCCTGTGCTCTTCCATTACTTCCAAGAGAGCCGACTGCGTCTTTGGCGAGGTCCTGTTAAGCTCATCCGCAAGGACAATATTGCTCACAACAGGTCCCGGCATCACAGAGAATTCTCCTTTTTTCGAATCGTAGATTGAAATACCCGTTATATCTGACGGCATCGTATCAGGAGTACACTGAATCCTCGCAAAAGAAAGCGACACGGAGTCCGCAAGCGCCTTTGCAAGCGTCGTCTTACCAACTCCCGGCACATCCTCCAAAAGAACATGGCCGTCAGCCAAAAGTGCTATGATAATCTTCTCGATCACATCACCCTTTCCGACTATCCTCTTCCCTATGCTGTCCTCCAATTTCTGCACTGATTCATTCATAGTGCACACCTCCTGCGACTCGACCTATATTACTATTATAACGATATTTAGTGCATAGAAAAAGCTAGGAGCGAAAACTCCCAGCTTTTATCATTTAGTCTCATACAAGACCCCGGTATAGTTTGCACACTTCATACCGTAGTCAAGATCTTCGGAATGGTCATATTTAAGGTTTCCCTTAAACCATTTTCCGTCTTCATATTCCTCAAAACCTATAATGTCCTGAATTTCCTGTTCTGTTGCGTAATTGATCTTTACGCTCTTGATCTTATGTTCAGTTTTTTTATACAAAAAACTTCCTGTGAATACTGCAGCGATAATAATAAAAGTAAATATAAATGCTATTAAATTCGCTCTTCGTAGTCGCCTACATAAATTGTCTATTCTTTCTGTTCCTTCCAAATTCATCCTAGGTCCTCCCTTTCTACAAAAAAAGACACTATCATTTAGATGCATTTTTTCAAAAAAGACAGAAAAAACACCCCCTGCAGACTATATAATACTACAAGAGGGCGATTTTATCAATAAATCGTCAGTTTTTACCCGTTATTGTTCCTTAATACTGTGCCAATATTCTTTGGCTTCGTTATGCCAATATTTCTTTGCTTCCTTATACTCTTTTGTTTCTTTTGCCGGATATAATTCGGGAGTATCGGCAAATAACAGTTCAATAGTTTCTATTGCAGAAGATCCCAGATCATCAAATCCATACGGCGTAAAATCCTCTTTTGCATGCCAAAATTTCATGCCGTTATGAAATGCATTATTCGGATCTGCATCATATCTCTTTGCAAGCGCACCGGCTTCATCGATAAGCCTTTTCATAGAATCATGTTCTTTTAGAAGGCACAGAGTCATGGCTTTAATTATGAGAAGATTGATTTTTAATTTAGTAGCATAGCAAATATTACCGTTTTCGGCAGATTCAATGTATGCAATTCCTCTGTCAAGAATGTCATATGCTTCTTTAAAATCCTTTTTCGTTCCTCGGGATGCAACTATGGAAGACATATTAAGTGCTATGTCATGTTCTCTCATAAGATTATAAAGCATTGCTTTTGTACATCTGGCCAGTGCTTCCTCAGTCTCCCCCTTTGAAAACAACAAACGCGCACTTTCTATATCCGCGATTCCCATATGATTTATCTTGTTAAACTCGATCAACGCGCCATCTGTATCATTAAAACTCTTTAATCTTGCGATATCCATTCTTATCGAAACTTCAGTGACGCTCAAATTGTCATTTTGTGAGAAGTATTTCAGTGCTCGCTCATAAAGCTGCACCGCATGTTTGGCATCGTCTTCTTTTCCGCCGTTGATAAAGAGAACATTATACAAAGTCGCACAGGCCATGATTATCTTAAAACAAGTAGGATAGCGGACTAAAGCCTTTTCCGCTTCTGAAACAGCCTCGTCTAATTTTTGTTCCGTGGTTAAATTGCATAGTCTATGATAAATATCATCAATACTTTTGGAGGAAAGATTATATCCCAAAAGAACGTCCATAGAAACATTAAAAAAGTCTGCAAGTTCCATCATCGTCATTATATCCGGAACTGTGCTTCCGCTTTCCCATTTTGATACCGCGCCGACTGTAACTCCAAAAGTTTCAGCTAGTTCTTCCTGTGTAAGGCTCATTTCTTTTCGGTACTTCTTGATGTTTTGGCTTAGCTCAAGTCTCATAGGGATGCGCCTCCTTTATAGCATTATGAGTTAATTATATAGAGAATAAATTGTGTTGATTTACACTTAAAATTGACCCCCGTGGGTCAAATTTACTTGACAATCAACATTTGTAACTCTCAAGTGCTTTTTCTGTAATTTCGACAATTTATATTTCTGAGTCCTTAGGATTTTAGATGATATTGCCTATGTTTAACGTTTAGTCAACACACAAATAATTCCGAAAAGCTCAACACAGACTAAAATCCATACAAAAAAACACCAAGGTGAGTAGTAAATAAAATTACTACTCACCTACTTAGCGTAACTAATACGCATTTACTATGTGTCGAGTTTAGTATATGTCATCAGCTTATACCTGAAAACTCTGAGTGCTTTATTAAATATTATATTTTTGAATAATCGTATCCATTAACAGTACATTTGTTAGCACAATTAAATTTGAGCCCCAGCTAAATTATGACCATAACAGTTGTTACCACACTCACCACTACACTGATTATCACATTTAGCACTACATCCCCAGTTACAACTTCCACTACAACTTCCACTACATGCGTGATAGCACGCTAAGCAAAAGCCAAGTAACTGAACTGAATGTGAGTTATTAATTCTACTTTCGTAATTCATTAAATCTCCTCCTAATCATTATTAAGGTTTATACGAAGAATTACCAGCACACGAGCCATGACAGTTAGCAGCACATAATCCGCTACATCCCAAAGAACATGCACCCTTGCAAGGACACCAAACTGCTAACATAACGCCTCGATTTGAGTCCATACCTAATTTGCTTTGATATAGTCCATTCATTCTTATTCCCCCTTTCCGAGTCAATAATAGTTATGATTACTTATTCATAACATATTTCAAGTACTCATAACGACTCTTGTATAACTCTTATGTGCATAATAAATCCAGCTATGACTTGAACCATTTTATCACCAAAGATATTATGCTTTTGGAGTTTCATATCATCAAAATTGTATTAACGAATATACTAATTTTTTTACTTGAACATTTCTCTATACAAACCTTCATTTTCTATAAGTTCAGAATTGGTTCCCTCAGAAATAATGCCTCCAGAAGTCATCACAAAAATTTTGTCACTTTTTTCCACCGAGCTAAGCTTATGACTAATCATTACGATGATCCTTGTTTGAGAAAGCTCCTTTAAATAATTCATAACGTCTGTTTCTACTCTACCATCAAGATCCGAAGTGATTTCATCGCATAACCAAAGGCTCGAATCTTTCAACGCTGCTCGCGCTATAGATATTTTTTGTTTCGTTCCACTTGATAAAAAACCCCCACCTTCACCAACAATTGTCTCGTACTTATTTTCTTGGCTCTGTATATATTCATAAAGACCAACTTTTCTGCATACAAAATCAATTCGTTCCGTATCAATTGGCCTCCCTAATGTTAAGTTGTATTTAATAGTTTCATTAAAAAGGAAAGGCTGCTTTGGAATATAACTAACCCGCTCTCTATACTCATAAAGAGAAATCTTTTTAAAATATTCACCATTTATTAAAATAGTTCCTTTTTCCCATTCATATAAGCCTAATAAAACCTTTAAAACAGTAGTTTTCCCGACTCCATTAATCCCTACAATCGTATATAATCCCGTATGCTCTATTTTTAGGCTAAAATCATCTAAGATTTTTCTATTGTTGTAGCAAAAAGACAGGTTTTCTATTTGAATAGTATTAATCTTTTCTTTTGCGTAAAGGCACTCTTTTACATCCTCCGACGATTCATTCAAAACTTCATTTATTCTGTCAATATTTACGTCACACGAAGCAAAATTCATGACATACGACATAACTTGCGAAGCTGTTTGAAAAAGTTGTCTAATATACTGATTAAATGAAACATATCTTCCTATGGTCAATTTATTGCAACTAATCAAGAAAGCCGCGCATAAAATACCGCTCATATCAAATAAAATATTTAGCGCCTTTTGAGTACCCCCCATTTTCGCTTGCGTTCTATATAGACATTTTGACAACATCAAGTTATCACTATATGCAGCACTAATCTTTTGAATAATATTTTCCTGATAATTAAAACTCTTGATACCTTCAAAATTCGAGAATACCTCATTAATAATCCCCATATACTTATCAGTAAATATTTTCAACTTAGTTTTTACCATTTTATATTCTTTTTTGAATAGGATGGTCCCCAAATATAGAATTGGCATAAACCCCATTGCTAATATAGTTAACTCTTTTGACAGTACCACTGCAAAATATATTGAAATTCCTACATTAATTATTACCTGTAGAATCCCTGTTAAAAATCCAATATATGTCCCAGCGATTTCATTAGTGTCTCCTTCTAGTCGATTTATTAGTTCCCCTTTTGAATAACAGTCCAACCCACTCATTTTCATGCAAATTATATGATTTAGAACATCTTTTTTCATTTCGTTTGACACGCTTTGTGTAACAGTGCTACCAAAATAATCTTCAATAGTTGCAATGATAATTCCAATCATTTCTAGAATTGTCATATACACAGCATTTTTCAATAATGACGCAAAATCACTCTTAAGCATTGCATCAATTATGATTCCAAACAAAAATGGGGTTACTCCATTAATTATTGTGCCTATTAATACCAAACATATCAAAAAGACAATGGCGCTTTTTTTATTAATAAAATATTTGCTTACTATAAACAGTTTTTGCTTTCTATTGTCATCCATATCTTTAAACTAGCAATATTTCGCAAGTTGCAAATAATATTTGCCAATCGCCATCTGGTTTGCTAGCCCATCCATATTTTTTACTCTTACTTCCCCACCAATTGCGCATTGCCTCATTTACTATAAACATCTCTTCATTTACTTTTATTTTTTCTTCTGGATTTAAATCTATTTTCATCAAGTTACGTAATGCTACGTTTTTTTCATGCAAAACTTCTATATCGCGCTTTTCTTCCTCTGTTACTTTACCAACTACTGTTGCCATTCCATTCCTCCACCTGTTTTACATTGGATAAAATCCAAGTTTTCTATTGTCTAATCTATCAATCACTTTTTTTATTGGATCCAATCCACTTTCTTCTTTAATCTCATGTGCAAATAAAATCTTCTCTTTACATTCATCTTGGATCATTTTAGCCACTCTTTTTTCTATATGACTTTTTTTACATTGAACAGCCGATGGTATATTGACTTCATTTGTTCTCTTTTTATTATGATACACGCAGTCTGCACAATGAAAGGCGTCACACATATTACACAAAGGTGCATATTCCTGAGTATATAATTGCGCATTTTTAATATTTGTCTCGCCCTGGTTAATATGACCAATAGGTTCTTCAGTATCATCTGAATAAAATGCCGGACAAATATATAAATTTCCATCAGGGCCAAGCGTAATATTCTTATCCCCTGCTCCACAATTTTCATGCTTCTCAAGAAGCAATTCATCAGTCAGAATGTTTACCTCCTTTTGTAATACACCTTTTTTATTAATATCTTCAACAATCATCTCCTTAACCTTCAGCAATTCGTTTTCATATTTTTTCAAGTCGAATTCATAGTCCAAATCAAGGATATTAATATTAAATCTATTAACCTTATTCCATAATTTACAAATCGTATCAGATATTTTTACAACACTATCTTTATCAAAATTTAAAACAATATTGTCTATCTTTTCATCTAATACTATTTCATCTACCTCAGCCACATCTATGACTGGTAACACATCTCTATATATTGCACATGCTTCATTGTAATAATTCAATGGAACTATATGAAGAATTCTATACTCTTCAAATTCTTCACAATCAATAAAATCATTTCCTAGCTTTGAATGAATAAAAACAGGTTTATAGAAATGATCTTTTGCATATTTAAGACCATCCAAAATCATTTCTTTTTCCATCGATATCATCAATCCTGTCATGTTGCCTTTATTGCTTTGTGAACAGCAATTTACATAATTATTTGATAAAAGAAAATTCAAAGCCACCTTTTCATGTGTATAGTTTTCTCTTTCAATACCATATCTATTAAATAATTTATTAAAATAGTAATTATTCGCACGTACTCGCGCTTTATGCATTTTACATATGTATTTTGCCCTTTGAAAATTTGTTGCAGAGTCGGATGCATCATAATTAAATCCTTGACAAAAACTACATCCTTTTGCAATAGAGCAGTTTAAACACTCGCTATCACTTTGTAAATCATATGTAACAACCTGAAAAGGTCTCACTTTATCAAAATCAATACCTTCATCAACATTTCCTATTGAGTACTCTTCCTTTTCATTTAATGAATACGCGCAATATCTCATGCAAGGAAACAATTTGCCATCAACGCCCACAGCTATCATCTTGCCCGCTCCACAACTTGTTTGCTTAAGATCTTCTTCTGTATATGGCTGACCAATCGAATCGTCAAATAACGTACAGTAGTTTTCATTCTGTAGGCCATTGTCCAATATGTAATCTGCCAATTCTTTTAACTGATTCTCAAAAATCTCATCATCACCATCTTTCCAAACATCTTCAAATACAACATTAGCAGCAACTTCTGGAATACCTTCATTCCATAAGCCAATAACACTATCTTTCAAGTATTTAAGATCATCACTAGCAAATGTAACTTTTGTAGAACCGACAAATTGATGTTTCCATATATCCACATTCTTTTTTATAACATCATATGATCCTGAACCATCTGGAAAAACTCTTTGCAAATCATGCTTTTCCTTTATTCCATCTATAGTGATAGTGATTCCAACTTTATCCTCATTTTTTTTAATAAAGTCTTGAATTCTCTTATCCAAATAATTAACGCCATTCGTGCAAATACTAATTCGATAATTCCAATACCAAGAACTACCCGCCAAGAAAGATTTCAATTTAAAATAATCACAAATCTTATCAATAAGTTCTATCTCCAACAAAGGTTCGCCACCAATAAAATCTAATGTGACTGCCTCCTGTAAACGAAAATCTCCATCAAAAACATAATCAATAAATTTTTTTGCTACTTCAAAAGACATTCTTTTATTTGAACATTTATGTGTTATGTAACAGTATTTACATCTCAAATTGCAATCCTCAGTCACGATAAATGTTAAAGATTGTGCATTACCTCCATTCCATGATGTCAATTGTTTTCCTACTGTGTATTCGTTCCCCACTATGCGTCTCCTTCTAAGTAAAAATTTTTTAGTCACCATAAAAAACCAATATTTTACATATAAATGTTTGCCCTGTTATTTTCGCAACATACTTTACCATATAAATTTAAATCATACAGGTAAATGTCATTTTTCCACCATTTTAGGTAATAAATAAATATATTTCGCGCTTACTATAAAAAAGGACTGTCATTATGATGACAGCCCTTAAATCATTAAACTAACACTATTGTTTTATTATGTTTTCTAACATTTCAACATATTCAATTAATTGCGCTCTCCCATACTCTGTAATTATACATGTGGTCTGAGGTTTGTTTTTAACGAACTCCTTTTCCACCATCACAAATCCCGAATCAGCCATTTTTTTTATTTGAGCACCTAGATTCCCATCCGTAGCCGACGTTATGTCTTTCAATTCACTAAAGCTTTTTTGACCAGTTAATAATGAAGACAAGATTGCCAGTCTAAGTTTTGAATGAAAAGCTTCAGGTATTGAGTTAATCTCCATGTTCTTTTGCTCCTATCTTCAAATACCATCCTAAAAAAAACATACCAAGTATCATAATGCACTTTACACTTATACTACTAAGAGGCATTTGCGCACCACCTTGCCCTCCAAAGTTTCCATAAGTTATTTCCTTCATGCTTGCAAATAAGACAAAATATAAAATACTATATAATGAAGTACACGCGGTTATTATAATCCTTTTTGTAAGTATACCAGTCATAAATAAAGCAAATATTACCGGGAGAACTTCTATTAATTCCCTGCATCTCCATAATGCTATCAATCTATCATCATTTCCAATTGGCAATAGTCTTATATACAAAAAAGAAAGTACGTAAGAGCCAATCAAGACCATCCCCCATATCTTTATCATTCCCTCACTGATATCATTATTAGTAGCTTTTATTTTTTTGTAATAAATAATAAACAAGCTTATATACCCAACAAATCGTAACAAGCGATATCCTTGTCCCAAAAACTGTACAATCCAACTACCATCTCCAACAAAACTTCTAATAAAATAAGCAGTTTCCTCAATAATCCAAGCAATTCCATTAACTACGCCTATACAAATAAAAAACTTGGCTACCTTTGCAAAATCCTTCTGAGTTCTCACTATTACTGCTTTTATTAAAGAAATATCGTCTAATGCATTTTCTATCGTTCTATCCATTGTTATCCTCTCCTACTATTAATTGCCTAAATTATTTTTCCTTATTCTTTCTATTTTAATCAATATGTCTTTCCATCCATAATGCTTACAATTCTATCGCAACAGTCCGCTATCTCTTTATCATGAGTTACTAATACCATCGAAATTTTTAATTCTTTCTGTATATTAATTAATAAATCCATAACTATTTTACTAGTTTGAGTATCGAGGTTTCCTGTTGGTTCATCTGCCAATAGTAATGATGGAAAGTTAATTAACGCACGGCCTATTGCTGCACGTTGTTTTTCACCTCCAGATAATTCACAAGGATAATGATCAATTCTATCACCTATCTGAAGCATTTCAGCCATAGTTTCTACTCTTTCCAAAGCCTTTTCTATGTCCTGATGATCTAAAATGCATGGCAAAATCATATTTTCCTTTATAGTCATATTTTCAAGTAGTTTGTAATCCTGAAATACAAATCCTATTTGAGTTCTCCTATATATTTCTAATTGTTCATTATTGTATCCTGAAAGTATTTCTCCTTTATAGCGTATTTCTCCACTTGTAGGAAAAAGAATTCCACCTAGCATTTTTAGTAAAGTAGTTTTTCCACACCCTGATTTCCCCATAATGGCAACCGATTCATTTTTATTAATTTGAAACGAAACATCATTTATTACATCTATCCGTTTTCTTTCTAATGTCATCGGATTTTCAATATAATAGTGTTTTTCCAAATTATATGCATGAATTAGATTCAATTTGCACCTCCATTCCTGTATTTATCTTGCCTTAGTACCCTTTTTTTTGCATATAAATAACCACCAAATTGCAGAACCCAAAAGAAAAGTACTACGCTTAAATATTTAATAACTTCCACATTCCATAATTGAGATAATTTTGATACCTTCTCCTGATATATATAATCGCAAAAAAAGAAAAACATTCCCATAATAGAAGCCATCACTCCAGGTAATAAAAACAATTTTTTTATTCTTCCCCGAAGAAAACTTTCGTAATCATAACTCTGTATTCCCAAATTAAAAAGTATTTCACGCTGTTTTATATCATTTTTTATATCTATAAATAGTTTTTCAAGAATAATCACCTGCGCTTCTAAAACTATAGATAATGCTAGTATAATAAATAATATTTCAATACCAATAAAAACATTATCTGAAGAAGTATTAGAAGCAAACAATCCTCCAAATACAAATGAAAATAACAAATTAACTGAATAAATTGCACAAATCATACTTCCATTCAAGCGATACTCCGAAATGAAATCCACCCAAGATAAAAGTTTTTCAAAATATCTTTGTTTATTTTTTGAAAACAACTTTTTTATAACATGACCATTTACCTGTAATAAAAAATAAACTCCAACTATATGTAACAACACAGATAACATCATTTTACCAACTGAGTATTTAGCCAATAGCACTAACGAAATTGTAAAACATATAAACGCAGCATATTCCGAAATCCCATATGATATGCAATCTCTGTGCTTTTTTTCAGTCCCATTGCTAAGTCCTTCCATATATTCTACTAGACAAACCTTACTTTGTTTCCATTTCATAATAATAAGCGTCCCTAACATTACAAAAACAAACAAACATAGAATTATGCCAAATATAATTGCTGAAACCATAACCATATTTTGAAATGATATCTTGAAAATACTTGTTAATACAATATTGCTAATTACAGAACTCAAAATGACAATAAAAATAATTGAAAATATAAAGAGTGGGCAATATTCTTTACATAATGTAGTCCAAAAATCTTTATTAGAAATTCCCAATATAAGTAGCAAATTATATTTTTCCGCATGTTTCTTAATATATCCTTCTAATGAATAACGGAATATTGCAAAACAAACCAAAATCAACACACTGACAATTAGAAATAAACAATTCCCTATACCCTGTACATTCTCAAAATCGCACTCCAGACAATAATATATAAAAAAGTCTGCTGAAAAATAAAAAGGAAAAACCGGTAAACAACACATCACATACAATTCAAAATTATCTTTCACATGCTTTGTAAAGATAGTCGAGCAAAAATCAGTCATAATTTTCTCCTTGTACTCTATTTTATAGAGTTCTCTATTTTATCTTACTCTATATTGAGATATTATTCAACCTCTATACATATCTTTTTGCTCAATTCTTACACAAACACCCCTATGTAGTGCTTTTTTATTATTCTATTGCGTATTTCTTTCCAATTATGTAGAATAATTATCAATTATGTGAATAATAATAAAAGAGGACTTTTTGCAATTATGACTAGAAAACACTTACTCGAACACTGCAAAAAACATATTTTTTCATTATTAACTCATGAAATAGCTTCAGCCACAAATTACACCATGCAGAATAAGCGACATAAACCCTTACACATTTTACTTATCGAACCAATATTTTTTAAGTATTCAAAATCAAAAGAGGGCATTACTAATGCTAAGAATAGCAATTTGTGATGACGACCTCAAATTTGCTGAAAATCTCGAAAACCTTATTCTGGCTGATAGTTACAAACTTGGAATTATAGTAGAAACAGACATTTATACAGATGGAAAATTTCTATTAAACAGTATCCAGGCCGATGATTCCTTCGACCTAATTTTTTTGGATATTGAGATGAAACACATTGACGGTATTTCTGCAGCAAAAAAAATACGTGAAACCAATCGTTTGGTACTGTTTATTTTCATCTCTAATTATGACAATTATTTTCCAGACTTGTTTGAAGTAGAAGCATTCCGCTTTCTTTCAAAACCACTAAACAAAAGCAAATTTAGTCGGTATTTATTAGAAGCATACAAACGCACAGAAGAAACTGCCACGTATTTTCAATTTACTTTTAAACGAGAAATTCAAAGAATCCCACTTAAAGATATTGTTTATTTTGAAAGTCACAAGCGTACAATTCATATTTTTCGACAAGATGGAAGTTCAACATTTTTTTATGGAAAATTAAATGCTGTTGAAAAGGAATTATCCGAAAGTAAATTCCTTTTTTTCCGTACACATCAATCATTTTTGGTCAATTATACTTATATTACGAAAATGAATTTCTTTTATGTTACTATAAATTTAAATGGAAAAGAAATTGAATTAAAAATAAGTCAAGACCGTAGAAAAAATGTACGAAACAGGCTCTGTGAAATGGCAGCCAGAAAAATGGGGGGGGGTATAGGCAATAAGACCTCTACCCCATTTTTCTGGCTACCAAATTAGTAACGATCAAACATATATGCTAACAGCGCTCGTGGTTTTAAGTTTGTCGCAATGTTCTCTTTTATTATTTATCTGTCTCTTCCAATTTCTCATGTTCATTATTTTCCTGAAAACGCTCAAATCCACACAGTTCACTCGTAAGCATATATACTTTTCTATAACATCGCATAAATCTTGATTCAAAATTGCTCTTGGATTATTGAAAATCTCATTGTAACAAGCTTTCAAATCAACCCAATTTCGGTCATTATCATCAGTAGCAACTTATATATCAACGCGATTATGAACAGAAAGCCTCATCTCGTCCACAAAGCCAATCCATTGAAATCCCACATGTATAAATAATATTTATTATCGCATCAACATTAGGCTTTATTGTACCACTCTCTTAGGTAGACAATGTAGATAAAACAAAGAGAATAAAAAATAAGGATCTGCAAATCCGCAAACCCTTGAAAATACTGAGTCGGAATGACAGGATTCGAACCTGCGGCCTCTGCGTCCCGAACGCAGCGCTCTACCAAACTGAGCCACATTCCGTAGTGCTGCCTGAAAAAAATCTGACAGCAAATCTGATTATATCAGTCATATTACTATTTTTCAATACCTTGTTACTCTTCAGCCTCTTTCTTCTCTAACCCGCTAAGTTCCTTAAGATCGTCAAGGCATATCGTCATCATATCTTCATTTGAAGGTGCTTCGAGAGTGGATACACGCTTTGCCTGATTGGTGATGATCTCTTCGAAAAGATTTCTTATCTCTCTGGCATTGGCGAAATTGTCTATACTTCCCATCTTTCTGGAAGTTATAAGTGCCCTGATCTGGTGCTTAACGTCCTCTTCTACCTTGTAATCATATTTATTGCAGTTCATGTAAAATATTTCTTCAAGTTCGTCCACCGAATAATCGGGGAACTCGATATATTTGTTGAATCTCGACTTTAATCCCGGATTACTTTCTATGAATTTCTTCATAGGCTCTGTGTAGCCCGCAACTATCACAACAAAATCTTTTCTGTTATCTTCCATTGCCTTAAGTATGGTATCTATGGCTTCCTGTCCAAAAGCATCATCCTTCTGGGAAAGTGCATATGCCTCGTCGATAAAGAGGACTCCGCCCATAGCTTTTTTTATCTGCTCGGTAGTCTTGATCGCAGTCTGTCCGACATATCCCGCAACAAGTCCCGATCTGTCCACCTCAACGAGCTGTCCTTTTGAAAGAACTCCTATCTGCTTATAAATCTTTGCGATTATTCTCGCAACGGTTGTCTTTCCTGTTCCCGGATTCCCCGTAAATACCAGGTGTAGTGAAACAGGTACAGATTTAAGTCCCTGCTCCTGCCTTGCTTTCTGAACCTTAACAAAAGCGGTGAGTTCTTTTACATCATCCTTTATGGATCCAAGGCCTATGAGTTTCTCAAGCGCCTCCATGGGATCTTCTTCAGGTTCCTCATCCTTCTTTTCTTCCGAAGAATTAAGGTTTCCGTCAGCAGCAAAAAGAGCCTTTGCTTCATCAAGCGCATTCTGCGCATTTTTCATAGCATCGACTTTATCTTCCACAGTCTTATCACTAACGGCCTCTTTAGCGCTATCTTCTTTCTTAACGTTTTCTTTCCCTGCTGAAGGCATGGAAACAGGTGTAGAAAAAAAATCACCATAAAGGCTTCCCAAAAGATCTTTGCTCATAAATAATACTCCATACTTATAGTAAACGACACATCCTTACGGATGTGTCGAGTCTAATTCAGTCTATTGTTAATCTCAGTCGTTCAAAAACCAACCGTTTCTGCTCATAAATGTTCTGTTTGCCACCAAAGCATCTACATCCTGTCCGATTATCTTGGATGCTTTTGCCTTGTAAGTTCCTGCCTCTTTTGTATCCATATACTTGTAAGCATCATAAGACTGTTTCTTGCTTCCGTCAAGGTTTTTAAGTCCCTGAGCTATATGGCTCTCCATTTCATGCGCATCATCAGTCTCTCTGAACAGGATAAAGCTTGTGATATATGGATTGCTCTGAGCCATCGTATATGCATATACGATTGACGCAAGCTGTGCGTCCTCGCCAAAGCTTGAAGTATAACCAATCTCAGAAAGTGAGATCTGCCTTACATTTCCTGCAGGATTAAGCATCTCCTCACGGTTCATATAATCTGTAAGAAGATAGATATTCTCAATCGTAATATATGGTGTACCAAGAGATGTGCTTACATACTGGGACTGCTGCTTCCAAGCGTAAGGGTCAAACAAAGGTGCATTGTAAGGATGTACCGAAAGTGACCAGTCAACGTTTCCTTCACGCCTCATATAATAGTTAAATCTATCAAGATATTCTTTTGCAAGGAAACATCCCGGATTTGACTTTCTGTTCCACTCCTGATCGATAGAGTTATATACTCTTGCGTTCGCATTTACACTCTTGATACCGTTGTAGAATATTCTAAATGCCTTTACATACTCACTTACGTTGAGCTCAAGATTTGTTGAGTCCATGTAGTACCATTCTGTTCTGGCATTTATCTCGTTTCCGATTACCCAGTTATCAACAGTTCCAAACTGTCCGCCTGAATATCTCTGCGCAAGGAATGCTGCGATAGCCTTAAGGTGCTGTGTACCTTCATCCTCTTTGGTATTCATTGCATATCCGGGACATACATGCTCATCTCTTGAAAGAGGATGTATAAGATCTGCCCCTGCAGCTGTCTTATTATTCAAAATAGTAAGAGTAAGCTGGAAGTTATTGATCGAACACCATCTTACAAAGCCGTCATACTGCTGAAGTGCAGCCGTATTAAACTGATATGTCTTTCCGTCATATGCAAACTCAGTTGTAGGATAAGCTCCGTTTGTTGAAGGTCCTACTATATCACCCATGTAGAGGTTATATACCATCTGTGCTACGCCGAGATCCTTAAATGTCGCAGCGTCCGCATCATTTGGAAGAATACCCTTCATACCATGGTCGTTTCTTCCGACCGTTTTGGATGCGATTGCTTCGGGATTTGTGATATAGTGTTCATCACTCACCTGAACCATTGATCCGCCACTCTTTACAGCAACAAGGAATTTCTTGGAAAGATTTGACTCTTTTGTTCCAAGTGCAAGGTCAAACTTAAAAGTAGCACTCTTACCCTTCTCTGTTGTTGCCACAACATTACCTGTTACGCCGTCCTGATAAACCTCATCTGCATAAAGATAATATTTGCCGTCATCAGATCCCGGCAAACTGCTTGCAGAAACATTAACAACAACACTGTCTCCGGAAATAGTACATGAATCAATACTTACTACTCTTCCTGCAGCTTCTGCAACACTGCCGTTTTCCCCGTTTAAAGTATCATATGTACCAGCTGCACCAAGAACCGCTCCCGCTGTCATTATGATACCGATGATCATCTTAAAAGTATTACTTCTTTTCACAACCTTCCTCCACATCGTATTACGATATTTCTAATATTAAATTTCTTTTTTGAGTTTATACTTAAAAGCTTGAATTTGCAACAGCATCGGCAAATGCCTGAACTGCATCCGTATCACCTGCAGAAAGAGCACTCTTAATAGTCAGATTCTGTTCAAGTATTTTGACATTCTTAAGTGTTGCAAGTTTATCTGTCATGAGCTTAACCGTAACAGGTGCCCATGTTCCGTTCTGTCCGAGGGCAAATATCCTGTTCTGAACTCCAAGCGCGATCATATCGTTTATGAACGCTTCCATCGGAGGATAGATTCCGCCGTTATATGTAGGACAGATAAGAACTATCTTACTGCATCTCCAAACTTCGCCTATAAGATATGACACATCTGTACCTGAAACGTCATATACTTTAACGTTCTTTCCTGTCTTTTCTCTTACAGAAGCTGCAACGGCCTCTGCAGCGCTCGCTGTATGTCCGTAAAGACTTCCGTAAACAACTGCGATATCATCCGTCTCTGCCGTATATGTGCTCCACTTCTGATATTTATCGAGAAGCCAGCCTATATTTTCTCTCCATACGGGACCGTGAAGTGAAAGTATCAACTTAATATCAAGTCCTGCCGCCTTCTTAAGAACTGTCTGAACCGGCATGCCATACTTACCTACAATGTTCGCGTAATATCTTCTTGCGGAATTAAGGAAATCGTTCTCATAATCATACTCATCCGCAAACAGTCCGCCATCGAGTGCTCCGAATGTACCGAATGCATCTGCAGCGAAAAGAGCTTTCGATGTAACATCATATGCCATCAATACCTCGGGCCAATGAACCATGGGAGCATCAACAAATTTGAATGTATGCTTTCCTGTTGAGAGTTCATCCCCCTCTTTTACTTCCAATTTTTTATAGTTTTCAGACTCGGGAAAAAACTGCTTCATAAACTCAAAAGATTTGCTCGAGCTGACCACTGTAACCTCAGGAAACATCGTAACTACAGTGTTTATAAGAGAACAGTGATCGGGCTCCATATGAAGTACCACAAGATAGTCCAATTTTTTACCCGAAATAACTGTCTTAAGATTCTCAAGATATTGGTCTGAAATTGTTATATCAGCAGTGTCAAAAACTGCCGTCTTCTCATCGTCAATAAAATAGCTGTTGTATGAAACGCCTTCGGGAATCGGAAAAATATTCTCAAATCTTGCAAGTCTTCTGTCACTTCCTCCGATCCAGAAAATATCATCAATTACTTTTTTTATGCCATTCATATAAGCCTCTCCTCTCAAAAAGATAATTTGCAATGATATAAAAACAGGGACTACAGTATGCCTCTGTACTCCCTATTTTCTCATAATTTCACGCTTTTTTAAACTCCATTATTGTCTTTTCGACAACCCTTATATCTATAGGTTTAGAAATGTGTGCATTCATTCCCGAATCATAACTCTTTTGGATGTCGTCGGCATATGCGTTTGCAGTCATGGCAATTATCGGTATTTTCTGCGCCCATTCGTCCTTTAGGCCACGTATCAGGATAGTCGCTTCGTATCCGTTCATAACAGGCATCTGAATATCCATCAGGATCATGTCAAAATCGCCTTCCTTTGAACTCTTTACTTTCTCTACCGCATCCTGTCCGTTTACGCACCTTATAACCGATGCTCCTTCCATAGCCAGAAGCTCTGTCAGAATATCCGCGTTGATATCATTGTCTTCCACAGCAAGGAATTTCATTCCTTTAAGCGGATTCTCCGTCTCTTCATATTTTTCTTCCGTTATCCTCTTTTCAATGTCATTTAGCGACTGCTTGAGACTTGATATAAAGAGTGGCTTCTGCAAAAGATCATTTGCCCCTGCCTCTTTTGCCTCGTCTTCGATAGACTCAAAATCATCCGCCATAACTATGATCAAAGTTGTCGCTGATTTTGACTTATCTTTTGCCCTGATATTCTTTACAATTTCAGGTGCCGTCATATTCTGTACTTTCTGGTCCACAAGAACAAGGTCTACAGGTGTATCCTCAGCCTGGCAGACATCTATAAGATGAAGTGCTCCAAATCCCGTTGGCGCTTCCATCACATCAACACCGTCGATATTAAGCTTCTCCGCAAGCTGTTCACACTCACTGTGTTTGCTGTCGATAAAAAGAATCCTTCTTATGCCGTGACACTTCCAGAAATCAACGTCTGCTTCATCCACAGCCTGAAGCCTCAAATTGACTGTAAAAATACTTCCTTTTCCTTCCTCACTTTCTACTCTTATAGTGCCTCCCATAAGCTCTACAAGATTTCTCGTTATCGCCATTCCAAGGCCGGTTCCCTGAATCTCTTTATTTACATGACTTTCTTCTCTTGAAAAAGCCTCGAAAATCTTCTCCTTGTACTCAGCCTTCATTCCTATGCCGTTATCCTTTACGATAAAGGTCAGATCCCTAAAACCTTCCGATGCCGATTCAGACTCGATTATAGTAAACTCGATTCTTCCTCCCTCACCTGTATACTTAATGGCATTGCTGAGTATATTCATGAGGATCTCATTAATTCTCTGCTTGTCACCCAAAAATACATCGTGCTCAAGTCCTTCTGTATTAACGATATATTTCTGCCTTTTTGTCTTGGCCTGATATCCTATTACTGAGTTGATCTCTTCAAGGAGTATTCCCATCGCCATTTCCTTGATATCAAGTGTAGTCGTTCCGCTCTCAATCTTACTCATATCAAGTACTTCATTAAGTAGTGCCAACAAACTCCTTGACGCAAGGCTTATCTTTCTGGAATATTCCCTTACTTTTTCGGGCTCATCCGAGTGCTTTTCGATAAGAAGCGTAAAGCCTGTTATCGCATTCATAGGAGTCCTGAAATCATGCGACATATTTGCAAGGAAATTTGTCTTCGCTTTGTTAGCCGCTTCTGCCGCGTTAAATGCCTCTTGAAGCTGATGGTTTCTCTCCATCTCCTGTGTCCTGTCATACAGGGCTATCGCAAGTCTTCTTCCGCTGTCATCTATTGTGCAGGCTACAGCGCCTCTGTAATACAGGTCCGTATTGAGAATAAAGTTATGCAGCTTTATCTCATCCACGATCTCAACTTTACCTGTTTGGGCACACCTTTCAAATATCGTACTAAGTCTGTCATCTTTGCCGGGTTTTTGCACGATATTTATGTTTCTTATATCCTTAAAAAGTTCCTTTGAAGGAATACCCAAAATATCCGCAGCATTGGCTGTAAGAAATTCAACACCAAAACTCTTGGCATTTACAATCGCGAGAATATCGTTGTTTTTTTCAACCACGAAATCAAATAACCAGTCTCTGTAATGGATATCATTTTCCTTAAGGAACAACTCCCTCTCGTTCCTTCTCTTAATCTCATCAACCATTGCCTTAAGCTGGGCAGCCATACTTATCATCGCATCATACAGCTGTCCTATCTCGTCTTTTTCCTCATCGACAATGGCCACTTCAAAGTCGCCTCGTTTTATGTCTTCGGCAATGATATTCAGTCCTTCAATTCTTGAGCACAGACGATTTGCCATCTGCGATGCTATAACAAACCCAAGTACGAGGATTGTAATGGCTATGATAAGGTCACCCAAAAGAATCGTGATCTCATCCGCAAGCATTTCCCTGCTGTCGATATAATAATAAAGCTTCCAGCCGTTATTCATTTCTCCGGCCTTGATTATCAGGTAATCATCTGTCGACTTAAACCCGTCAAGTTCTGCATATTTACCTTCCAAAATATCTTCTATTACTTTTCTGTCCAGTTCACTGCTTCTAAGTTCCTTTTTGGTGACTATCTTATTTGATGAATCAACGATTGCAAGTCCGTTGTCCATATACCTTGTACTCGTGGTAGCTGAAAAAAATCTCTTTTTATCCACCTTTAAAGTTATCATTCCGATCATCTTGGAAGTAGTCGCCGCATCAAGGAGAGATTTTATGATATACACATCTCCCTTTCCGTTCATAACCCATATGCTTCCGTTTTCACTTTTGCACATCTCATACCACTTTTTTACTTCTTCATCTTCGGGATAACTTAAGAATTCGCCTATCCTATCCTCCTTTATCTTTTCCGAATAGATATGTATTTCTTCAATGTCGTTGTCACTTCCGATGTAATACCATATAAGCGGCTCGATTGTTTCCGTCATCTCGGCTGAAAGAGTGTATGGATCTGCATCTGCATGATCGAGGGCGCCTCTGAATGCTTCCTCATATGAAAAAAACTTGATTACATCAGTCTCTCTTTTTACCCCCGTTTCTATACCATTAAATATTACCTCGGCACTTCCCTGCATAGATGCTTTCGTAAGCTCCGTAACATTGCTCTTGGAAACCACATATGCATAAATACCGATGATAATAATAGGCAGTACTACAAGCATGGCAAAAATAGCTTTAAGCTTATGCTTTATGCTTCTTAGTTTTAAAAGTTTAAGTAAGCCGTCCATACTTTTTCCTCTAGACATCAGTTGCCTTCAACGATTGCTTTAACCTTCTCGTCTATCCTCTTAAAAGCATCTTCAAGATTTTCCCTTCCAAGTAACACCTGCTGGAACTCATTTTCAAGCTCAACAGAGATCTCTCTGCTGTAATATCCCCATCCCGTATAGGGCAAATAAAGATTGTTCTCAAGCGCATCTTGTAAATTGTCGAACTCATGCGGCGAATCAAATTTGACATTCTTAAGATAGGTTTTGCTGCCCGGCGAATCTTTCCAGATTGCCTTCTGTCCCATAAGCGTGGTTAAAGACCTTGCAACCTCCAGTACATCACTGACATTATCGCCGTCGTTTACCACCGCAAAACCATATTCGCATCCGCCCGTCAAAAGTTCCGTTCCGTCATCC
Source organism: Butyrivibrio sp. AE2005 (assembly GCF_000686965.1). Taxonomy (NCBI): domain Bacteria; kingdom Bacillati; phylum Bacillota; class Clostridia; order Lachnospirales; family Lachnospiraceae; genus Butyrivibrio; species Butyrivibrio sp. AE2005. Next base: position 75,157 of record NZ_JMMD01000006.1, read on the forward strand.
TTTCCGCCGAACGCTATCGTCCCCAGATTTATTGAAGGATTTTCTTTGTATATCTGGTTATAATCCTCAGGTCCACCGGATAAAAGAACTGTCTTACCATCCGCAAACTCTTTTATCGCCGCCTTTTTATCCATAAGACACATGTCTTTGGTAAAGATCTCATCCTCGATCATCTTGTACCACATTTCCATGTGCGGATATACCTCTTCGTAAAAAGAGGCTTTTCCCTGCCCGAGTCTTTCTCCAAAGTCTTCACCTTCAGGAGTTCTGAAGTAAGACGCCTGCATTATTGCCATTGCACTGCTTGCAAGGCCTTCTTTATCCTTTAATCCGGATGACAACGGTTTCATTCCGTGCTTTCGTATTGTTGCGCACATATCATAGAAATCCATATATTCTGAAGGCGGTTTAAAACTGAACTTTTCAAAATAATCTTTGTTTATATAAAAACATTCATACGCGCTGACACCCGGAATCGCATAATATTCATCCATATATTTGAATTTATCGAGTGCTTCTTCGTCAAATCCGTTGACCATCTTTGTAAGAGGCACAAGATATCCGCCTCTTGCGTATCTTTTGGCCATATTTTCTGTTACAAAGATGATATCGGCCGCACCATCATAAGAAATCTGTGAATCGATCACAGACTCATAGTTGGTTCGCTGTACATACGTATATTCAAAATCATATTTGGGAAATCTTTCAGCCAGATAGGCTTTGAAATTTGTGATATAAGAATCCTCGTACCACGTAGCAATACGTATTTCTTTACGGGTATTCTCCTCTTTTGGCGCAAGAACAACCTGTTGTGCATTATCAGATACTTCTGCACAACTGCACAAAAAAGACATCGTAACCGTGACAGAAATGAATATGTCTAAAAAGAGCCTTAGCATTTTGACGTTCTTCATATATTCCTCATAAGATAGCCTGATCTGTTATTTCAACAATATCGTCTGTACCTCACCCACATACATAATGTACCGATCATTATCAAGATGCAGGTCGCGGATTATACTCTTATCAATAAAACTGCTCTCATCAAAGGGATGCGCATATAAAACTTTGCAGGGTATTACCTCATTGGCTTCATCAATAAAAGGTATTCCTTCATAGCTATTGACGTTAAGCCTGGATCCGGCAATCTTATCCTCATCTCTTCCCGATACCATTCCAAGGTATTTAAGAACTCCGCGATAAGCCTCCTGATCCACAAAGCTTATGGAATATTCCCCTGATTTATCAATGCACTCTCTTGTATATCTGTTTGCGCGAACAAATATGAAAGTGACTCTTTTATTCCATACGTATCCCACTCCGCCCCAAGGAGCGGAGACTGCATTTATTTTTTCGCCATTCTTACAGGTAATAATTATCTTCTGTCCAACAAAACTGTACGCACCCTCTTCGATATCTTCAGGGTTTACCGGTTGAAATGCGTGCATAATACCTCCATCTCGGAAATACCGATTAGAAATCTCTTATTTTGTCGTTATCAGTTAATCCTGTATTTTCTATTTTTGTTATCGTTACACCGTAACTATATTCTTCACTTACTTTAATAGTAACATGGTCTCCTACTTTATGTCCAAGTAATTGTTTTCCAAGCGGGGACTCGATGCTGATAAGTCCCTTAAGAGAATTCTGTCGCATTGTTGTAACTATTTTATACGTTTCTTCGCTCTTATCTTCGTCAAGAACAACCGTAACCGACTTGTTCATTCCGACCTGATCTTCTTTGCTGTCGTCATCAATTACTTTAGCGGTCTTGATCATTCTCTCAAGGAATCTGATTCTGCTCTCATTCTGGTTCTTGGCTTTCTTGGCTGCGTAATACTCGAAGTTCTCAGAAAGATCGCCCTGTGCACGAGCTTCCTTTACATGCTCAAGAAGTTCCTTTCTCACAACAACTTTGCGGTGTTCAATCTCCGCTTCCATGTCCTCTATATCTTTTTTTGTAAGTTCGTTATGCATATTTTCACCTCTGTAGTTGATAAAAAGGCGAAGCCAAACGGCTTCGCCTCGTTAATTTTATAAGTTGCCCACGGAAATAAACGATCAAGCCTTTCCAACTGATCCGAAGAGCTCCATCTTCTCCTTAACTGTAGCCTTGATAGCATCAGCACCGGGAGCAAGAAGCTTACGAGGGTCAAATCCCTTACCTTCAAGATCTTTACCTGCTTCAACATATTTACGTGTTGCTTCTGCGAATGAAAGCTGGCACTCTGTGTTAACGTTGATCTTTGATACACCAAGTGAGATAGCCTTCTTGATCATTTCTGCAGGAATTCCTGTACCACCGTGAAGAACGAGAGGCATTGCTCCTGTCTTCTGCTGGATAGCATCGAGAACGTCGAATCTAAGTCCCGGCCATCCTTCAGGATATTTACCATGAATGTTACCGATACCTGCAGCAAGCATATCTACGCCAAGATCAGCGATTCTCTTACACTCGTTGGGATCTGCACACTCACCCATTCCAACTACTCCGTCTTCCTCTCCACCGATTGAACCAACTTCTGCCTCGATAGAAAGTCCGAGATGATGAGCAACGTTTACAAGCTCTGTTGTCTTAGCAACGTTCTCCTCGATATCATAATGTGAGCCATCAAACATGATTGATGTGAATCCGGCCTCAACGCACTTATAACATCCGTCGTATGTACCATGATCTAAGTGAAGCGCAACGGGAACTGTAATTCCAAGGCACTTATCCATTGCCTTAACCATTGCTGATACTGTCTCAAATCCTGTCATGTACTTACCTGCGCCCTCAGATACACCAAGGATAACAGGAGAATTAAGCTCCTGAGCTGTTAACAGGATAGACTTTGTCCACTCAAGGTTATTGATGTTAAACTGGCCTACTGCGTAGTGACCTTCTTTTGCTTTTACAAGCATGTCTTTTGCGGATACTAACATAGTTTATCTCCCTTACATTATATTTTTGTAGGCGCTACATTATCCCCACGCCTTATTGAACGACTAAATCTATTATATACTTACCTTCCTAAAAAATAAAGTTAATCATTTCACAATCATTCAAAGCTGATGAAGTTGTCAGCCCAGAATCCTTCTGATGACGAAGGTGCGGTGCTGTCGTACCTAAGGATCAGTCCCGATTTTCTCGATACCGTAACCGTAAGAATACCGTCTTTTACCCTCATATTGCTTGGTTTATCGATAAATCCCTTTCCGTCGGTAAGCATAAGCTGTGTAAGAAGCGCTTCCTTCGGAATTCCTATGGGCATAACATCGATTTCTTTGGTAACCTCATATTCATTGTTGTTTATCACAACAATAGATGCCGCTGTCCTGTTAAATCTTCCGTATGCAAGGAAATTAAAGTCTGCGTACATTTCTCTTATCGAACCTTCCGAGAATTCCTTATGCTTCTTGTGAATTTTTATCATCTTCTTGTGATATTCAAGCATCTCAAGGTCTTCTTTGCCCCACGGATAAGTTCTCCTGTTATCGGGGTCCGTAAATCCGCAAAGGCCGACCTCATCACCGTAGTATATCGTCGGCGCACCGGGCCATGTCATCTGGATCATCACCGCTTCGCGCATTACAGGCTTACTTATTCCTGTATTTGCCGAAGACGCCATAAGCGTGCTGCTCCTTCCGACCTTTTGGCTCGTCCTTGTAAGGAATCTCGAGTGGTCGTGATTGGACAGCTCATTCATTGCCGTATACAAGGAAGGCATAGTGAAATTCTCGCCTCCTATATATAACATCGTATCAAAAAACTCCCTGGCATTTCCTATACGCGTCGGCTTAAACTCATCGCTGTGCTTGTCCATTCCCGTAAGGAACCATGTTACAGGATCCATGAAAGCATCATAGTTCATAACCGTATCCCACTCATCGCCCATAAGCCAGCTCGCAGCGGGGCCATACTGCTCAGCGAGGATTATCGCCTTAGGATTTGCTTTTTTTACCTCTTCTCTAAACCTCTTCCAGAAATAATGATTATATTCCTGCGAGTGTCCAAGATCGGCCGCAACGTCAAGTCTCCATCCGTCTGCGTTATACGGAGGTGAAACCCACTTTCTTCCAATGTTTAATATATATTCTTCAAGCTTCTTAGAGCCCTCGTAATTTAGCTTGGGAAGCGTATCATATCCCCACCAGCCGTCATAGTGCGGATTATATGGCCAGGCATCTCTCGTAAAAGCAAAGAAATCATGATAAGGACTGTCCTTAGAAACATAGGCGCCCGGCTCATATCCCTTGCTGTTCTCGTAAATCCTCTCTCTGTCCATCCACTTATTAAATGAACCGCAGTGATTGAACACACCGTCCAATATAACCTTGATACCGCGTTTATGCGCTTCGCTTACCAGCTCTGCAAATAGCTTATCACTCGCTTCAAGGTTCTTTTGATCGGTAACACGCTTGATATATTTGGTTGCTTTTGTGTTATCATGCTCATTATTTCCAAGCACGCTTCCACCATCCTCAACAATCTTGCCGAAATGAGGATCTATATGATCATAATCCTGGGTATCATACTTGTGACAGGAAGGCGATACAAACAGCGGGTTAAAATAGATCGCATCTATCCCAAGATCCTTGAGATAATCAAGCTTATCCATAACGCCCTTAAGATCGCCGCCATAGAACTCTCCGAAATCATACTGAGGATCGGGGTATCTTTCCCACTCACCTACTTTCAGCACGTTTCTTCCGTTATAAGAATATTCACCGGAAACAACGTCGTTATCCTTGTCTCCGTTACAGAATCTTTCCACGAATATCTGATATATCACCGCACCCTTGGCCCATTTGGGCGTTGACAGGCCGGGATATACCTTGAAATTCATGCTTTCCATTATATTGGTAACGGCGCCTCTCTTATCATAGTAAAAAAAGCTACCGTCCATTCCTTCGATTTCAAAAAAATAACTCGTAGGCTCTTCACCTACATTTACGGATGCATCGTAATAATCAAACTCTCCCGATGTCTCCGAACATGTCATGGGATGTCTTTCGCCTTTCCACACGAGAATAATTTCAGATGCCTCAGCCCTCCTGCATCTGAATCGTATATCTACCTTTCTGTTTTTGTCCGGTTCCGCAGGCCTTAGGTAGTCTAAGGTCATATCATGGAAAAACGCTCTCTCATTCATAAGTCATTCCCACCGGTCATATTCGCGCACATTTAGGCCGCGTAGACTCCGAAATATTCGTATATAAAGCAAAAAAGACAGCATAGCTGTCTTTTCTAAGAGAAGGTATTTCTTTCTTATGGGGTATAGCAAAAAACTATATAATGTATTGGGGGGTTACGCATATTATACTAACACCCACCCAAACCCGCGTAAAGACTAACACTTCACAAATTTATCAAAAACAGCTATGAGTTTTTGTGCAATTTTCACAATCAGATTTCTAATGCATAATCGATATCAACGTTGTGACCTTCGAATAATGCTTCAAATTCTTCTCTTCCGATCTTCTCCTTTTCTATGAGGAGTGCTGAACTGCTGTGCAGAATGTCCTCATACTTAAGAATAATCTCTTTTGCCTTTGCGTAACACTTGTCTATTATGGTCTTTACTTCTTTATCAATCTCGCCTGACATAAGCTCACTGTGCTTCTTTGAATGAGATATATCATAGCCGATAAATACGTCTTCTTCATTATCATCGTAGTTTACAACACCGATGGTCTCTGACATTCCGTACTTGGTAACCATGCTTCTGGCTTCCTGTGTAGCTTTTCTGATGTCGCTTGATGCACCTGTTGTAATATCACCGAAGATGATCTCTTCTGCGATTCTTCCACCGAGAGATACCATGATCTCCTGAAGCATCTTGTTCTTTGTAAGGAACATATCATCATTCTCGGGAAGAGGCATTGTATAGCCTGCTGCGCCAAGTCCTGTAGGAATGATAGATATTGTATGCACAGGGCCTACATCCGGAAGAAGGTGGAACAGGATCGCATGACCTGTCTCGTGATAAGCCGTTATCTTCTTTTCCTTCTCGGAAATGATCTTACTGTGCTTCTCAGTTCCGATTCCAACCTGAGTAAACGCTCTGTTTATATCAGCGGGAGTAATAAACTTCCTGCTGTCTACCGCCGCATTTATAGCTGCTTCATTAAGAAGGTTCTCAAGATCTGCGCCTGTAAATCCGGCAGTTGTCTGAGCAAGCTGCTTAAGATCCACATCGCTTCCGAGAGGCTTATTATGTGCATGAACCTTAAGGATTGCCTCTCTTTCACCAATGTCAGGTCTTGTTACCGTAATCTTTCTGTCAAATCGTCCGGGTCTTAATATGGCAGGATCGAGGATATCTACTCTGTTTGTGGCAGCCATTACGATAATACCCTCATTCACACCAAAGCCGTCCATCTCGACAAGCATCTGGTTAAGTGTCTGCTCTCTCTCGTCGTGTCCTCCGCCCATACCTGTACCGCGTCGTCTTGCAACCGCATCAATCTCATCAATAAAGATTATGCAAGGCGCATTCTTCTTAGCCTCGGTAAAAAGATCTCTTACTCTGGATGCACCTACACCAACGAACATTTCTACGAAATCGGAACCTGAAATACTAAAGAACGGAACGCCCGCTTCACCTGCAACGGCTCTTGCAAGGAGTGTCTTACCTGTTCCGGGTGCACCTTCAAGGAGAACACCCTTGGGAATTCTGGCTCCGACAGCCGTGAATTTGCCGGGATCCTTCAAGAATTCGATTATCTCAGCAAGCTGCTCTTTTTCTTCCTTAAGTCCCGCTACATCATTAAGCTTGACCTTGTTTTCATCACCTGTGGATAATTTGGCTCTGCTCTTTCCAAAGTTCATCATTCGGCTGTTTCCCGAACTGCTCGCCTGCATATTGCTAAACATAGAGAAAACGAATACCATTACGATAAGTCCCACTATAACGGGAATGATTCCATTTATAAGTACATTCTCAGACGGAATGTCTTTTACCTCTGTCTTAACACCCTTTTCTGTACAAATGCTCTCAACCTTGGTCACATCAGTTGTGTAGAATGTCACATCATCTGCCGCGTTGTTGAAGCTTACTCTTACAGAACCTGTAGGTGTCTCGGAATTGGGCATGATCATTACATATGCGACTGTATCTGCATTAAGATCGCGCTCAAATTCATTCATGGAATATGCGCCTGACTGGCTTGAAATAAAACTCTTGCCATATTCGATGAATATCACGCAAACAAGTAATACTACTACAAATAGAAAAATTGAATTAAAACTTTTATTCCGGTTCAATTGCTTATGTTCCCCTTTCGGAAGCTTTTTTATGACGCCTTTATCAATTAAATTCTACTACTCCGATATACGGAAGGTTACGATATCTCTGATCGTAGTCAAGTCCGTATCCTACAACAAACTCATCGGGAATATTAAATCCCGTATAGTCCACCTTTACATCTGTAACTCTGCGCTCAGGCTTATCAAGGAGTGTGCAAAGCTTGATGCTTGCAGGCTCTCTGTCGCCGAGCATCTTGATAAGATAAGACAACGTTCTTCCCGAATCAACAATATCCTCTACTATAATAACATGTCTGTCCTTAAGAGGTTCATCAAGATCCTTTACAATCTTAACTACACCGCTTGACTTAGTTGAACTGCCATAGCTTGATGCTGACATGAAATCCATCGTAACAGGGACTGTGATACGCTTTGCAAGCTCACACATAAAGAACACTCCGCCCTTTAAAACACATACAAGGTGCACTGTCTCACCCTGATAATCTCTGCTGATTGCTTCCCCAAGCTCCTTTATCCTCTTGTCAACTTCATCTTCTGTCAATAAAACGCGAACTGATTCAGCCACAGTAATTTCCTCCATCCAAAAAATTTATAGCCAAAATACTTTTTGTATCTTCACTCACCTTGGTATTAGCACTTATTCTGTACCCCGGAACCCACAAAACATGGTCTCCGTCAGCCATTACATAGATACTGTCTCTTCTGTCTATAGGAATTTTGACATCTGTCATGAACTTCGACAGCTTTTTCTTATGAATGCCGCTTCCCATCTCAATAAATATATAATCATCGGGTCTTCTGCATCTAAAAACGGCTGCTTGTATTCTATCACAATCGAACCATTTAGTATACGTACCGCGCGGAATACTTGAGCCTTTTACAAACTCTCTGACGCTTGCCTCCATCCTTCCAAGTCCCGGAATGTCATAACCTGCCTCACCGTCTTTTTTTACCCGGTCAAAAAAATCTATAACAAGCGAATTATCAAGGCTTTCCACCACTTTCTTCGAAAGAGTAAGTATGTCGTACTCTCTCTTTGCGACAAGCCCGTACGGAAGGTCGACATACGCCGTCCCGCTTTCCGATACCATGATATCCGTCACCGCATCAACGTGACTTGCCGTTATGTCTTTCCTGTTTGGTGTAAGCATCTCGAAACACCTTAAGATCACGTTCTTTTGGATAAAAAGATCTACGCTCTTAAGAACCTTCAACTCTATTCTGACACTTTTTCCGTCAAAGGTACAAGCCTTGTCAAAAAGCTCTCCCGTGACCTTACATATAAAGTCATCCGCGAGGGCAAAATCAGACGCTGCTCTGCACAGATGCTTTACCGCCTCTGCATTTATATTATCGGTCATATAAGGAATAAGCTCGTTTCTGACCTTGTTCCTCGTATGGATATTCTCGTCGTTGGTAGCATCGTGGCAAAAAGATATTCCTTCTCCCGCAAGATACTCCTCAATTTCCTGTCTCGTAACGCACAATAAGGGCCTTATCACATTATCCCTAACGGCACGTATGGCACCCGCACCATGAAGCCCCGTTCCTCGAAGGAGATTTAAAAGAAGTGTCTCTGCCACGTCGTTTCTGTGATGTGCAACCGCAATCTTAACGGCGCCCTCTTTCTCAGCTATCTTGCGAAAAGCCTCGTATCTTACATTCCGTCCCGCTTCTTCTTCGGTCAGCTTATTTTCTCTTGCAATTCCGGGGACATCCTCTTCCACCAGATAATAACGTATTCCCCGTTCTTCACAGAAGCTACGGGTAAACTCTGCGTCTTTTCCCGCTTCTTCCCTGATCCCGTGATTTACATGGACCGCAACAAGCCCGATGCCAAGGAGCTCTCTTAACTTATACAAGACCAGCAAAAGTGCGACAGAATCCGCTCCTCCCGAAAATCCCACAAGGATCTTTTCTCCGGAAACTGCCATTTTATTGGCTCTTATATAGTTTAGTACGGTGTTTTCGAATCTGTTCATATTGAAAAATTAAAGCGCAGACCTATACGTACCCGTATCATTGTCTGCGCTGTGCTCCGCAAAATAATAACAAATTACCTGTCCTCAATTTTAAAAACAATCTCACCGGGATAAACCAGTCCAAGTTTATCCTTAGCGGTTTCTTCTATATATTTTCGTGTCTGGGTATATCTTTCAAATTCGGCTATTTCCTTGCCCCTTGCAACCTCGGCATCGATCTGGGCATTGAGGTAAGCTTCCTTCTCCTCATACTCATTAACCTTCTCAAAAAGACTGATGCTCTTTATGGACACAACAGTCGCAAGAATTATAACCACACACGACGCGAGCGCGATGCCCGCTTTATTTTGAAAACTACGCCTTTTGTAGCGTGCTTTTGTCGCCATATCGCACCTCTTCAAATGCTTTTATATATTTTTATTTTAATACATGCTATAAAAGCCTGTCAAATGTAGCGATATAGCTCTGTTACGTCTTCTTTGTGTATTGTTTCCCGCACATCAAGCACTTCGACATTCACATCTTTATTACCAAATCCGATGGTTATCTTATCTCCGACTTTTACATCGGCAGAAGCCTTTGCAGGTCTTCCGTTTATCTGAACTCTTCCCGCATCGCAGGCTTCATTCGCTACTGTGCGTCTTTTTATCAATCTTGTTACTTTTAAATACTTATCTAATCTCATTTATTCCTCTCCTGATGCGGTATTTGCCGCATCACTGTTGTTATTTTTATCTTTCCCTGTCTTATCTTTGTTGTCACCGGCTTTTTTACCGTCTTTATTATCAGAGTCTTTCTTATTTACAGACGTTGTCTCATCTTCTTTTGTCGAACTCTTATTAGCTGCGTCTGCTGTTGACTTTTTTGACGGACTTTCATCTTCCTCGGAAGAAGCCGTGCTTGCATAGTGCGCGATTGCAGTCGTTTTCTCTGTGGCTGCGGATGTATCGGACTTTTCCGATGAAGAAGGAGTCTCCTTCTTACCTAAGTCATGCGTTGTAGATTCGGATGCTGCCTTAGACGGATTCTCTGCCTGTTTTTCAGTCGAAGCGGCTGTGGGGCTCTCTTCAGACTTAGGCTTAGTCTCAGTATCCTCCTTCACTTTTGCCATCTCACCCAGGTTATATGACACATCCGACTCATCCGCGTCTATGTTTACACGAAGGCTCTTCGTATTATAACCATTTTTCCTAAGTATTATCTCATGATTTCCTGAAACCTTTTTAAGGCTGGTCGGCACTACACCAATATAATTTCCGTCAAAAAACAGCTCCGCTCCCTCAGGCGAATCCACATAAACCTTATAACCTTCGATAACCTTGTTCTTCTGGTTCTTCGTCTTGTCCTTGTCGGTTATGCTTGAAGCCGATGTTGCGGCAGAGCTCTTTCCCGGAAGTGACGCAACAGAAACAGCGCTCGTTGACTTATTTGTCTTATCATATGATGAAGAAAAAGACGAACTGTCCGATGATGAGCTGTTTGATGAATCCGCATTATCAGAATCAGGCTCAAGTTCTATCTTTACCACAGATTTAGGCGTACCCACCTTAAGATACTTGTTCTGTGTGATATATCCTTCGGCCATTACCTTGAGATTGTGGTAACCGTAGCTTACTGACTTTGAAGTATCGGCAAAAACCTGCTCCCCGTCGATGTAAATCTCGGCATCTGCGGGAGTTACCTCAAATGACACAAGTCCCTCTTTTGGCTTGGTTATCTTGACATTTCTCGTATCAATGACGGTTTCCCGGTTCCTGTTTATTGTAACATTTGTTTTATACTCTGCTCCGTTTCCGATGATCTGCAGATTATAATCGCCCTCGGGCGCACTTAAGAGCATATTGGGAGAAATCTTGTAAATAACGTCATTATCAAGCTCAAGCCATGCTCCGACAAGACTGTGTTCATCAACAGTGTCGGATGACAGGCTGACATAACCGTGTCCGCTTGTAACAACAACGCTGTATACCTCTTTTCCAATTCCGTATGCCTTGATATTGTCGGTCGTAAGTACATTTTCTGCTATGGCAGGCGCTCCGTCCGCAAGTATCAGCGTTCTTGAATCAAGCTTGTAAGTTTCTCCCAGTATTCTTGCGGTTCCGTCTCCCCTTACAAGTTCGTGACTACGCGTATCATCAATAGTCCACGCTTCATCCGATACCTTAAGCGAAGTGATATGCTTGCTGCTCTTAAGGAAATTGACATCAACAATCTGACCTTCTTCTAAGAGTCTCGCCGACATGGGCGTTCCCCTTAAGTCGTACATCATGCTTGTATTGTCATATTTAAGGGTATACGTCTTTCCCGTAGAATGATTTCTGAATCTGATTTCCTTATTTTCCGAATCTATGGAGCGAATCGAAGCAGTGTCGGAAGAATCGTATTTTCCGATAAGCGATACGCTCTTCTTTTCATTTTTTACGGCGGCACTTACATCTGCGCTGTATACGCAGGTAAAAACGGCCGCAAGAAACACTGCCGTAAATGCTCTTACAGATCTCATGATTATTCTCATGTTCATCCCCTCATACATGATCTTTTAAAAGAATTTTTTTAACTGCTCAGAATCCAGCAGATATTCTTTAGTATTGTGCGAAGGCTCGTCAATGACGTCTTCAAGCATAGCTCCGAGCACTTCTCCTATCTGCTTTCCGGGAGTCACTCCCAGAGCGATAAGGTCTTTGCCGTTAACCGCAAGCTTCTTAAGGCTCACGCACTCGCCTTCCTTTTTTATATTCTCATAAAGAGCTCTTGAATCCTCAATATTCTTGAGCTTTTCTTCGCGGTAATACTCGCTCTGAGCCATTGTATCCGCATATTTCACATCAAGAAGAAAAGGAAACTCATCCTCTCCCACTCTGTTCATGGTTCTTCGCACATTCTTTGCGGTAGCGGGGAACCTGTCATCGTGGTACTTAATAAGGTTGCACACCCTGTCCATGGTGTTTCTGTCAAACTTAAGGCGTCTGAAAATGTCATGTGCCATCTTCTCGCCAAGCTGTGCATGGCCATGGAAATGGTTAACGCCTTCTTCATCCGTTGTTATCGTCAAAGGCTTCGCTATATCATGCAAAAACATTGTCAGCCTTAAAACTTTATCGTTTCTCACATATCCGAGCGACTTGATAATGTGCTCTCCGACGTTGTACATATGATGGGGATTATCCTGAGAAGTCTCCATGCACGCATCAAATTCGGGAAGTATCACCTTAGTGATTCCAAGTTCGTACATAACCTGCGCTTTTTCCGGATGGTCGGAAACAAGAAGCTTTACAAGCTCAGTCTGGATTCTCTCTGCGCTTATCTTGGAAAGCGTAGACGCAAGCTCTTTTATTGCCTCTTTTGTCTTCTCTTCTATATCATAATCAAGCTGGGCCGAAAACCTGACGGCTCTCATTATGCGAAGTGCATCTTCGGAAAACCTCTCTGCAGGCTCTCCAACGCATCTTATCAGCTTATTCTCAAGATCTTCGATTCCTCCGAACCTGTCTATAAGCCCTTCTTCCTCGTTATAAGCCATGGCATTTATGGTAAAGTCACGGCGTCTCATATCTTCGGTGAGACTCTTTGTAAATGTCACTTCACTTGGATGTCTGTTATCTTCGTACTTTCCGTCTATTCTGTACGTTGTGACTTCATATCCCTCTTTATCCATCAAAACGGTGACCGTTCCGTGTTCAATTCCCGTATCAACCGTTCGTTTAAAAAGCTTTTTTATATCTTCAGGCAAAGCATTTGTTGTTATGTCCCAGTCACCCGGTTCTCTTGAAAGAAGCGCATCTCTTACACATCCTCCGACAACATATGCTTCAAAACCAGCTTTATGCATGGTATCCAATATCTTTTTTGCATTTTCCGGTAGTTTAATAATCATACCTTCATAATAGCCCAAAGAATATCAAATGTGAATAATACTCTAGGAATTTTCTCAATCTCGATATATACTTAATATATGAAATTATGAGGGAATCAGAATGAAATTTAGAATTAACAACAATTTGATAGCAGTAGGCTTCTTACTGCTTATCTTGGTGGGTATATTTTCATTTGTGAAAATTATTGATTCTTCCTACCAATATACCTCAGAGTTAATACCGATAGATGATGGTTGGACCGTTACTTATAACGGCAAAGAAATAGCTACAAACAAGAATCTTAACGACGTACAAGTACCTGTTATCAATGAAGGCGATACGTTTTCTTTGACCAGAGTACTTCCTCCGATTCGTGATGATTCGTTATGCCTCTACTTTTATTCGATGCACAGCATCGTTGATGTTAATATTCGTCATTATGCCGAGCGTTCCAAGAAAGCCGATAAGCTTGAAAATTGGCAAATATACACTTACGGTAGAGATTTGTACAGCCAGACCACAGAAGTTCCAAACAGATACAATCACGTTCCTATTGTAAAAGGCTATTCTGAAGAGGAAATCACGATCACCTTCATCGGCACAAGAGAAGCATCATTTTCTTCGCTGTCTCCTTTTGTTATAGGTTCAAGTGTTGATATATTATCCTATCATCTTTTAAGTAATACAATTAATTTGTTTGCCGGAGTATTCCTTGTAGTGCTCGGGCTTGTTCTTATAGTCATTTCTCCTTATATGTTCTTGTATCACAATAAGGAATCCCGACTATTTTTCAGCGGGCTTACTTCACTCCTATTCGGAACATACATTGTTGCCAGATTTGATTTCATCGATATGCTTATAAATAACCCGATGACTAACTCGTTTTGCGAATATTCATCGTTTATTTGTATGCCTATCTCTATTTTGGGCTATTTCATTTCAATATTCAGGGGCAAACTCAAGAGATTCTTGAAACTCCTTGTAATATTTGATTTCCTTCTTTTCGCCGGAATGACAATCCTGCACTTGTCTACGATCAAGCGTTTTTCTGCTATGACAGCCTTTATTCAGGGTTACATTGTCAGCGAGACCATTATGGTTCTGGTAATTCTGGTAAAAAACAGAAAGCATTTCCGAAACTCACAGAACAGAAATCTCAATTCAGATATGTTCTTCCTCATAGGTGTTGTGACATTCATTATATCTTCCTCCATAGATATAGCTATGTTCAACATCCATAAGTATTCAAGCAACCGCGGATATTCCCAGAACTACGGTAACGGATTTACTTTTGGCGCCGTTATCTTCGTCTCCTGCCTGCTTATCAGTTACATGTTCTACAGTATCTACAGTAGCAAGATTTCTTCACTGCAGGAGAGATTGTCTGATTTCGCTTACACCGATCCTCTGACGGGTCTTTCAAACAGAGCCCGTTGCGAACAGGTAATGAATGTTATATCTCAGGATCGCAGTATATATGTAATCATCAGTATCGACCTGAACAAGCTGAAAATGGTCAACGATACATACGGTCACCACGAAGGCGACCGCTTGCTTACCGGCTTTGCAACAATTTTGACAGATTGCTTCTGGGATGCAAACCTCATCGGTCGTATGGGTGGAGACGAATTTGTCGTTATAATGCTTGGCGAACATGCATCAAGCTGTACCAAGAGAATACACGAATTCCACTCTCTTATGTCCGACTGGAACCTTAAGGAGCAGGTCTTCCAGTATAGTGCTTCTTACGGCTACGCATACAGCTACGAGGTTCCGAACGCATCCTCAAACGAAGTATATATGCTCGCAGATTCAAGAATGTATGAAATGAAAAAAGAACATCACGGACGTAAAGAAATGGAACACGAGATGGAGGAGGTGAATGCCAATGCGTAAACATATCACCTTCGCCCTTTCATCAATCTTTTTTATTGCGCTTATATCATTTGTATTTACCACATTCCTCAAGGTCGTACCCTGGTATCCGCAGTTCAAACTTCAAAAAGGATGGGTAATTACTTATAAGAACCAGCAGTACTTAAACACAGATATATCAAACTTAAGTGACCAGCTTGGTCTTACCTTCTCACGAGGAGACAAGATAACGCTGACAAGGCCGAGTCCTCTTACTAAGAACAATGCGCCGTTCCCTTATCTTGTATTTAAGACCCAGCACTGCGCTTACGAAGTATTTCTTGACGGTTATACCATTGCAAAAGAGAACCTGGATGCCCGTACAGACGGCTCCTTCATTGGAACAGGCTACAACATTATTCCTCTGAAAAGAGATTTTGAAGGAAAAAAACTGTCAATTGATCTATACGTAGTTGAAAATGATACGAAGATCAATATCATTACCCCGCTTCTGGGTAACTACGACGATATATACAGATTCCTTTTGTATACTGCGGCATATCCGCTCCTAACGGGAATGTTCCTTATCGTTTTCGGACACATTTTCCTATTGATCTCACTTGTCCTGTACATGAGATCTTCGGGCGTATTTACACAGATTATATGCTCGCTTATCGTAATACTTTTGGGCCTCTGGCTCTTAACAACATTTGACTGCACAACGTTCCTTATTACCAAGGAAATGACCACGTTCCTAAGTTATATATCGCTATACCTGCTTGTCCCGTGCATATATCTGCTTATATACAACCTGCACAAGCAAAATGTTTATTCGGTCATCGCAGTACTTGGCTTTGCGACACTGGCATTCAGCATACTTTTTATTGTTCTTCACTTATTGAACAAAGTGCACATACATCATTTCCTGATGCCTTACTACATATTGTCAACGCTGTCGTTCCTTGCGCTGATCATGTACAACATAAAGGACCTTAGGAGCAAAACACGGAATCCTTCAACGCAGATCATCATGTTTGGTATCACATTCGTAAGTTTGAGCTTTATGCTGCTTGTCTTTTTCGACATGTTGAACAAGAATGTCGACTGCAGAGACAGCTTTATAATGAGATTCCTGATTCCTTCGGCCGCACTGTTCTTCGTAGTAACGCAGCTGCTTAACCACTTTGTATTCATGACAAAGTTCTATGCTCAGCGAAAAGAATATGCATCTCTTACACAACTTGCCTACGAGGATGCGCTTACACGACTTCCCAACAGAGCAAGCTGTGATATGAAGCTCAACGACCTTGAACGCTCCGATCTTGACTACTGTATCGTCAGCCTTGACCTTAACGGTCTGAAACAGGTTAACGATAACGACGGTCACCCCGCCGGAGATAAGCTTATCAAGAGCTTTGCGGATGCGCTTTCCAAGGTATTTAGCAGAAAAGGCGACTGCTTCAGAACAGGTGGTGACGAATTCCTCGCCATATTCGACAGTATACGCCGCGAAGAACTTGATGCCCTACTTAAGAAGTTAGACGATCTTCTCCTGGAACTTGACAAAGAAGATCCTGACGTAAACCACAGCGTATCTTACGGATATGCTTTCCGTTCCGAAACAGAGGAACAGGATGTCCATTCGGTATTCATGCTTGCCGACAAGAAGATGTACGATGCAAAGCGCAAGCACTACGCAGAGATTGGAAAAACAAGATAATACAGCTTTTATCGATGAAGACTCGCGGTTTTCCGCGGGTCTTTTGTAATATTATGAAAATTTCATGAATTTTTTATCACTTCTGCATCTATTTATTAGATAATAATATTATGGAATATCGTAAACATTAATATCTGTCATCAAGAAAAGAGGTCTGTATGAAAAAACTTTTTATCGCCTTTTTAATCTCGTTGTTGGCAATAAACAATGTTTTAACCGGATGCGGTAAAAAAACTTCGACTGAATCTGAAGTTTCAGAAGCCACTCCCGTCGAAAAAATCACCCTCCTAAATACAAAGAGTGAAGTCGCAACACAGATGGAAACTCTTGCTTCCAAGTACACTCAGGAAACAGGAATAACTGTGGAAGTTATGGGAGTTGATGCAGGCGCAGATGTTCAGGCAATGATAAAGGGTTACTATCTGTCTGACCAGATGCCGGATATTATCTCTTGCGAAGCCTCCGGTTTTTCAAACTGGGAAGGACTTCTTGTCGATCTGAGCGATCAGAACTGGGTCAGCCGTACTGATGCTGAATTCGTAGATTCCAAGTACGGCACACTTGGCTTTCCCTTCACAACAGAAGCAATCGGGCTTGCATATAACGCAGATATCCTCTCTAAATGCGGAGTCGATCCTTCTTCCATAACAGGCCCCGCGTCGATGAGATCTGCTTTTGAAACAATAGATGCCAAAAAAGATGAACTTGGACTGAGAGCTGTTATAGGCTATTTTACCGAAGCTGAAAACCTCGGCTGGTCAGCGGGTAACCACATCTTTGGCGCATACATCGACTCAGGCCTCGACAGATCCGATACAACATACATCGACCTTCTTAACGACGGCGGCAAACTCGATGAGTCCAGATTCATGGACTATGCCGCGATGATAGGTCTTTTTAATGAATACTCCGATCCCGATTTGAAAACTACAGGAGAATATGCCGATCAGGTAAAAAACTTTGCTTCAGGCAAATATGCATTTATCACTCAGGGCTCATGGATCGGCGCAGCAATGACCGGCGACAACGCAAGCGAATATGCTTCTGCGGGAAACTTCAAAGTCGGAATGATCCCATATGCATTTCAGGATGGCATGGACACAATACTTACAAGCGCACCGTCTTGGTGGGCTATACCCAAAGAAGGTCAGGTGGAAGCTGCCAAAGCATTCCTTGAATGGTGCTCAGAGTCATCCGCACAGAAGATTCTCGTTGAAGAAGCCGGATTCGTAAGCCCGTTCACCGATTGTACCTTCGTAGCCTCAGATCCTTTTGCTTCTGTGATCTCTGAATATATCTCTTCCGGCAAAACTTCAAACTGGCACTGGATGGACATGCCTTCAGGACTTGGACAGAGAGGTCTTTCTTTTGCCTTCCAAAAATATGCATCCGGCGAGCTTGACGCCAAGGGGTTCATGGAAGAGATCAAATCTATTGCAACCAAATGGTATGAGACACTTTAAGGAGGAGGTAGAAACATGAAGGACAATACTAAGGTAGTTATCAAAAAGAAAGATTCCATTGTGTTCCAGTTATCTGCCTTGAACTTGCTGATGCTCATATCATTCTTTATTGTAATGTACATGGTCATGTCTGCCATGAAAACATCTACAACAAGCAGTATCAACATGTTTGACTCGATGATGGATCTTTCAACGCATGAAGCCAAGTTAAAATCCGATGTCATGAACCTCTATGACCAGACAACAGGTTACATATCTGCAAATGCCGTTGAAACACAGACGGCTCTTTTACCCCAGATAAACGTAGCCAAACAGGACATCACGGCTGACATAGAAACACTAAAAAGTAATTTTTCCCAGTATAATGACGAGGAAGCAACCGCACAACTTGAAGAGATCACAGCCCAGTATCAGAGGCTTACAACACTTATAGACTCGGCTATTGAAAAAAGTGATGCCGGAGACAAGGAATCCGCTTACAATATCCTTTTTGACAAAGCCGAGATCCAGAAGATTGCCATCTTCCATTCGTCAAAAGCCCTTGATAATGCCATTGCAAAATCCTCAAAAGAGACCACCAATACAATGAACTTCTTGTTCAAAAAAGGTAGTTATTTCGGCATTGCAGGCGTACTTGCGATGCTGCTGCTTATCACATTCAACTTCCTTATAAGTTATAAGAACATTGTCAAAAAGATTGAGCGCATCAGCGGCGAAGTCAACACAATGATCACCAACATTGAAGGCGGAAACGGCGACCTCACGGCAAGAATAAAGACAAAAACAAAATCCGAGCTTCTTTACATCACAGTAGGTATCAACCACTTCATTGAAACACTTCAGGGAATTATGAAGGATGTAAAAAACGGATCGCTCGTCCTTACAAGTTCGTCCGAAAAGGTTGTTTCACAGCTTCGCATGGCGGATGACAACGTGACCAACACTTCTGCAGCCCTTGAAGAACTCTCGGCAAATATGGAGACTGTAGCCGGAACTGTATCATCCATCAATGACCGAGTTGAAGACGTAAAGGCAGCTGCCCAAGAAATCACTGAACAGGCTCTTTCGGGAACAGAAACAGCCATCACTGTTAAGCAGGAGGCTAATGAAGTCAAAGCCCGCGTCAACCAAAAGAAGATTGCCGCTAGCGACCACGTATCACAACTCTCTGAGGTACTTTCAAAATCTGTGCAGGATTCCGAAAAGGTCAGCCAGATCAACGAGCTTACCAATGTCATCTTGGATATAGCAAAACACACTAATCTCCTCGCACTCAATGCTTCGATTGAGGCCGCACGTGCAGGCGAAGCGGGTAAAGGATTCTCCGTAGTAGCAACAGAGATAAGCACCCTCGCCGAAAACAGTAGACGAACTGCTGCAAATATCCAGGATATAAGTGCAGAAGTTACAGAAGCGGTTCGAAGACTTGCAGACAACGCCCAGTCCACGCTTGATTACATCAACGGAACAGTACTCGGTGATTATGATGACTTCGTAGAAACAGGTGAAAAATATGAGCACACCGCGGATATCATGAGCGATTCCTTCGCCGCATTTGATGATAAAGCGTCTCACCTCAACCAGATCATGCAAGAAATGGTCGAATCAGTAAGAATGATAACCGAATCCATAAAAGAAAGCTCTATTGCCATCACATCTTCTGCCGAAAGCTCATCTGAAATCGTCGGAGGAATTAAAAAGATTTCTGAAGCTATCAATGAAAATAATGAGATTACCGAGCAACTAAACGATACAACGCAGAAATTCAAATCGTTATAAGTATTACAATATAGCCTTCCTCTAAGACGGGCCTTCCTCATGAAGTCCCGTCTTTTCTATATTCTTGATGTTTTTTGTCTAAAAGAAGATTAATTTGCTCCTACGGTTGACAACATTTACCCCCCCATGTTATAAGTGTATTAATTCAATTAACACAGATGGCATTTTGACATTGTCATTGCACTAATAAAAAGGAGAGACCTATGAAAAAGAAAACAACGACAGCAATTTTATTAGCAACTACAATGATGCTCGCACTTATGGGATGCGGCGCTGCTTCAGAATCATCCTCTGACGCTAACGCTCCTGTAGCAGAAATAAACGAAAAAGCAGACAGTGACTCGGCAGATACTGATAAAGAAGAAAAGGATGATACTGACATAGAAGCAGACACAGAAACCTCAACAGAATCGGCAGCTCCTGCAGATTCCGCTGCTATAGCTGAATCTGCAATTGAATATAAAGGAGAGAAATTCTCAGCACTTGACGACCTCCAGGCTTCACTTGATAAGGCAGGATCTGTTGCTGAACCCGCTTCCGGATATCCTATCGAAATGGAAACCAGAAATTGCCTATATGCTTTTGATATGATCAATAAAGAGAACGACGAATGGGGTCTCCATTTCACGTCTTTTGATGACAATGGTAAAGAAGCTATTATGCAGGTATCCAGTAATGACCCAAACTCAAAGACATCTAAAGGCATACATCCCGGAAGCACCAAAGACGAGCTTATCGCAGCATACGGAGAACAAAAGCCTGATGAACTCGGCTGGTATTCCTATGAATTCGATAACTACTCAATGTACTTCAAAGTAGAAAATGACAAAGTGACACTGATTGGTTCAGAAAATTTGGCAAAATGAATAGGATAATAATGAGGATAACGATATGAAGAAAAAGACAACAACAGCAATTTTACTCGCGGCTACAATGATGCTCGCTCTTATGGGATGTGGCGCAGCTTCTACAGATACTTCATCTTCAGATGCTGCTTCTGTTGCAGAAGTTAATACAGATTCAGAATCAAATACATCCGGCGATACCAACAACGAAGCAAATGCTGATGCAAGCTCAGACAGTGCTTCTGTAGATTCTTCTGAATCAGCAGACACTGCTACTGCTTCAACTGATGATTCATTTACATATAAGAATGAAACACTTTCTATTCTTGATGATCTCCAAACCACTCTTGATAAGATAAACACCGTAGGAACTCCTTGTCCTAGCAGCCCTATAGAAGAAGCGGATGGCTCACATTTATACTTATATGATTCAGATGCAAACGATTCCAACTTTCTAATGGAAACATTTATTAGTAACGGAACCGAAACTGTCGGTCATATTGGACTTATTGGTCCTGACGCAAAAACAGCTAAAGGAATAGGTATCGGAAGTACAGTAGAAGATCTCACTTCAGCCTATGGTGAACCTACCCGCAAATCCCTCAAATCAAATACATATAACTATGAATTTGATAAACTCACCATCGCCTTTATGATAAAAGATGGAAAAATAACCAATGTTGATTACCTTAACTCAGATTTTTTAAATTCCAGAAAGTAACACTTTTTGAACTAACTCTTCAAGCTTCGCAAATTTGGAGAACCACAACATGATTAAAAAAATACCTCCACTAAATAAAACTATATGCTCCATTCTCTCTTTTACCCTTCTTGCCACCGCAGTAACAGGCTGTGGCAAGAAAGATACCGAGAGGAAGATCACAGATCCGCTAAATCCCGAAGTGTCTACTATGTTAAGTGACTCTCAGACTATGCCTAAAGACTATATTTTTAAGCAGACCGATTATGAAGGCATCCTCAATAAAGACGATTATGTTGAGTATCTTGACTACATCGAAGGCAAGGTAAGAGCCGTTACTTTGGGTAAAGACGCCAAATTCAAGTATCTCTTTGTCAACAAGGATGGTTCTGACGCGCAATCTTTTGACCTTCCACTAGATGGAAAAGAGATCTCTGATATCATTTGCACTTCGGATAAAGACGGAAATCTCTATACTTATTACTATACGAATGAATCTTGTCTTAAGAAGTTTGATAATACCGGAAATGAAGTCCTAAGTAAAACACTTGATTTTGAAATCTATGATATGTACTGTAGCGATAAATACGGACTTGTTCTTAATACTTCACGCGGCATCGAAACATTTAGCGATCAGGCTGACTCTACAATTTTAATAAAGTTAGAGGATGCTCAGAAAAACTTTGATTCAGATGCTTTTTTCCTATATAAAGGCTCAAAGGATCAGTTCTTTATTGAAGGAGCAACTTCTGACGATGTCCCCATATTAGCTAAGGTTGATCTTGATAATAAATCTTTTGGCAAAACAAGTAAGGCCTGCTCGGAAAGACACTACTCCTATCAAAGCGGTGAAGGATATGATCTTTATTCACAAGATTATAACGGAATATACGGCTACGACTATGAATCCGATAAAATGACCAAACTGCTTGATCTTGATGATTCGTGCATAGACAGACTGAACTTTTTAGGCTGGATTGCAATAAATGATAAGGAATTATTTGCTGAAACACTTGATTTCAATTCAAATATCCATTTTTCTACTTTAACTAAAGTTGATCCCGCAGATGTACCGGATAAAACAATGCTCACTTTGGGTGGCGCCTGCTTCACAGCTGATGTAACCATGGCAGTAAACGTATTCAACAAATCCAGTGATAAATATAAGGTAAAAGTCATTGATTATTCTGACTCCTACCCTGAAGATGAGCTTGATGATATTCTGCAGGCATTTAATCAGGATATTCTCGCAGGAAAAGCTCCCGATATCTTCTGCTTTTCATATTATTTTGCTCCGAACATTGACAGTTATGCAAATAAAGGCGTACTGATGGATCTTTCATCTGCTTTTGATAAAGGCGGAGCGCTGGGCGATGTAGAAATTCTCCCTAATATATATGAGATGATGAAAACAGGCGACAAGGTGTATTCTGTTTATCCTTCGTTCGTATACAATACTCTTCTAATGAAGGAAAGTGCCGCAGGTGGTAAGACATCTCTTTCGTTAAAAGAGTATGACGACTTGAATCTCAAAGATTCAATGGATGGAAATAAGTTCATTAATACAAGTATTCAGACAGCAGGTGATAAGTTCATCGATTGGAATAACAAGAAATGTAATCTTAAATGCCCTGAATTTATAGAGATTCTTGAATATGCCAAAAAATTAAACAGCGGCAAGAAAAAAACCGCTGCATCAGATGATGAAGAGATTGAAGTCGTTGATGAGCTTCCGTCCATCAATAGTAACGGCATACTCTGTGATCAGGATTTATATGGATTTAACTCTTTTACAGACATAGAACAGAATGAATTAAAGGATAAGGTGGCAATTCTTGGTTTTCCTAACAATAGCGGTGAAACTACAACAATGATAACTCCATTCAACCAGTTATGTGTTAGCGCATCTTCCAAATGCCCCGAGGGTGCACTGGAATTTATAAAAAGTTATTGTACTGATCCCGCAATTAATGACGTTTCTACTTTCCCTTCAGATAAGGCTCTTTTTGAATCTTATATGAAAAAGGCTACGGAGCCGGCTGCATCAGAAGAAGACGCTATCGTGTATACAAATTGTCATGAGGTAAAACTAAAGCCTCTTCCTGCGGATGAAGCTCAAAAGCTCTACGACAGTATTCTTTCATGCAAGGCAATACACAGGCTTGATTCAAAGATTGATTCCTTCGTTACTGAAGAAACTGCCGCATTCTTCGATGGGCAGAAATCAGCCGAAGAAGTTGCGGATGTTATCAATAACCGAATTCAGACATATTTAAATGAGCAGTAATTAGCTTTTGCGTTAATAATAACGGGCGCGAGAAATTTATTAGATTTCTCGCGCCCGCTCTATTATCATTTTTTACTTGATAAAAGGATTTATCAATATGCTCTTCCCCAGTAAACCATCTTCTTAGCAGGCTTGCCGCAGATAGGGCAAACATCTGAGATGTTCTCCTGCTCGAAAGGCATACAACGGCTTGTTACGTTGAATTCTTCCTTTATCTTGTCTTCGCACTCGCGGTCTCCGCACCACATAGCCTTTACGAAGCCCTTTGTCTCCTTGAAGTTCTCAGCGAACTCTTCTTTATTGTGAGCAACAAATGTATGCTCTTCAAGGTGCTTCTTTGCTCTTGCGAACATATCTTTCTGGATCTGATCGAGGAGCTCACCGACTTTTGCAGATACTTCAGAGATAGCGCACTCAATCTTTTCTCTTGTATCTCTTCTTACAAGTACGCACTTTCCTGCCTCGAGGTCCTTAGGTCCAATCTCTACACGTACAGGAATTCCTCTCATCTCCTGCTCTGCGAACTTGAATCCGGGTGTTCTGTCTGTATCGTCTGTCTTTACTCTGTAATCTGAAAGGCTCTTTGCGATATCATAAGCTGCATCGAGAACGCCCTCTTTCTTCTGCTGGATAGGTATAACAACAACCTGGATAGGCGCGATCTTAGGAGGAACAACGAGTCCTGAGTTGTCGCCGTGTACCATGATCATAGCTCCGATAGTACGTGTTGTAAGTCCCCATGAAGTCTGATTTACATAGTGAAGTTTGTTGTCTTTACCCGCATACTGGATTTCGAATGCCTTGGCAAATCCATCACCAAAGTTGTGGCTGGTTGCGCTCTGAAGAGCTCTTCCGTCATGCATAAGTGCCTCAACTGTGTATGTAGCCTCAGCTCCTGCAAACTTTTCTTTATCTGTCTTCTGTCCCTTGATTACAGGGATAGCCATATCATTCTCAAGGAAGTCAGCGTATACGTTAAGCATCTGCTGTGTACGCTCTTCTGCTTCTTCAAATGTAGCGTGTGCTGTGTGGCCTTCCTGCCAGAGGAATTCCCTGCTTCTAAGGAAAGGTCTTGTTTCTTTTTCCCAACGAACAACGCTGCACCACTGGTTGAGCACCTGGGGGAGGTCTTTGTATGAGTGGATCTCTCCTCTGTAATAATCACAGAAAAGTGTCTCTGATGTAGGACGTACGCAGTATCTCTCTGTAAGAGGCTCGAGTCCGCCGTGTGTTACCCACGCAACTTCAGGTGCGAAGCCTTCTACGTGGTCCTTCTCCTTCTGAAGAAGTGACTCAGGGATAAACATGGGAAGGTATGCGTTCTGTACTCCTGTTGCCTTGAATCTTGCATCAAGGTGTTTCTGAATGAGCTCCCAGATTGCATATCCCGCAGGTTTGATTACCATACATCCCTTAATATTGGAATAACTTACGAGATCGGCTTTGATACACACATCGGTATACCATTGTGTGAAATCTTCATCCATAGATGTGATCTCTGATACGAGTTTCTTGTTGTCAGCCATTTCTTTTCTCCTTTTTTGCAATTAAGTGTTTCCGGGAACTTTGAGAGACGCTTTTTTATCAGAAAGGATTTTTCTATGATATAAAAAAGAACCCTCAAATCCCCTAACAGGGACCGAAGATTCTCGGCGGTACCACCCTATTTAAACCCAGCATACTCTGCTGTGGTCTCACTCAATTTAACCCTTAACGCGGGAAACGCTGTATTTTCATACAGGACTCCAAGGTAGGTTCGCTGTTTATACGTAAAAACCTCACACCAACGGCTCTCTCTCTGAAACGCTTACGCAGTTACTATTCCTCTTCAACGTCGTATTATTTAAAGTTGATTTTATTAACATTTAGAAAGATTGTCAAGTGGACAACCTATTCCTCAGTGTTTCTCTTAAATGGTGTATCTTTTGATTATCTCAATCATTTCTGCAGGTGTTACTATAAAATCCTTTATTGGATAATGTTTTTGATTTCCTGTAACAAGATATGAATCATCATCTCGTGTTTCCATCGCAACTTCATAAAAAATCAAATCATCCATATCAATCAATATTTCACCTGTGGGTTTTGGAAATATCTCAACGCCATATTTTTCAATCATATTTAAAACATTCATTATTTTTTCTTCACTGAACTTAAACTTTTTTCTGTGAAGTACATCAGAATATTCTTCAATAATATCTTTATGATACAGTGGTGTAATAATTCCACCGACGATTGCATTAAAAATCTTAACTGTCGCAGAATCTTCATTTTTACTCAGAAGTGCAGAGATAAAAACGTTTGTATCAATTACTGCATATATCATATTACTTGTGACCCTTCTTACGTTCCAATCTTGCTTCTGCTATTTCTGAATTAATCTCTTCCAATGACATTTCAGGAAGATCCTCCGCCTCATTACGAAGTGCATAAAATGCATCTTTAAAATCTTCTCTCTTCGATTCCTGTAATCTTACATCAAAGGGAAGTCCTTTTACCTGCTTACTTTTTTTTAGAAATATTCTGAAAGCAGTAGGTAAATCCAGGCCTAACTCTTCATAAATTCTTGCAACTTCTTGTTTTAACTCTTTATCTGCTCTGAACTGAATTAATACTTGTTCCGCCATACTAACACCTCTTTTTAGCGCATACAATCACATGCATTATTTATACATATTCAATGCTTTTATAATATTATTATATATCATAATAACTACATTTTCAAACACGCGCACTTCACTCATACTTTTTTTTCAACAGTATAATAATATAGAAAAGATTTATTTATAATGTAAAAAAAGACCGGTGGGTCCGGTCTTTTCCGCAAGATTACTCCTGCTTGTAGAGGTTTTATAAAGGAAATACGTTATGGCGAACGTAAATCGGCAAATTCATTTGTCCTCAGCGATCAAGCTCGCTGGTAGGACCTCCGGCATTGTGATTCTTGATGATGCTGTCAATCTCTTTCAGATCACTCGCGGGAAGATCTCCCGGAATAGTATTCTTGACACTTGAGGTTGCATTACCGTATTCAAGCGCCTTCTGAACATCATCGTACTTAAGCATTCCGTATAATACACCGGATACATAAGCATCGCCGGAACCAATCCTGTCTATTACATCTATATCCGCATATGGCGCCTCGGTATAAAACCGGTCGTTCTTGGCGTCATATATGGTAGACGTAAAGTTGTGCTTTCTGG
Source organism: Butyrivibrio sp. AE2005 (assembly GCF_000686965.1). Taxonomy (NCBI): domain Bacteria; kingdom Bacillati; phylum Bacillota; class Clostridia; order Lachnospirales; family Lachnospiraceae; genus Butyrivibrio; species Butyrivibrio sp. AE2005. The sequence goes on from NZ_JMMD01000006.1 coordinate 102,096, forward strand.
GGCTTATAACCTGTCGTTGAGTTGTGCAAACTACTTCGACAGGATATTCCTCAGTATAGCTCTTCATTATATCGAAGAGCTCGCCATCTTTCTGCATCATGCGTCGGGATGTTTCCTCCGACACAAAAAGAATATTTACATAAGGGAGGATCTTCTTTATTGCAGTTCTGGCGTCTTCTTCGCTCCAAAGGTTGGCACGGTAGTTACAATCAAATGATACCTTGGCGCCACCTTCCTTGAATCTCTTTATCATCTCAGTTGCAACTTCACAAGTGTTCTTATTAAGTGCAAGTGAAATTCCGCTTGTATGAAACATTCTTGTAGATGTATACACACTCTCAGGAATCTCTGACAAAGAAATTCTTGTTATTGAAGAATTCATTCTGTCGTAGACTATGGATGGTTTGCGTGGTGCAGCACCGTTTTCGTAGTAATATATTCCAAGTCTTGCCTCAGGTGACTCATCATAGATAAGATAATCATCCGATACACCCTCGAAACGGATTCGGTTCTTAATAAAAGTTCCGAGTGCGTTCTGTGGAAGTCTTGAAATGACTCCTGTACGGAGTCCCAAAAGCGCTACGCCTGATGCTACATTGAGTTCAGAGCCGCCGGCTCTTTTGTCAAAAACATCTCCGCGTGTCATACGCTCATAATTTGGCGGCGAAAGACGAAGCATAATCTCTCCAAAAGTTAGAAGATCAAATCTCTCGTCTCTCATAGCTGCCTCCTCATAGCCGTAACGGCTTTCGCGTTCAATAAGTACTGCTCACGTTAATTATAATATATCAAAAATTTTTGTATTGTAAGTGCTTACATTGTGGCGAACATTGCAAAAGTTGCACTGGTTTTTTCGATTTTTTGTACATCTAGATCCTTGAGCAGTCTCTGTCATTATACTTGGAAAGCACTATTTTTCCCGCTTTCAGCGTTTCCTTCATATCGATAACTCTCTGATTGGACGATCCTCTGAACCTGAGCATCAGATCTTTTTTATCAAGTTCAAACTCTCCATCAACGAGTATATCTGTCATGGAAAGAATGGCATCGGTGTCATCCCCGTGACATCTCTTGTTTTCAGTGTCTGTAAGCTCTTCCAAAGTGTATCCGGAATAGATCCAGATAGTCGCCTTGGGAACTTCTTTTTTTATCCGCTCAAGGAGCGGTCTTATCTCTTTCTGGTTGGCTATTTCCATAGGCTCTCCTCCGAGAATTGTGAGGCCGTCGATATAGCTTGGCTTGAGAGATTCAACAATCTCATATTCCACTTCTTTTGTATATTTCTGTCCGTAATTAAAGTCCCATGTCATTTCATTGAAACAACCTTTGCAATGATGTGTGCATCCACTCACAAAAAATGAGGTTCTGCATCCTATTCCGTTTGCTACATCACTGTAATATATCTGTCCGTAATTCATTTCTCGCCTTTCTTAAAAAATCTCCCAGACTGTAATAAAAGCCGGGATAATTCTCCCGGCTTTTACATAGTAGGTCTAAATCAGTAACCAATCAAAGCTTAGGTGTCGCCATATGGAGCACTCTTTCTTTGATCTCCTGTGTACGTCCCTGGTTCCAGAACTGTGTTCCGATATAACCGCAGGTACGTCTTGCTACATTCATCTTGTTCTGGTCTCTGTTACCGCAATTAGGGCACTCCCAAATAAGCTTTCCGTCTGTATCTGTAACAATCTTGATCTCCCCATCATAACCGCAGCATTGACAGAAATCTGATTTGGTATTGAGCTCAGCATACATGATGTTTTCATATATATATTTCATTACTGAAATAACCGCTTCAATATTGCTATTCATATCAGGTACTTCTACATAGCTTATTGCTCCGCCGGGCGAAAGTGCCTGGAACTCGGACTCAAACTTAAGCTTTGTAAATGCATCGATCTGCTCAGTAACATGAACATGATAGCTGTTTGTAATGTAGTTTTTGTCTGTAACGTCAGGAATAATTCCAAAACGCTTCTGCAGACATTTTGCAAATTTATATGTTGTTGACTCAAGAGGTGTTCCGTAAAGGCTGAATGAAATATTTGTCTCAGCTCTCCACTTAGCACACTTGTCGTTGAGGAACTGCATTACTTTTAATGCGAAGTCTTTTCCCTTAGCATCTGTATGGGAAACGCCCTTCATATATCTTGTACATTCGCAAAGACCTGCATATCCGAGTGATATTGTCGAATAGTTTCCAAAGAGAAGATTATCGATTGTCTCACCCTTCTGAAGTCTTGCAAGTGCACCGTTCTGCCAAAGAATAGGAGCTACATCGGAAGGTGTTCCGAGAAGTCTCTCATGTCTGCACATGAGTGCTCTCTTACAGAGTTCTGTTCTCTCTTCCATTATCTCCCAGAACTTTTTCTCATCCTTATTTGATGTACATGCTACGTCTACAAGGTTGATTGTAACAACGCCTTGATTGAATCTTCCGTAGTATTTGTGATCGCCCTCTTTGTAGTTCTGCGCATGAGCCTTGTTGCCCTTGTTGCACAATCCTTCGGGAACATTCTCGTTGTCGGGAGTAAGGAAACTTCTGCATCCCATGCAAGGATAAACGTCTCCGCCCTTAAGTTCCTTCATCTTCTTAGCTGAGATGTAGTCGGGAACGAGTCTCTTTGCTGTACACTTGGCAGCAAGCTCTGTGAGATACCAGTACTTGGAATCCTCATGGATGTTGTCCTCGTCAAGAACGTAGATAAGCTTAGGGAATGCAGGTGTGATAAGCTGTCCCTTTTCGTTCTTAACTCCGGTGATACGCTGCTTGAGCATTTCCTCGATGACCATGGCAAGGTCTTCTCTTGTCTGTCCTTCGGGAACTTCATCAAGATACATATAAACTGTTATGAAAGGTGCCTGTCCGTTTGTGGTCATAAGTGTGATGACCTGATACTGGATTACCTGACATCCTCTCTCTACTTCTTTTTTTACACGCATCTCTGCGATGTCATTTACCTGCTTCTTGTTGATCTTCATTCCGGCTGTCTCGAACTCGAGAGCAACTTCCTTACGGAATTTCTGTCTGCTGACATCAACAAAAGGAACAAGGTGTGAAAGTGTGATACTCTGTCCGCCGTACTGTGAGCTTGCAATCTGCGCGATCGCCTGTGTTGCGATGTTGCATGCTGTAGAGAAGCTCTTGGGACGTTCTATCATTGTCTCTGAAATAACTGTTCCGTTCTGAAGCATATCCTCCAGATTTACAAGGCAACAGTTATGCATATGCTGTGCGAAATAATCAGAATCATGGAAATGGATAAGTCCTGCCTCATGCGCTCTTACCACGTCTTCGGGCAAAAGAAATCTTCTGGTAATGTCCTTACTAACCTCACCGGCCATGTAATCTCTCTGTACGCTATTTACTGTAGGATTCTTATTGGAGTTTTCCTGCTTAACTTCCTCGTTATTGCACTCAATAAGAGACATAATCTGCTCATCAGTCGTGTTAGACTTTCTGACAAGAGCATGTTTATAGCGGTATGTAATGTATTTTCTGGCAACCTCGTACTTGCCTGATTTCATGAGTCCATCCTCAACCATATCCTGGATTTCCTCAACGCTTGCTGCACGAGTAAGAGATGCGCACTGATTCTCCACGCTTCTTTCGATGTCGCTGATCTGGCCTGCGGTTAATTTCTTCTCGTCGGTAACTTCGTTATTTGCCTTCTCAATAGCCGCAAGAATCTTATTGCCATCAAATGCAACTTCTTTACCGCTTCTCTTAATGATCTTCATAAGAACCCCCTTCTTTTATTTTACAAAAAAACTGTTTTCGCAATCACGATGTTTTCTAATCGAATAACAATATATTGTGGTCGCATAACTATGATAATACTTTATCTAGTAAAAAACAAGAAGGAGAATTATTATTTTTTTCTTACATTTTCTAACCGATTATGTAGTATTTTCAAATGTTCAAGCTCTGTCTCACTCGTTATCGGTTTTCCGGAATAAAAATATTCTGTTTTCGATTGTTCCAACATCTTGTGTACATCATCAAAAATAACTACATTATCTGGTGCCTTAGATAATTCTATTCCGAGAACCTCAGCTAAATGCTTTACTGTACCGTGATTTCCATCAATAAGAAGGGTCTCATCACCAAAAATCTGTCTGTACGCAGGTTTAAAGTAGTTAAAGTGCGTACATCCAAGTACAAGTGCACAATATTCTTCCATATTATATGGTTCAAACTGTTTCTTTATATAATCAAGGACCTCTTCCGAATCAAACTCAGCTCTTTCCGCAAACTCAACGAGCCTTGGCATCGGCAGAAGGTCTACTCTGTGATGTTCATCTACTCTGTGCAGAAGGTCTTTTAACTTATCTTCTCTAATGGTCACGGGGGTCGCGATTACCATAATACGCTTCTTATCCGTTCCCTCAACAGCGGGCTTTACAGCCGGTTCCATTCCCAAGATAGGAATGCTGTATCTTTTCCTAAGTTCCTTAATTGCTACGCTGGTTGCGGTATTACAAGCTACTACTATCGCTTCCGCTCCCCTTTCAAGCAAAAACTCCGTGATGCCGATCGAATAACTAAGGATCTGCTCCGGGGTTTTTAATCCATACGGTACATGCTCTGTATCAGCGTAAAATATGTAATTTTGCTCCGGAAGGTAATGATAGGCTTCATGAAGCACAGAAAGCCCACCTATCCCGGAATCAAAAATACCGATCTTCATTTTTGATTTCCTCTGTATATGCTATACTTTAATTATGAATGATAAAAAAATTGACGAACTTCAGAAATTGTACGACAACTCAAAAGTCGGTGCCTTGGTTCAGGAGATTTGCGAATATTACGCAACAAGAGATGACTATGAAGACAACTCCTATCAGGAAGAAATTGAACCTCATGAAGTAGTTGAGTCTGTTTATATTCTCTTTTGTCTACAGAGCAGAGAACAGATACTTGATGAATTCTCTCTTATACAGAAAAAATATCCTTCTCTGTATACCTGTGTCAGTGCCCTGCACAACAATCTTCTGGTAAATATGGATTATCGTCTGCTGGAGGCAAGTTCTGCCCAAAAAATCGCAGACTATGCCAAGGATACCACTTCCGATGAAATTCTCACCCACGCTGATACTTTTTCACGTTCGGAAAGTTCTCTATCGGAAGCAATGGATAAATTCTACTCTTGGCTTCACTCAAGGATTCTCGCTTAGATAATCCATAGATGCGTACACTGCCTTACCTTTATAATTAATAAGTGCCCATGATCCGTCATTGCTTACTGCAATTCTCTTAAGTTCATCTCCGTCTTTTGCCTTAGTAACGATATCACTGCTCGTGCTTGGCGAAGATCTGAGATTCAGGAACTCATAATTTACAACAACTTTATCATTTGTCTCCGTATATCCTTCGGGGATATCAATATCACCTTTTCCACCCCCGTTATCATCCTCACTATCGTCATCGCCATCTTTATCTTTCTGCGATTCCGTAGCTGTTTTTTCAGAATCAGGAGAAGCTACCTTATTAATAAGCTTCGCCTTTACAATAAACACAAGACACATGAGAATAATTATTCCGGTAACAACAGAAGCGATTCTTACCATCAAGAGCTTTGTCTGCTCATCGATTCCGTTATCATCATAATAATCTTCATCATATTCATCTTCGTAATAATCTCTTCCACGACGGCGATAGCGATCATCATCACGATAATCGTCTCTCTCGTCACGGCGTCTCGGACGATCGTCTCTTCTCGGCATATATTCGTCATCACGACGTCTCGAACGGTCATCTCTTCTTGGTGCATATTCATCATCGCGATATCTTAGACGGCCATCATCTCTTCTTGGCGGGTATCCATCATCACGACGCATAGGGCGATCATCACCTCTTCTTGGCGGGTATCCATCATCTCGGCGCATAGAACGTTCCTCATCTCTTCTCGGCGGGTATCCATCATCACGACGCATGGGGCGATCATCACCTCTTCTCGGCGGATATCCATCATCACGACGCATGGGACGCTCGTCATCTCTTCTCGGCGGGTATCCGTCATCACGGCGCATTGCGCGGTCATCATCTCTTCTCGGCGGATATCCATCATCTCGGCGCATAGGACGATCGTCGTCTCTTCTTGGGATTCGACTGTCATCACGATTATCTGCGCGCTCTCTTCTTTGCATATCAGGGTCTTCAGGTTGTCCGTCAGTTTGCTCTCTTTGGCGGAAATATGCCTCGCGCTCTTCCGCATTGAAAAAATTATAGGGATCGGCAATCTCGATATCACCCGCATCCTCATGCTGATTATTCTCAGATACGGTGTTTACCTGTGGTATATCCTGAGTCTGACCGACATTGTCCTGATTATTGGCATGATCGTTATGGTCATCATAATCACGCTGATCATCATGGTTACTCTGTCCGTAATTCTGACCTTCGTAATCCTGCTGATCATCCTCATGCCCGTCATAGTCATGTTCATCATACTCATGGTCATCATAAGCCTGACCATCATGATCACGGCTATCGTAGTCATGCTTGTCATAATCCTGCATGTCTTCATACATATCGCCCGTATAATATCTCTCGTCCGGATCGTATGTATCGTAGTCATCTCTCTTCCTATAATTTTCAAAGTTTGTAATCTTTGGCAAAACCTTAATCTCCTCTTTAAAAAGGTGCTGACTGTTAAGCCAGCACTTTATCGATTATAGACTGTAATTTTGTCTTGTTCTGAGCTCCTATTGCTGTCTCAGTAAGCTCTCCATTCTTGAATAAAGCGAACATCGGAATGGACATTACATTGTACTTCTGAGCTATGTCGGGTGCCTGGTCAACATTTATCTTTCCGACCTTAAGCTCTCCTTCGTATTCCTCTGCAAGTTCGTCTATAACAGGTGACATCATCTTACATGGTCCGCACCAGTCTGCTGCAAAATCAACAAGCACCGGCAAGTTACTTTTCAAAACTTCTTCTTCGAAGTTCTGACTGTTTAGCGTGTAGTCCATAGGTTAGTCCCCCTTTCTACTGATCACGTACTTAAAAATCGGATTTCCAAGTGACGAAAACTTTTCCTCATATTCAGTCATCACATTTCCTTCGTTCATGACTTCATCATTATGAAGGTCGTATGTAATGGCATCAATATTCCATCCGGCAGGCTCTACCTCATCGCGTGCGAATGTGAAAAGACCTTCATTATCAGTCTTAAATTCCACAACGCCGTCCTCTTTTAATATTTTATCATATCGCTTCAGAAACTCGCGGGAAGGAAGTCGCCTTTTGGCATGTCTGTCCTTTGGCCAAGGATCTGAAAAATTCAAATAAATTCTACCAACTTCTGATTCATCAAATACTTCCGTAATATCTTCCGCATCCATTCTTATAAAGATAACATTTGGAAGTTGCAACTCTTCCTGCTTCTGTATCGCACGAAGAAGTACGCTCGAATATTTTTCTATTCCTACATAATTAATATTAGGATGAAGCGCCGCCATATCCATTATGAAACGACCCTTGCCCATTCCTATCTCGATATGAATCTCATTATCGTTTCCAAATATTTCTTTTTTCCAAAGTCCTTTTTTCTGCTCAGGGTCCTTAACAGTGTACTTACTCTCAGCAATAACTTCTCTCGAACCCGCTATATTACGTAATCGCATTTTTTAAATTCCACCTATCCTTTATAAAGAATTTTACAACATTTGCCCTTGAATGGGAAGTATTGTATTATTTACATACTATGAACTTTTTTAATGACTTCCATAATAAAAACAGAATAAGATGTATCGCTGCTTCATTCTCAATGTTTTTTGCAGCTTTTTTTATGTTGCAAACAGCAGTCCACGCAGAAACAGGCGATCCCACCGAAGAGGCACTTAAGCAAAAAGAAGCTCCGATTCAAAGTAATTCCATACAAGGATGGCCCGAAGGACCTGTCATACCGGCAGAAGCTGCCATTTTGATGGATGCGAATACGAAGACTATTCTCTATTCGAAAAATATCGATGAGAAACTCTATCCCGCAAGTACGACAAAAATTATGACTTGTCTTCTTGCTGTGGAGAATGCCAAATTGGATGAGCAGGTTGTTTTCTCTCACGATGCTGTCTTTAGTGTTCCAAGAGACGGATCTAATCTCGGAATAGATGAAGGTGAATCAATTTCTCTTGAAGAAGCTCTTTTCGGAATTATGGTTGGAAGTGCAAACGAAGTTGCCAATGCGGTCGCTGAACATGTAGGCGGAAGCATAGACAAATTTGTTGATATGATGAATGCCCGGGCAAAAGAACTTGGATGTAAGAATACTCACTTTTCAAACACCAACGGTATTCAAGCTGACGATCACTATACCAGCGCCTATGACCTTGCACTTATCGCCAGAGAATTCTTTAGTAATGATCTGTTATGTAAAGTCGGAAATACTCCAAACTACCATTTTACCGCAACAGAAACACAGCCTGATGAATTCCCTGTCCACAACAAGCATAAGCTTATAAACGGTGAAATTAAATATGACGGCATCGTTGGAGGTAAAACAGGTTATACAGATCTTGCCCGTGAAACTCTTGTTACATGTGCGGAAAGAGACGGTATGAGACTTATCTGTGTTGTACTTAAAGATGAGTCACCGGAACAGTTCAATGATACAGTTACACTTTTCAATTACGGCTTCAATAATTTCCGTGCTGAGAAAGTTGCTGATGTGGACAAAAGATATATGCCGGATGATTCTCTTTTCTTTGAGTCAGATAATGATGTGTTTGGTAAGTCGGGAACAATCCTTAATCTTAATCCAAAAGATTATGTTATTCTTCCCGTCAATGCATCTGTTGAAGATACCGACTATGAGATCTCATATGATTTTACTCCTGAAGAACAGGCTAAGGCAGGCAATGCTCTTGCAAAGGTTATATACAGCTACAAAGGTATCCCTATAGGAAACGCCCATGTATGCTACTTTGAACAGAACGGAACACCCTCACAATTAGCCAATGCGTATCATTCGATTTTTATCAATGTAAAGATACTTATTATGTGTGCCGGAGTCTTTGTTGTTCTAATGACCTTAGTCGCGTCTGTTGCAACAAGGATTGCAGCTAACAGAACATTCCATAGCAGAAGCGACCGAATTAGATACAACAGGAGAAAGCGAGAATTTAATAAAGGACATATCCGGTATAAAAAAATATATATTATTGTAGCTGTTATAGTTATCGCAATTATCTGCTTCGGTTTGTTTATCTTTTTTAATTCCAAATCACAAAAAGATACTCATACAAAAAATACGGATGAGATTAAACCGGAAACACCTGTTATAGAAGAATCAGCTGATAACATGGATGTGTGGAAAGAAAATCATTTAAAGGTAAAAGGCATATATGTCACAGGTCCAACAGCCGGAACAGATAAGCTTGACGATATCATTAGTCTTATAAACGAAACAGAACTAAATACAATTGTTCTTGATGTTAAAGATGACAATGGAAACATTACCTTTAAAATGGATAATGAAAATGTCCTAGAAATGAACTCCGGCATTGCCTACATAAAAGACATTAGTGCACTTTTAAAAAAGTTAAAAGAAAATGATATATATGTAATTGCAAGAATAGCTTGTTTCAAAGATCCTATATTGGCAAAAGCTCATCCTGAGCTTGCTCTTACATCTTCTGACAATACACCTATAACTGATGCCAATGGGAATGCTTGGGTGAACCCATGTAAAGAAGAAGTGTGGAATTATATTATTAGCCTTGTGAACAGTTGTTGTGCTCTCGGTTTTGATGAAGTGCAACTTGATTATGTTAGATTTCCGGTTGGACAAAAAGCTGATGATGCCTTATATGATCTCGTTTCAGATGATGATGATGCCCGTAGAAATTATATCACTGAGTTCTTAGCCAAAGTAACTGAAGAGGGGCATAAACATAACATTCCTGTATCAGCTGATGTTTTTGGAACAATAATCAATAGTAACAAAGACTCAAAACACGTCGGCCAGGATTATGTAAATCTTGTCTCCAATTTAGATATCATCTGTCCAATGATCTATCCATCTCATTATGCAGACGGAGAATTTAAATTAGATGTTCCCGATGCCCATCCTTACGATACGGTTAATAAAGCACTTGAAAAATCTAATGAAATCTTAAAGCCAATTTCAAATAATAATCATGCTGTTATTCGGCCATGGCTTCAAGCGTTCACCGCAACCTGGGTAAAAGGACATATAAAATATGAGGGAAAAGAAATACGAGCGCAAATCCAAGCCGTATATGACGCCGGTTATGACGAATGGATACTATGGAATTCTAATAGCAATTACAATATTGATGCATTAACAAAAAGCTGAAAAAAGCAGAACCCATTATATTATGGGGTCTGCCTTTTTTTTACCTTCCTCTGTCTTTGTTTCATGGTCTCAACTTCTTCAGGTGAAATGAACCTGCAAGTTTTGACAACATATAGTCTTCCGTTCTCAGCTTTTTTTATCCTGACTTTTGCCTTCATAAAACCATGCTTGTCACAACATGCAACTGCATAGTAATGTTTGCCGTTTGGAGAAAACCATTTTATCTTACGTCTTATGTTCTTATGACATATGTAGCACTTGGTGCTCATTATCTCCATATTTTCAAGGATATCTTCTTTGGTATCAAATTCCCTTGAAATATATTTTTCATAGCTGTCAAAAACAATCTTGATTTCCTGCTTCTTGGTCTTAGGTGTTACATAGGTGTCAAAAGATATCCTCTCAAGAACTCTTTCTTTAAACCGCTGAAAAATCCTTGCCGTGTACTCCGCATCCCCCAGTGCTCTGTGGAACGGATTATCCGTATTAAGTCCCAGCTCTTCTACAGCCGATGAAAGTGCCTTTCTGGTACGTCCGTCATCAAACGCAAGACTATAGAGTTTTTGCACATCATAAAATGCAAGTGGTCTGTCCGATAAAAGCGGCATTCCAAAGAAGTCTAAATTCCTCTGAAATTCTGTAAGATCAAGAGGTCCCCAGCTGCAGAATTTTGGATCCTCTCCGCACCATTCCAAAAACTCTTTTGCCGCATCACAAAAATCTTCTCCGTTTTCAAGGTCTTCCATAGACAGATGAATAAGCTTTCCCGTTATCTTGTGCATCTGCTTGTGAACCTTAGGTTTTATCAGTTTTGAAAACTCGCCTATCTTAACCCTTTTCTCATTTAATTTCACAGCGCCTATTTCAACTATTTCGAATGAAAGAGTTTTACCGTCTATTGTAACAGGCGCTTCACCCTGATTCCACTCAAGGTCAAATACAATGTAATTACCCATAAAAAATCGCCTTCCTGTCAGGCTCCATTATACAAAAATTTTTACTTTTATAAACAGTCTGCCTTTTCTGGTCGTATTCTCTGTTCCGAGATAAATAAATTTGCCGTGTCCTCTTACCGAAACTCTGGCTCCTTCTTTGAGGTCATATCCGCCGCTATATGCAGTGCGTCCGTCTATGTATACAGACTCCGCTTCAATAAGCCTCTGCGCTTCCGATCTCGAAAGGTGATAAACAAAAGAAAGAATTGCATCTATTCTCTCCGATGCAACCGTGCCTCCGATTTCTTCGAATTTGGGTTCGATGTTGCACTCGGAAGATTTTACTGTTTCGCACTTCACGGAAGTATGCTTAATTCTAATAAGTTCTTTGCATATCATTTCTGCGATGTCACAAGTGGCATAAAGATACGCTTCATTTTCTCCTGCAAAGATATCTCCGATCTGATCTCTTTCTATTCCAAGATTCATGACCGCTCCGAGATAGTCTCTGTGACTGAGATTATCGGCGAATTTTGCATTCACCGGTTCTATTCTCACACAGGCAAGAACAGAAGGCTCTTCCTGCTCCGCCATTATAAAGCTCTCTTCATCCATGTAATCGGGGAGGAAACATACCATCGCTCTTTCAGCGTCTTTATTACCTCCGTACATAACGAAATGCGCACCATGATATTCGTGTACATTTGCAGGTATTTTTTCACTCGCAAGTATGTTGTAAAAAAGCGCCTGCTCGGATACGGACAAGAAGTCCGTGTGAGTGACAAAATTATTCATGTAAGCTCTTGTAGCAAGATCCTTTGCTCTTCCCGCAAGATAATCGCGTGATTTTTCTTCGTTCATTTTATATTTCTCAGATATTCCTTATGATCCATTTTCTTTCCGTCAAGAACAGCCTCTGTCAGGTTGTCTTTTCCGTCGTAAACAAGCTTCAGTGAAAAGAAGTCTTTTCTCTCTTCCAAGAGTTTAAAAAATATCTTGTCTCCTTCCCATAGATTGAGTCCGTAAACTTCACTCTTTTTTATCCATTCAAGTTTTCCTTCATCACAGTCACTCGGCTCTTCGTTTGGAGCAGGTGCGGTAAAGAGGGACATAAGCTCGTAGTCTCCTTTGCCGGAAACAAAGGTCACAAGTCCTCTGAAATTAAGCTCCTCTTTTGGTATGTCATAACCTGTCTCTTCAAGTATCTCTCTGTGCATACATTCTTCGGGACTTTCATCCGCTTCAAAGTGCCCTCCTACGCCGAGCCATTTGTCTTTGCTGATGTCGTTCTTTTTGGAGACTCTGTGGAGCATAAGATATCTGTCACCGCATTCGATGTAACACAAAGTTGTAAGTATGTCGTGCATTTATAACTCCCGTTGTAATGTGTTTATGGTTTTGAGTTTATTCTCTGAATAATCTTTTGCTTTTTATCTGTGTAATTTGTTATCGGATAACAGGGTAAAAAAAGGCTTAAAACGCACCTGCTTTTTATCCCCGGTTTTTGTGGTGAATTTCTTATCGTCAAAAATGCTGAAGCCCACTAACGGTGCAGTTTTTCGCGATTTTTACAAATCTAAAAATCACCCCGAAATTTATCCCGATTTTTACTCTGATTTTTATCCGTATTTTTTCTCTAAAACAACTCTTAAATCAACCTTCAAATTTACTCTGTATCGTTCATTTTTAAGAGCGTATTATTACATCAATGTTTAAGTGATTCTGTCCAATATTTTTGTCCATAAATATCTGTGAAACAATATGTCTCAAGAACCGCTCCGTCACCTACGGGAACATTGCTTATTTTCATATCGGACATTGCCCCTTTTACTGTGTATTTTTCTCCCAGTAAATAAGCCTTCTTGAAAGCCCTGTCATATCCGTAGAAATCACAGGTAAAATCAATCTCATCTCCCGCCTGCAATTCTGTGAGGTTCTTTGCTATGGTCTCTGTCTCGCCTTCAACGTAGTCATAGCAAACACCAGCAACATACCCGTCTTCATTGTCCGAATCAAACACGAGAATGAGGTTCGCTTTTTGTCCGTTTAAAAGACACGGAACTCTGCCTGTTATTGCATAGCTTTCTTCAGTTGCCTGAACGTCTACCACATAGTAGGCTACAACATTGCCGTCAATTGCAACCCAGGTCTTGTCGTTCTGCGATCTCAAATTTCCACTCTCATCAAAGTCGAAAACATTATCCATTCCAAGGTCTATGTATCCCTCACCGTCATCATAGAACATATTCAGGTCGAGTTCATGTACCATTTTCCACTGGTCTTCTGACAGGCTTATAACGTCTTCTCCTGCAGTATTTTTTGTCCACATAAGAGCGGACTCATCAAACCTGTTAGAAGCAATGTATTTTGCTGCCTTTTCCACATCAAGACTTTTACCGAGGAATGCTGTGTTGGAAGAATTAAGTCCCGACACGCTGCTAAAGTCACTTGAAAGGAAGGTCGTAAGAAGCTGTGTTATCATCTCCGCAGAAGCATCCGAATTTCCGCTTCCGGAAAGCTCTCCAAAAATAGATGGTAAAGGTGTCTGTGAACCACCCGCTGCAACCTGTCCCGCAACCTCCATAGAAGCAAAGTTCTGAATGCACTTTGCATACTCTTTATCCATGCCGATATCTTCATAGGTATTTACCATCGAATCTACCTTATGTGTTTTCTTATAAGGGAAGTAGATGGAAAGCCCGTATGAGTTGGTCATATTTGAGCTTGTTTTGTTGTATTTTATTGCGCTTTTTAAGGTCGCCACAAGTTCTTTTGCATCATCTGTTCCAACCCTGTTTGCAAAGTCCACAAGATCGACCTGATCTATCTTTGAAGAAGCCGCAAATTCTCTCGTGTTTCCTCTCGCATTTGAAACCGTTTTATAGTTGTCACTATTTATCATTTCAGATGTGCTTTTTGAGAAGTCGGCAAGCTCTGTCGGAACTGTCTGCGAAAGCTCCGCAAGATCTGTTATTGAAAGTGTTGTTTTTTGACCCGGACAAGTCTGCGCACATGTGCTTGTAAAAGAGTCGATAATATTCTTTCCGATATTTATCGTCTCCATCGATGTATTTTTTCCAAGTTCTGTAAGCCAGTCTGTGTAGTACCAACCGACTCCCGGTTCTGTCTCTTCGGATGCCACAAGATAATCCGCGTAATTAGACACTACAAGGGCGTTCTCAACAGTCGCCATAAGACATGTGTCAAAGCCGACAAAATCGAACGTCACTCCGCCGTCTTTAAGTGCCTTATTAATTCCTGCCAAAGACATGGCTCCTGCGGTCTGGAATTTTTCATCGTATCCGTATCCACCTGTAGACCCACCGCCGTGGTCCCAAAAAATAAGCTCATATCTGTCCGCAGGAAAGTTCTTTGCAGACCACTTGATATAGTCCGACAAAGTCTCTGCTTTTGTCATAGGTAAGTTACCTACGTTATTCACAAGAGGATTAAGCTTACCATCCTTTATCTGATATATCTGATTTGTGGCATTGGAAATTACATTGTTCTGCCACTGCTTACAGCCGCCTGTATAAACAAGGAGATTTATCTTATCACCAATGTCTGCTTTCATCATCTCCTGAATGTCCCTTGAAGCCATTCCGTTTCGGGACTCAAGATCTGCTCCGCACATGTAGACCATAATCGTGATATTATCCTGTCCGTTCCCCTTAATTACAGTCCTTTTTTCACGTGCTCTGCTGTCCACACTTGTGTTAAGATTTCCTGTGTTTGGAGTGTCACTCCAGGTTGCCGAATTTGCTCCCGATCCTGTGTATGAACCGTAGCCACCAAAAAGCTGGCCAAGAATCGATCCGGCTGCCCCTGAATTTCCGCCCTGTGAAGTCTGTGAATTCTGTGCGGTATTTGCAGGTGTTTGAGTTGCGGGCGATATATCAGTCTGTCCGCCTCCCAACATAGTCGAAAGTCCACCGCCTCCGGCCAGGAACAAAAGCACTATTATCATAAAGAGTGGATTTACCCCTCTCCCTGAGCGCTTCATTCCACCGCCGTTTTCCGACGGTCCGGATCCCGATGAATACCCACTGCTATTACCTACAGGACCGGTTCCGAGTCCCTCGCCTCTTTTGTGTACTCCGGAACCTCCTTCAGTGACATTCTTTTTTCTTCCAACAGGTCTGTTCTCCATTGCTTCCCTCCAGACTTATTTTTCATACAGATTTCGCAGAAAAAAAATGATGTATTATTATCAGAAATTACTTCCATTCCATCCCCACTGATCTGCGGGTGTATATTTTATATAGATATGGTCCGGTTTAATATCGAGCACATCACCAAAGATTTCTGTTATCTTTTCTGTGAGCTTTTCAAACGCATCCGGATTTGCTTTTCCAAATATCATTACTTCAACGAATGCTGTAGGCAGAGAATTGTCTCCTCTAAAGTACAAATGATACCCGTCTTCGAACCCTGTCATAAGCCAGTTCTCACTCTTTCCCGGAATGAGCTCTATTGCTTTTCCAAGTTCTGTCTTTAACTTTGTCTCCTGTTCCTTTGAAATTGTTATGCTTATTTTTGAATTTATAAAAGGCATATTTTGTCTCCCTTCGTCTACTTTCTTTCCCAATTTATTATACATTATATTGCAGATTGGTTTCATATTAGTTTGTCTTTATCAACGCTTCTGCATTATCTTTGTCGTATTTTCAATTATTTTCATTCTGTTTCTTCTATATATTGTTTACTGTAATAAAGTGCATTTTCCTCTTTGCAACACCGCGTCAAAGTGATAAAGTATATATGGTCTTTATTATCAATAAGAAATTTTTACTTGTAAGGTGACTTCAATGGTATCATCCGACGCATATTTGCAAGAACTTCTACGCCGGTATCAGGCAAATTTCGATGTCACAGAAAACTATAAATTTGGTGAAATCCTTTTCCCTGCCTATGCCTTTTTTCATTCGATGAGTGAGAAATATGTTCTTAAAAAAGAAGCTCAGCTTTGGGCTGTCAAAACTTTTGAACATGTTTTTTTTATAAAAGAGAAATCTTTTTCACCGGAAAAAATTGATGAGATAAAAGAGCTGATCATTCAAAAGATAGAACCTGAATTTGTCCGCAAGAATGATAAGTATCCCGAAAAGGATCACATGATCTCTTACATTACTTTTGTTGTGTTATGCGATTCTGCTCCCGATCCTCAGACAAAAAAACTGATTAAGAAATTTCATTTTGATAAGGGATATCTTCTTAACTTCAGAGGTCACAGCGAAGCAAAACTCGCCGTTGCGACCATGGACACCAAGGAGGTCTTTACCAATTACGTCGGCAAAGAGCTAAAATCTCTGCTCTTTGATATATACAAAAAAATGGAGGAATTGTTATGAATGCAGCAGTAATACTTTTAGTAAGCGTTGCGCTTCTTGCTGCCGGATATGTATTTTACGGCAGCTGGCTCGCAAAGCAATGGGGAATTGACCCTTCACAGAAAACACCTGCGCATGAGCTCGAAGATGGTATCGACTATGTTCCTGCCAAAGCACCTGTTCTCATGGGTCACCACTTTTCATCAATCGCCGGAGCAGGCCCTATCAACGGACCTATTCAGGCAGCCGTTTTCGGATGGATTCCCGTTTTATTATGGGTAATCATCGGAGGCATTTTCTTTGGAG
Organism: Butyrivibrio sp. AE2005; assembly: GCF_000686965.1. Classification (NCBI taxonomy): domain Bacteria; kingdom Bacillati; phylum Bacillota; class Clostridia; order Lachnospirales; family Lachnospiraceae; genus Butyrivibrio; species Butyrivibrio sp. AE2005. The sequence continues at coordinate 118,990 of NZ_JMMD01000006.1, forward strand.
GAGTACATGATTTTGGTGCTCTCTTCGCTTCACTTCGTCACAAGGGTCAGTCAATCGGTGAGATCATCGATGATTCAATGGGCAAAAAAGCTAAGAGACTCTTTATCACATTTGGCTACCTTACTCTTCTTTTGGTCGTTGCTGCTTTCAGCTCAATTGTTGCAAGCACATTCGGTGTTACAACATCAACAGGCGCAGCAGTTGAAGGACCTACACTTGCAGCTAATCAGTCAACCGCTATGATATCAATCCTTTTCATCCTTCTTGCGATGGTATTTGGATTCTTCGTTTACAGAAAGAATGCTCCCATCGGAGTTGCTTCTGTTTTCGGATGTCTTGGAATCGTTGCAGTTGTTGCCATCGGACTTAACTTCCATCCTATCGCACTTTCTTACAATGCATGGATGTGGGTTATCGGTGTATATATTTTGATTGCATCTGTTACTCCTGTTTGGATCTTGTTACAGCCAAGAGATTACCTCAGCTCTTTCCTTCTTTACTTCATGATTGGAGCAGGTGTCATCGCAGTTCTTGGAGCTGTTGTTACAGGTAACGGTTCATTCCAGATTCCTGCTATGGGCGATGCAGCTCTTAAGGGAACAGGCGTATTTACAACAGGTACTGCTTTTCCTGCCCTCTTTGTTACAATCGCTTGCGGTGCTATTTCAGGTTTCCACTCACTCGTTTCATCAGGAACAACGGCTAAGCAGCTTGATAATGAAAAAGATGCTAAGCCTGTAGCTTACGGTTCAATGCTTATCGAGTGTGTAGTTGCGGTTATCTCTCTTCTTGCAGTTGGCTTTGTTTGGGCAGCTGCTTCAGACGGAACATACGCAAGCCCTACTCAGGTATTTGCCGGCGGACTTTCAGCAATGATCGGATCATTTGCTCCCGGTGCAAAAGACATTATGTACCAGATGCTCATCCTTGCGGTTTCAGTTTTCTGTCTCACATCTCTTGATACCGCTACTCGTCTTGCAAGATACATGTTCCAGGAATTCTTCCTTGAGCAGGGACAGACAGCAAAGGATGCAACAGGTTACAAGAAGGTTCTTGCAAATCCTTACGTTGCTACAGCAATCACAGTTGTACTCGGTGTTGCACTTGGTATGACAGGTTACACCAAGATTTGGCCATTGTTCGGTGCAGCTAACCAGCTTCTTGCAGCTATCGGTCTCCTTGCAGTTTGCACATGGCTCGGTGCTGTAGGTAAGAACAATAAGATGTTCTACATTCCTATGGTATTCATGCTTGCTGTTACAATCTGCTCACTCATTCAGACAATCACTGCTAAGCTTACAGCTTACACATCAGGATCTGCAGATGTTTGGGCACTTATTCAGGCACTTATCGCTGTGCTTCTCGTAGTACTCTCAGTTGTACTTTCAGTTATTTCTGCAAAGACTCTTCTCAAGCAGAAGTCTGAGAAAAAAAACGATGAAAGCAAAGTAGCTTAATCATTTCTATATCCAGAACAAAGAGTTGCTTTGCAACTCTTTGCGCGCCGATGCGCGCAAGCTTTAGCTTGCATAATTCATCTGCGCATCGGTCGCATCCATAGCGGAGCGTTTTATATCATAGGGAAGCAATTGATATAAAAAAGCATAAGATTTTGCCCATGTTTCAGCAAAATCTTATGCTTATTTTTTATAAAAATCTTTCCTTTAATTCTGACAGACTATTTATCTCTTCATCCGGAATTTCATTTTCTCCGGTTATATTCCAATATTTACCAAATCCTTGTTTTATCCATATCGTTTTCATTCCCAATTCTTTTGCAGGAACTATGTCATTATCAATTCGATCACCGATCATTACCGCATTTTCCGGATTGCAAGAAGCTTTAGACAATGCAATGTTAAAGATTCTTTTATCAGGTTTTTCCACACCTTCTTCTGCTGATGCTATTATTAGATCTATATATTTTTTTATACCGAATTTTTCAAGTCTTTCTGCTGTTCCTAACGATTGATTTGCTATAATACCTATCTTATATTTTAGGCTCAATGCCTTTAAGGTTTCTTCTGTATCCTCGAATAATTCCTCTTCTTCTAAATACCACTTTGAACCTGAGACTTTATATTTCCGTGTTAATTCCAGATCGCCCTTCTTATTATTTTTGTATAAGTCTATTGCCATGTTATATATTTTTTCAAACGGCTCACCGGCAACGTCCGCGATATCCTGTAACCTGTGACAATAAACCTTTTCTTCATTTACCAAAGTAGAACCCACATCAAAAAAGATCCATTCAATATTATTTTTCATCAAGCCTTTTCTCCTGCCTTAGTTATTGTGTTATATAGCTTCTATGAGATAATAACATATTTTATCCATGAGTGTGTTATACACTTTGTTCACATACTTGCTTCCTGTGATCATAAATGTCAGTACTGAAATGCCAAGTGCAACTATGATCTGAATAGGCATCTCTTCTATGCTTATTCCTGCTTTTGTCATGAACCTGTGAGTTGGGATGATCACAAAACTTGAAAGGACATAGATGCAAAGCGTTCGCTGTCCGTATATTGTAATCGGAAATTCTTTATCTGGCATGAGGTTTACTAATGCGAATATGATGACTACGGCTATAATGTAGATTGTTCCCCTCAATATCATTCCGTGAATGTTATCAAGTTTTGTTGCGCTATACGACTGGATAAGTTCATACATCTTCACAGGCATTATGCCTCTGATATTTAAGTATACGGTAACTGCGAAAGCAACAATCAAAATTACCAGACTGTATATCTTAGGAACTTTTCTGATCTTATCTATACTCTCTTTTTTGAATTTGTAACCGAGTATGAAATACGGGAAAAACGATACGGTTCTGGATATTGAAAAAAACCTCTCCGCTTCTCCTATGCATCCGCAATATATTCCCACAATGAATGCCAGTATTACTATTCCTTTTACCCTGTCAAAATATTTTACGGTAACTCTCCAGAAAAAAAGACTCAGCAAATACCAAAATACATATATAGGTTTAAAGAAATTTATTTTGTTGATCGCAGTTCCCTGAGTAAACATCCAGATTGTGTTAAATATAATGAACGGAATAATCGTTGTCTTCAATAATTTCTCCGGCTTTGCATCTGACTTCGAAAAATATCCGGATATAAAAATAAAGAGCGGCATGTGGAATGAATAGATCACCGCCCTTATAAGTCCCAACTTTCCTGTTGTCCCAAACTCCTCAAGTGCATGCCCAAATACTACCAAAGTTATTAGTAGTACTTTCATGTTATCGAATGAATAATCTCTTTTCATATTACAATTCAGTTATCCTCTCTAACTTGTTATACCCATTATACCCTTTTATTTCTCTTTACATAATAAACTGATGAAAGCGAATCGATGCAAATTCTTCAATTGGCATTTTTGAAAGTTCATCTAAACTAACCCATTTGTATGAAGAAGTCTCTCCTTCTTGTAATATAATCTCATCCTTTTGAATATTAGTTATACACATATATACTTCATAAAAAGTTTTATATCCACAATGTTGTACACGCCCTATTCTTGTTAATTTATTTGTAACTACTCCTGTCTCCTCTTTAAGTTCTCTTATTGCACATGCCAGCGAATCTTCTCCTTGAAGAGCTGATCCTCCTGCTGTTAATTCCCACTTTCCACCAAGATGCTTCCTAAAATCTCTTTGCATCATAAGATAAGTTCCATCAGTATGTCTTACGATTATCTCACTTACAAGATGATAATATCCGTCAGGTATTTCTTCATCTCGAATCAATGTTACTCCATCAACCTTATTAAAGTTTTCATCATATGCATCCCAGATTTCCATAACGCCTCCTTTGCTCTCACTTACATTATCTGAATATTATTTTTCTATTTTCTTGTATATGCAAAAAAAGAGAAGCCCGATTAAAAGCTTCTCTTAATGTTCGCGATGCGATTCGAACGCACGACCTTCCGCTTAGGAGGCGGACGCTCTATCCAACTGAGCTACGCAAACATGACCTTTGTATATTAGCACAATCTGAGGCACAATTCAAGGGAAACGCATAACAAAGCGCTTCCCTGAAAATTGTGTTTTGCAATACTTATAAATATTTGTATTTCAAATATTCAATAATCTGATTCACTCTCAAAGCTGGATTGCTGTCTTAAGTGCAATCTCCATCATATCAGTAAATCCTGTCTCTCTCTCTTTTGCAGAAAGTTCTCCTGCCTTGAAGAGATGGTCTGATATTGTAAGGATTGTAAGTGCGTTCTTCTTAGCTTCCGCTGCATTCATGTAAAGAGCAACTGTCTCCATCTCGACTGCGAGTGCCCCCATGTTTTTGTAGAGTTCACTCTCATTGCACTTCTTGTAAAATGCATCTGAAGAAAGTACGTTACCTACATGGAATTTTACATTCTTCTCTCTTGCTATGTTTACTGCTTTCTCCAATAAGTCATAGCTTGCTGTCGGACAGAATGTTCCGGGAAGTCCAAACTGGAATCCGTAGTTGGAATCTGTGTGAGCACCCATTGCGAAGACGATGTCCATTACATTAACATCCTCTTTTAATCCACCGGCACTTCCAACTCTGATGATGTTATCCACATCATAAAAGTTGAAAAGTTCATAAGTGTAGATTCCGATTGAAGGAATTCCCATTCCATGTCCCATTACAGACACTTCTTTTCCCTGATACTTACCTGTAAATCCAAGCATTCCTCTTACTTCATTAAAGCACTTAACGTCTGTGAGGAAATTCTCTGCAATGAATTTTGCTCTGAGTGGATCGCCGGGCATAAGCACGGTCTTTGCGATGTCGCCTTTTTCGGCACTGTTATGAGGTGTAGCCATATCCATTTTCTCCTTCTCTATTAATTTGTTCCGGGAAAATTGATATATCCCTGCATCCAAATGTTACCTTTAAATCTTCTTCCGACTGCCGGTTCGCCAAGCAGATCGGCATCGTTTATACACAAATCGAACTCAAGTCCGTTACAATTAATCCTCATTATGTGTATAACTTCTTTTGTCAGATAGTTCTCCGTCTTATCAACTTTGACTATCTCTCCCAAAACGGAGTAGTGATCACACTCAACTCCGTATGGCATAAAATATGTATCTACCAGACTATACACATCCTGCTTTCTGATTTTTCTTGAAAGCGTTGTGTATATGTCCATGTCGTCAAGAGTCAGTGATTCAATTGCTGCTTCATCACCTCGTCTTGCATTATCTATAAGTTTGTTCCTATAACTGGTTTTCCTTTTGGCCACTTGTATTTGTTGTTCTGTCTTTGCAATCGGCATCATTATCTGACCCTTTATTGACAGCGCAGACAAACTAAGTGTTGTTCCTCTGACAGGAAAGTGATCCTCATTCTCATACTTGATGTAAGGAATTATATTCTGAAGGTAAAAGATAAGTGAAACGCCAACCCTGTTTTCATTACAGATTCCTGCATATGAATACTGGGCTGCATGGCGTTCTATTGTTATATCTTCTTCCGTACTGATCTGCGAAGGGACTAAGTACGGATAGTAATATTCATATATAAACTTATCTTGTTCATCAAATTCCCCACATACCGCGAGTCCTATTTTTTCATTTGCATAGTCATGCATGAACTCTGCAAGAATAACATTATCCTCTATGGACACATATCCTCTTCTTGAAGATTTCTGAATAGAATCGGTAATTAATCCGGTCAACTCATTCCTGTCTTTTATTTTAGAAAAACCGACTGCTCTTAGAAATTTATGCAAGGAATATTTTCACCTTTCTACTGCTGTTATTATTTCTTCTTAGGAATAAGTACTTCTTTTCCTCCCATGTAAGGACGAAGAACTTCAGGAATCTTTACGCTTCCGTCTGCCTGAAGGTTATTCTCAAGGAAAGCAATAAGCATTCTCGGAGGAGCAACTACTGTGTTGTTAAGTGTGTGTGCGAGGTAGTTTCCATCCTTACCTTTGATTCTGATCTTAAGTCTTCTTGCCTGTGCATCTCCAAGGTTAGAACAACTTCCAACTTCGAAGTACTTCTTCTGTCTGGGTGACCATGCCTCTACGTCACATGACTTGCACTTAAGATCTGCAAGATCTCCTGAGCAGCACTCAAGTGTACGTACGGGAATGTCCATTGATCTGAAAAGATCTACTGTATTCTTCCAAAGTTTGTCATACCATTCTTTTGACTCTTCGGGCTTACAGATTACAACCATCTCCTGCTTCTCGAACTGGTGAATTCTGTATACACCTCTCTCCTCAATTCCATGCGCACCTTTTTCTTTTCTGAAACAAGGTGAGTAACTTGTAAGAGGCATAGGAAGTTCTTCCTCGGGAATAATCTGATCAATGAACTTACCGATCATTGAATGCTCACTTGTTCCGATAAGGTAAAGATCTTCTCCCTCAATCTTGTACATCATAGCTTCCATTTCAGGGAAACTCATTACACCTGCAACTACATTTCCATGGATCATGAAAGGAGGTACACAATATGTAAATCCTCTGTCGATCATGAAATCTCTTGCGTATGAAATTACTGCAGAGTGAAGTCTTGCAATATCCCCGAGCAGATAATAGAATCCGTTACCTGCTACTCTTCTTGCAGCATCAAGATCGATTCCGCAGAAGCTCTCCATAATATCAGTATGATAAGGAATCTCGAAATTGGGAACAACGGGTTCACCAAACTTCTCAATCTCAACATTCTCAGAATCATCTTTTCCGATAGGAACAGATTTGTCGATGATCTGAGGAATGATCATCATCTTATTTGTAACTTCTTCATCAAGTTTCTTCTGATTCTCTTCGAGTTCTTCAAGACGCTTTGCTTCTTTTGCAACTTCATCCTTGAGGGCCATTGCTTCTTCTTTTTTACCCTGTGCCATCATTGCACCGATTTCTTTAGAAATCTTATTCTTATGTGCACGGATCTCATCCGCTTCTTGCTGGTTTGTTCTTCTTGCTTCGTCGAGTTTTATAATCTCATCTACTAGAGGAAGTTTCTCATCCTGAAATTTGTTCTTGATGTTCTCTCTTACCACATCAGGGTTTTCACGTAAAAATTTTATGTCGATCATTTTGATCTCCTCCATGTATGTTTATATATTTTATTCTTATCTTCTTACACTTTCGCGTGCACTATCCAATGCCTTCTTTTCCTCATCACTGAGTTCAACATCTGCTATTCCGGCGTTGATAACTTTCGAATATGAATAGTTAAGTCCGTCTGTGCTGTGAACTGAATTCATAAGGAATCCGTTGTCATTTTCATCGAGCATACAAAGTGCGAAGCTGAGCTGTCCACCCATCTGACTAAATGCATCATATTTCTCAAGTCCGATTTTCTGGAAGGTTCTCTGCATTCTTTTGTTGATGTCCTGAATGTCCTTACGGTTTTTATCGTTCTCTGCTCTTATCATTTTGTTTTCGTGAAAAAGATCTACGATTTCATCTTCAAGTGATTTCGCATCTTTTCCTGTCATGAACTTATTAAACTTCTTTGATACTTTACTTATCTTGCATCCTTGTATGATAACAATAAGTAGAAGAATTAATACTAATGCTAAAAGTGCCAAGATAAAAATTGCAGGATCTATGTTTCCAAGACCCAAAAGATTTAATATGTTACTTTCCATTTTATTCTGTCTCCGATTATTCTGTGCATAGTCTGTTTATTATTTTCTCAAGATCGTCGCTGTTATAAAACTCAATCTCAATTTTTCCTGCGCCACTGCCTTTGGAAGTAATATCAACTTTTGTTCCGATTGCCTGCTTACATCTTTCAGATAGATTTGCATAGATTGCATCCAGACTTGAGTTGGTTTCTACTACCTTCTTTGGCTTGGGTGCTTTGCCAAGATTCTTTACAAGTTTCTCAGTTTCTCTAACGCTTAACTTCTCATCAAAAACTTTCTGAGCGAGCATCGTTTGCTCTTCTTCACTTTCAACAGATATAAGTGCTCTGGCATGACCTGTTGTAATAAGTCCGTCGATAACCATCTGTCTTACTTTTTCACAAAGCTTCAAAAGTCGAAGTGAATTGGTAATTGTCACTCTGCTCTTTGATACTTTCTCTGCGACAATATCCTGAGTGTATCCAAATTCATCGATAAGCTTTTTATATGCAAGAGCTTCTTCAATAGGATTTATGTCTTCTCTCTGGATGTTATCAATAAGAGAAATCTCTGCAATTTCATGTTCGCTAAGATCTTTTACTATAACCGGTACTTCTTTTATTCCGGCTTTCTTAGCTGCTCTCCATCTTCTCTCACCACCGACGATTTCATAGTGATCGTTCTTATCTGTTACGATAAGTGGATTGATGATTCCATACTGTTTGATTGATTCAGCTAATTCCAAAAGGCTATCTTCATCAAAAGATTTTCTTGGCTGATTTCTGTTCGGTTCAACCTGAGTAATGTTTACATGAACAACCTGTCCTTCGCTGATGCTCTGTTCTTCAGAGAATGAAACTTCTTTTGTTGTGAAAGATGCCTTTGCAGGTATGATTGAATCAAGTCCTTTTCCTAATCCTCTTTTCACATTCTTAACTGCCATATCTTATGCCCCTCCGCTTTAATCAAATTTTCTGTCGATAACCTCATTTGCAAGAAGTCGATACGCTTCGGCTCCTGCGGACTTTGGTTCATAAACGTTTATAGGTAGACCGTAACTGGGCGCTTCTGCAAGACGAATGTTTCTTGGGATTATTGTCTTATACACATTCTCCTGTATATGTTCCTTTACGTTTTCTACAACCTGGAGTGAAAGATTGGTACGAGAATCAAACATCGTAAAGACAACACCTTCCATATCAAGTTCCGGATTAAGTCTGTCTTTTACAAGATTAACTGTATGTACCAATTGGCTGAGACCTTCAAGTGCATAGTACTCACACTGAATAGGTACAAGAACTGTATTAGCTGTAGTCATTGCATTGACTGTCAGCATACTAAGTGATGGCGGGCAATCTATAATTATGAAATCATAGTCATCCCTTACACCACTTATTGCCTCTCTTAAAATATATTCTTTGTTGTCAGAATCTATCAACTCAATTTCTACTGCAGCAAGATTTACATTCGAAGGAATGATATCAACTCCATCGATTCCCTTTACAACATTTCTGGTTATTACTTCATCAATACTGCACTCACCGATCATTAACTCATAGATGGTGTTATCGATTTCATTCTTATCAATACCAAATCCACTTGTTGTATTTCCCTGAGGATCTGTATCAATAACAAGTACCTTCTTTCCTTTCTCTGCCAAAGCAGATGCTAGATTGATTGATGTGGTAGTCTTTCCGACTCCGCCTTTTTGATTTGCAATTGCGATTATTCTTCCCATTACGCCTCCCATCATCGTGAAACACTAATCTGATTTTACCACATTATTAAAATTATAGAACATAAAAAAAGCACAATCTTTAGAAAATATGATATTATTTTCCAGATTGCGTTTCGTTTACTACATATAAATATGTGTATTTTTTGATGTTTCATGACCAATTTTATGTTTCACGGATTATCACTATATTTTGTATTCTAATGTTTCACGTGAAACAATCAGTTGTGTTCATTTTTCACAACAAAATATGTTTCACGTGAAACATTATTTACTACCTCAAAGAGGATTTTTGGCAGGCGTTCCGGCCTTACGTGGATACTGTTTTGAAGTATGTTCTTTCTTATCAACCACACATATCGTGCGGGATATATCTGTTTCTGGTAAAAAGAACTCCTTACATTCCTTAAGCTTTCCACCAAGAAGATGAATTGCTCCCTTCGCTGCTTCTACTTCTTCAGATCCTTTATCACCTTTGAAAGCAATGAACTCTCCTCCGACCTTTACATAGGGAATACAATATTCTGTAAGAGTAGACATATTAGCTACTGCTCTTGAAACAGCAAAATCAAATTTTTCTCTGAGTGTTCCATTCTTACTCGATGAGAAATCCTCCGCTCTTCCATGGAGTGTTTCAATACTTCCGGATTCATTAAGACCAAGAGTATCTATTACTTCATTTAGAAAGTTGATTCTCTTATTGAGTGAATCGAGTAACGTAACATGAAGATTAGGATAAACAATCTTAAGTGGAATTCCCGGAAGCCCTGCTCCTGTTCCGATGTCGATAAGCGAATACTCTTTATCTTTGAAATCAACAAAAGGAGTACATGAAATACTATCAACAAAGTGAAGCTTACATACATCATCAAAATCTGTTATGGCAGTAAGATTCATAACCTCATTTACCCGAACAAGAATTTCGAAGTATTGATCAAATTGTTCCAGTTGTCTGTCGGTGAGTTCTATTCCGTATGAACGGAAGTCCTCAATCATTTTATTGTATTTATTCCTCATTCTGTTTTCCTCTGTTAAGTGAGTCAAGATAAATGATCAGTACAGAAACATCAGCCGGATTAACTCCACCGATACGTGAAGCCTGTCCGATATTTACAGGTCTAAACTTTTCAAGTTTCTGTCTTGCTTCAAGTCTTAAGCTGCTGACATCATTGTAATCAATATCCGCGGGGATAAGTTTTCTTTCAAGTTTCTTGAACTGTTCAACCTGTCTTTCCTGTCTGTTGATATACCCTTCGTACCTGATGGTAATCTCAACCTGTTCAATGACATCCTTAGGAAGGTCAGGTCTGTCAGGATCAATCTCCGCGATCATATCGTAAGTCATCTCAGGACGACATAATAATTCTGCAAGAGAGACTGCCGTCTTTAAAGGTGTACTTCCACATCTTGTCAGGAAATCCTGAATCTTAGAATTTGCACCGATATTAATACTCTTCAATCTCTCAACTTCTTTTGTAGTAAGTTCAATCTTATTGAGTAACTTATTATATCTTTCATCATCTATAAGACCTACTTCATGACCTTTTCCTCTAAGTCTTATATCTGCATTGTCCTGTCTAAGAAGTAATCTGTACTCTGCTCTTGAAGTCATCATTCTATATGGTTCAAGGTTTTCTTTTGTAACAAGATCATCGACAAGAACTCCGATGTATCCTTCGGATCTGTCTATAGAAAGATAAGGTCTGTTCTCAATCTGCATCGCAGCATTAATTCCGGCGTACAATCCCTGAGCAGCAGCTTCTTCATATCCACTACTTCCGTTGAACTGTCCTGCTGAAAAGAGTCCTCGGATATCCTTAATCTCAAGAGTGGGATGAAGCTGTCCGGGGCAAAGACAATCGTACTCGATTGCATAAGCATTTTTTACAATGCGACAATTTTCAAGACCTGGCACTGTTCTGTACATTGCAATCTGAACATCTTCAGGAAGTGATGAAGACATTCCGTCTATATACATCTCATTGGTAAATGTTCCTTCAGGTTCAACAAACACCTGGTGTCTTTCATGGTCGGGAAACTTTACAACTTTATCTTCAATTGACGGGCAATATCTCGGACCCACCCCTTCAATGATTCCCGCATAAATTGGGGATCTATCGATATTATTACGTATTATTTCATGCGTTTTTTCATTAGTGTATGTAAGCCAACATGATACCTGCTGTCTCTGAACATCAGAAGGATCTGTATCAAATGAAAAAGGAATTACCGGATCATCTCCAAACTGCTCTGTCATCTTGGAATAGTCGATTGTATTTCCATCCATTCTTGCAGGGGTTCCGGTCTTAAATCTCCTGAGTTCGATTCCCGCATCGATGAGTGATTGTGACAAAAGGTTGGAAGGCTGAAGTCCGTTCGGTCCACTGTAAGTAATCGCTTCACCTGTAAGACAACGACTCTTAAGATAAGTTCCCGTACATAAGATAACAGCTTTAGCTTCATAAGTTATTCCTGAAAAAATCTTTACTCCGGTGATGATATGTTTGTAACCTTCAGTCTTTAATTTATCAGAAGGATCAGCGTAAAGAATCTCTGAAACCTCAGCTTGCTTTATTGTAAGATGTTCCTGCTTTTCAAGTACCTCTTTCATCTTCTTGGAATATTCCATTTTGTCAGCCTGACATCTGAGTGAATGTACCGCAGGTCCTTTAGAAGTGTTAAGCATCTTTGACTGCAAAAAAGTCTTATCTATATTTTTTCCCATCTCTCCACCAAGAGCATCTATCTCTCTGACAAGATGTCCCTTGGAAGATCCGCCAATGTGAGGGTTGCACGGCATGAATGCGATGTTGTCCGCACTCATTGTAAAAATTATAGTTTCAAGACCAAGTCTGCTACAAGCAAGTGCCGCCTCACATCCGGCATGTCCTGCTCCAATTATTACAACATCATATTTTTCAGTAAAAACATTCATAAATTATTTTCCCATACAAAATTTTGAAAAGATTTCTTCCACCAGATCATCGCCGACTTCTTCTCCGATGATCTCGCCAAGATAAGCATAAGCATTTGAAAGATCGACTGTATAAAAATCTTCCGAAAGATTTTTTGAAATACTGTCATCAACAAGTTTCAGACTTTCATAAACTTTCTGAAGAAGTTCTTTGTGTCTTAAGTTTGTGATATAGATTTCCTGCTTCGGTAAAATGTCACCATGAAAGAAAAGTTTTGAAAGTGCATCTTTAAGTTCATCGATTCCGTTACCTTTCAACATCGAAGTTTTTATAACGGGTACGTTATCCACATTTGTGAAAAACTTAAACACATTATCTTCATTGATTTTTATGTCATCAGAAAGATCGTTCTTATTAAGAAGAACAATCGTCTTCTTTCCTTCACACAAACTGATGATCTCTTTGTCTTCATCATCAATGTCGCGAGTCGAATCAAGAATATACAAAACCAGATCTGCTTCTTCAATCTTACTCTTTGCTTTATCCACACCCATCTTCTCAATGATGTCATCGGTGTCTCTGATTCCGGCCGTGTCTATAAGATGCAAAACAATATCACCAAGTCTCACGGTCTCTTCAATAATATCACGTGTTGTTCCCGCGATGTCGGTAACGATTGCTCTTTCATCTCCGATAAGAGTATTCAAAAGAGATGATTTTCCTGCGTTAGGCTTTCCAACAATAACAGTCTTTATTCCATCTTTTCTGATCTTACCTTCATCTGCGGTACTAAGAAGTTTCTCAATCTCCGAAGTCAAAGATGAAACTTTGGCTTTAAGTTTTTCAGGGTATCCGGTCAGATCATAGTTTTCCGGATCATCAAGGGCCGACTCAATGAAAGCCATCTCATAAATTATCTGTTCTCTCAAACTCTTAACTTTATCATAGATACTTCCGCGAAGCTGATTTCTGGAACTGTCCAAAGCAAAATTGTTCTGAGCACTTATGATATCCATGATAGCTTCCGCTTTAGTAAGATCGATTCTTCCATTAAGAAATGCTCTCTTTGTGAACTCACCAGGATCAGCAAGACGGCAACCACTTCTTAGAAGTAACTCAATAATCTGATTCATGATGAGAATTCCGCCATGAGTATTAATCTCAATAACGTCTTCTCTTGTAAAACTATGAGGTGCTTTCATAAATGAGATCATAACTTCATCAATGATCTTGTCACCATCACAAATATATCCGAACTTGATCGTATTCGGATCATGCTTTTTTAAAGTCTGTTTCATTTTTGCAGAACGATAAATCTTATCACAGATTGAAACCGCTTCTCTTCCGCTCACTCTTATAACTCCGATTCCGGAATCAGACATTGCGGTTGCAACAGCGCAGATAGTATCGTCATTAAAATTATTAAAAACACCTGACATATTTTGTCTCGCTTCTATTTTAATAAAATTTTCTCTACATATAATAATACCCCTCAAAGTATACAACTTCGAGGGGTAAATGTTTATTATTTCTTTAATGTAACAACTACTCTTCTGAATGGTTCTTCACCTTCGCTGTGAGTAGTAACAAACCTGTCTCCCTGAAGAGCTGAATGAATAATTCTTCTCTCATAAGGATTCATAGGCTCTAAAGCTACTGAATGTCTGGACTTTCTAACCTTATAAGAAATGTTCTTTGCAAGATTTTCGAGAGTAGCTTTTCTTCTCTCTCTGTAATTTTCTGTATCAACCTTAACATGGATGTACTCGGAATAATCTCTGTTAACAACAAGAGAAACAAGGTACTGAACAGAATCAAGTGTCTGTCCTCTCTTACCTATGAGAACTCCCATCTCATCTCCGCTAAGTTCAATCTCAAGAATCTTATCAACCTGATTGAAAGTAGTCTTAACAACAACTTCCATTTTCATTGCATCGAAAACTTCTTTTAAAAACTTATTGGCTTTTTCACAAACCTCATCAGCATTTATATCAGAGCTGACTGTCTTTTCAACTTCTTTTACAGTCTCTTTTACTTTTTCTTTTTTGCTTTTTACTTCCTGCTTGGGTGAAACCTTTGTATCTAATTTGATATCATCAATCTTGATTTCTTCACTCTTCTCTTCTTTAACTCTAGCCTTGATGATTGCAGGCTTAGCATTTATCCCCAAAAAACCTGATGATCCGTTTGAAACTACTTCATAATCAAGTTTATCACTGGTAACGCAAAAAGTTTCGCAAGCTTCTGTAATAGCATCATCAACATTTTTTGCTGTAAACTCTCTATACTCCATTTTTCCCTCCCAAATAGACAGTAACCATAAATCTTCTCTTATTTATTATTCTTTTCGTTGAAATCTTTTACCATATTTGCTTTTGCAAGAAGAGAATCCTTTTTAATCTCTTTTCCGGAGAAACTATCTCTTACCTTCTTAAGCTGATTTTCTCTCTCTTCCATAGAAACAGAATTTGAACTGCTGTTCATGATGTTTCTTGTAGACATGTTTGCATATCTGTTCATCTGAGGAGTAGTTCTCATCTTCTCCTGCTTCTGTTTATACTTTTCAATGTTCTTCTCAATCTGAGCATCGATATCAGTTCTGTCAATGTGCTTATTAATAAGAACTTGCTGTACAGATCTTATAACTGCACCGATAATCCAATAAATACCCATGCCGGCATTAAAGTTAAAGCAAAAGATTGCAGACATCATAGGCATCATAATGTTCATGGTCTTCATTGACTGCTGCATCTGTGCTGCCGGATCATCGGGATCAATCTTACCGTCTGCAGGAACCTGCTGAGGCATGAGCTTTGTGCTTACCCACTGAGTAAAGAATGCAAGGAAAGGAATAAGAATAGCTCCAATAAGTAAAACGAAGTTCTTATCCACAAATGCACTCTTTATCATGTACATAGGTGTATCAGCAATATTCATTCCGAGGAAATTGTTATATCTGTTTAAAAGATTATGTGTATCTAAAACAGAACCACTGATATCCTTAAAGTTATTTGTTATCAAATCCCAGTCAGAAGATGATGCTCTGTTCAAAACATCAATAAGTGTGTTTTCCACATAAGTTGTATCACCTGATGTAAAAAGCTGGTTATTAAACTGGCTGGTAAACATCTTCGCACTTGAAACGTTGTTTCTGATGAAATCAACACCACCATTTGTACTTCTAATCTGCTCAACAAGAGGATAAAATGCTTCTTTAACAGTTCCTACATATGCGGGAATTGAATAAATAACACGATAAAGTGCAAATAAGATAGGCATCTGAACAAGAAGCGGTAAGCAGCTACCTGTCTGTGAAACACCGTATTTAGCGTAAACTTCCTTAGTCTCCTGCTGCATTGCGAGCATAGAGTCGTTATCTTTTTTACCCTTATACTTCTGCTGAATAGCCTTAAGTTCAGGACTCATCTTTGACTGGAGTTTAGAAAACTTCTGCTGTTTGTAAGTCAAAGGAAGAAGAATAAGATTGATAACTATAGTGAATAATATGATTGAAAGACCAAAATTAGGAATACCAATTTTATTAAGTATATTGAATATGGCTGTCATTACATATCCAAGTAACTTAGCAACAGGTCCTACAATACGTCCCTGATAAGGGGTTAAAAGAACTGGTGTCAAAATAAACCTCCTGTACATTACGGAACGGGATCATATCCGCCACTGGAAAAAGGATTACACCTAAGTATTCTCCAGATTGCGAGCAGACTTCCCTTCAATGCCCCATGTTTTTCTATAGCTTCGAGCCCGTACTCCGAACATGTCGGAATATACGGACATTTTGTTCTCTTTAAAGGAGAAATGTACTTTCTGTAAAACTTAATTAAAAAGATAAGTATCTTTTTCATTTTTCACCGCCATTTTTCTTTATGCGGGCCTTCCCTGCCAAGCTTAAAAGAGAATCTTCTATATTATGATAGCTCGCATCTCTTGCACAAGCTCTGGCAACGACTACTATATCCAAACCACTATTGAATACATCTTCGTGTAGCCGGTAAACTTCTCGAACAAGTCTTGCAAATCTGTGCCTTACAACACTGTTCCCAATTTTTTTACTACATGAAATCCCAAGTTTATTAGTTGAACCGTTATTTTTCCACACATAAACAACCAGGTACTTATCGGCATAACTTTTGCCGTTCTTATAAACATTGCGGAAATCATTTGTCTTTTTCATTGAATCTGAAAAAAGCATGTCATTGTCCTTTTTAATTCAGAAAGATGAAAAAAGGTCACAACGTTGTGACCTTTACTATCAAGCAGATAATCTCTTTCTTCCCTTTGCTCTTCTGGCTGCAAGTACTTTTCTGCCGCCCTTAGTAGCCATTCTTGCTCTGAAGCCGTGAACTCTGGCTCTCTGGAGCTTATGAGGCTGGAATGTCATCTTCATATCGTAAACACCTCCTTCTTTACTAATTATACAACGCAATTACATTAAATAATTACGGATTATATCAGTGTGGAAAAAATCTTTATAATTATAATAAATAAAATCAAGGCAGTCAAGCCATAAAAACGCAGAAAAATAGGGCAAATCTTTGAAAAAAATATCAAAAAAATAATTTGCCTATATATTGTGTTGACAAAACTTATCCACAGCAAAATGTTGATTTTGTGGATAACATGTTGATTAATATATACCACGTTATTTTATCCACATATTTCTTAAATTTTGTGGATAAACCGGAGCATAATTTTGTGGTTATTAATCGGAAATCCAGTAACCACGCCATTTATAACGGTAGATAGCTTAAAGTGGAAAAACGACCATTTATCCACAGTGTAAAAATATAATTATGTTTGAAATTTTTTTTCCGGTAGTTATCCACATAATACCCTTGTTTGATATTTAAAGTTTTTTAAGATAAAATAGTAAAAGTCTACAAGTCTATAAATTGCGTAATTGGGGAGTTTTTTCATGTATTCAACAAAAGAAATCACAGATAAATTAAAAAACAATTGGGAAGAAATCAAACGCACTATAAAAAATGAGTTTGGGATTACAGAAATATCCTATAAAACATGGATTGATCCTTTAAGTGTTTACAGTGTTTCGGATAATACTGTAACTATTTTGATTCCTTCCGACAATTCAATGGCTCTTCAGTACATAATCAACCATTACATGGACTTTATTAAAGTTACCATTTCGGAGTTTCTGGAGATTATGGTAGACGTTTCATTCATTTTAAAGAAAGACACTATTAATAATGAAGAAACACATGAAAATAATTCAGAAGATGCTTCTGAAAACAGCTATATATCTAACAATAACTACGAACAATCAAATCTCAATCCAAAATACAGATTTGATACATTCGTCGTAGGTAGTAACAACAAGTTTGCGCACTCCGCATCACTTGCTGTTGCAGAATCTCCGGGAATATCTTACAACCCTCTCTTCCTCTACGGTGGACCGGGACTTGGTAAGACTCACCTTATGCACTCCATTGGTCACTTTGTTATGGAACATAATCGCAAAGCGAAGGTTCTTTATGTAACATCAGAACAGTTCACAAACGAAGTTATCGAATCTATCCGAAGCGGTAAGACAGAAAGCATGTCAAAGCTTCGTGATAAGTATAGAACAGTCGATGTTCTCATGGTCGATGACGTACAGTTTATTATAGGAAAGGAATCAACTCAGGAAGAGTTTTTCCACACATTCAACGAGCTTCATCAGGCCGGAAAACAGATTATTCTTTCATCCGATAAGCCTCCTAAGGAAATGGAAACTCTTGAAGAGAGATTCAGATCCCGTTTCGAAATGGGACTTATCGCCGATATCCAGTCTCCTGACTACGAGACAAGAATGGCTATCCTGCGTAAGAACTCTGAGAACTACGGCAAGAACATTGATGATGAGGTAATCAACTACATTGCTACCAACATCAAGTCAAACATCAGAGAACTTGAAGGTGCATACAACAAGATCATTGCTTATTCAAGACTTAATAATGTAGATGTAACTCTTGAAAATGCCATGGAAGCTCTTAAAGATATCATCTATCCCGATAAGTCAAAGGTCATCACACCTCAGCTTATCATTGATACCGTCTGCGAACAGTACGGCGTAAAGAAAGATGACATACTCTCTAAGAAGAGACAGGCAGAAATTGTTCTTCCACGCCAGATAATAATGTATCTTTGCAGAGAAAACACCGAAGCTTCTCTTGAAGAAATAGGAAAACTTCTCGGAAAGAAAGATCACACAACTGTTATCAGCGGAATCAACAAGATTAAAAAGCTTACCGCAGTTGATGATGATCTCAACAAAAACATGGATATAATAATGAAGAAACTAAATCCTACATTATAAATTGTGGATAACTTTCTGTGGATATCTATGTAGAAAACCTGTTATTAGGATGTTATTTATATGTTATTTGATGTTGATTGAGGGTGGATAATTTTTTTCACCCTCATTTGTCAAAATTAGGCCTGTTTATAACTTTTATCTTTTCAACACCTAATTTTTTGTTTTCAACACCTAAAAATTTGTAAAAAAGCCGCATAGATAGTATAATGGAATAGGTTTTACACTTTTCAACAGCTATTATTAATTCTTTTACTATATTTTTATATATATTTTATACTTTTTAAGTTCTGAAGGGAGTATGTGGTTAAATGAAAGTCGTTTGCTCAAAGTCGAATCTTATTAGTGGATTGCAGATTGTATCGAAAGCAGTTCCTTCTAAGACAACAATGTCTATTCTTGAATGTATATTGGTAGATGCAACAGAAGGAGTTATTAAATTCATCGCCAATGATATGGAGCTTGGTATTCAAACAATAGTTGAAGGTAACATTGAAGAAAGAGGATACATAGCAATCGATGCAAAGATCTTCGTAGATATTGTAAGAAAGCTCCCTGATAATGCAGTAACTATTGAATCAGACAGCTCAAACAAAGTAGTAATCAGTTGTGAAAAGGCAAAGTTCAACCTTATTGGAAGAAAAGGTGATGATTTCACATATCTTCCTTCAATTGAGAAAGTAGACGGAGTATCGGTTTCTCAGTTTACTCTTAGAAATGTAATTCAACAGACAATCTTTTCCATTTCTGAAAATGATGCAAATAAAATGATGGCAGGAGAACTCTTTGAAGTTGACAGAGATACTTTGAAGCTCGTTTCTCTTGACGGTCACAGAATTTCTATCAGAAAAGTAAAGCTTTCTGAAGAGTATTCATACAAGAAAGTTATTGTTCCCGGTAAAGCACTCGGTGAGATCAGTAAGATTCTCGGTGACAGCACTGAGAAGATGGTAAATATCTATTTTACTGACAAACATGTTCTCTTTGAGTTTGATAATACAGTTGTTGTTTCAAGACTTATTGAAGGCGAGTACTTCAGTATTGATCAGATGCTTTCAAGTGACTATGAAACAAAGATGAGCATTAATAGAAAAGAGCTGCTTGATTGTATAGACAGAGCTACGCTTCTTGTAAAAGAGGGCGATAAGAAGCCTGTAATCATATCTATTACCGATACAAACATGGAGTTAAAGATTAAGTCAACCATAGGAAGTATGGATGAAGTGATCGATATTGATAAGCAGGGAAAAGATCTTATGATTGGATTTAATCCCAAGTTCCTTATCGATGCACTTCGCGCAATAGAGGATGAAGTAGTTGATATTTATCTTGTTAATCCTAAAGCACCATGCTTTATTAGGGATAAGGATTCAACTTACACATATCTGGTATTACCTGTTAACTTCACAACAGTTGATTAATACTTACCAAAGGACCTGATTTAAGATGGAAATAGTAAAATTAAGAGAACAAGATGAATTCATAAAACTCGGACAGGCTTTGAAAAAAGCCGGTCTCGAGGGCTCAGGTGTTGATGCCAAAATGGATATACAAGCCGGTCTTGTAAAAGTAAACGGCGAAGTTGAGGTAAGACGCGGTCGTAAGCTATATGACGGAGACAGTTTTGAATATGACGGCGTACAGGTAAAAATAGAAAAATGATAATAAAATCATTGGAATTAGCTGACTTCAGAAATTATGAGAATATAAAGATAAACTTCAGCAGAGGAACTAACATACTGTACGGTGACAATGCGCAGGGCAAGACCAATATTTTGGAGGCAATCTTTGTTTCTGCAACAACAAAGTCACACAAAGGCAGTAAGGACAAGGAAATAATCAGATTCGGTAAAGAAGAAGCACATATCAGAACTATCTTGGAAAAAGATAATGCTGAATACCGCGTTGATATGCATCTTAGGAAGAATAAGTCCAAAGGAATCGCTATTGACGGGCAGAAGATAAAGAGGGCATCTGATCTGATAGGTCGGTTGAATGTTGTTTTTTTCTCACCGGAAGATCTGAGTATAATTAAAAATGGTCCTTCGGAAAGGCGCAGATTCATGGATATGGAGCTGTGTCAGTTGGATCAGATATATCTTAACAGTCTTTCCAAGTACAACAAACTGGTAGTCGAAAGAAATAAGATTCTAAAGGATCTTTTTGAACATCCTGAAAACAGCGTATTACTGGATGTTCAGGATAAGCAATTATTCGAATACGGATCCGTCATAATAAAGACAAGAGAAAAATTCATCAAAGATCTTAATGAAATAATAAGACCTATCCACGAGAAACTAACGGGAGAAAAAGAGACACTGTCTGTTTTTTATGAACCGAATGTAAAACTTGAGGAATTTGAAAGTAAGTTGAAGCAGGCAAGGAAAAAAGATACCTATGCCAAGCAGACAACAGTAGGACCTCATAAAGATGATTTTTCTTTTATGATTAAAAAAATGAATGCGGATGATGCGATAGATATCAGGAAATTCGGCTCACAAGGCCAGCAAAGAACCGCATCCTTATCACTTAAACTGTCAGAAATAGAGATAGTTAAGAGAGCAAAAAAAGAAAACCCGGTACTGCTTCTGGATGATGTTTTGTCAGAACTTGACAGCAACAGACAAAATTACCTTTTGAACACCATAGGAGATATACAGACAATAATAACCTGTACCGGTCTTGATGAGTTTGTTAATAACAGATTTGAAATAGATAAGCTGTTCAAAGTAACCGAAGGAACAGTAAGTAGTGAAAACTAAGGAACGGAGTAGAGCATGAGTAACGAAGAAGTACAGTATGGCGCTGACCAAATTCAGATTTTGGAAGGACTTGAAGCGGTCAGAAAAAGGCCCGGTATGTATATCGGAACTACAGCAAGCAGAGGATTGCACCACCTTGTATACGAGATTGTGGACAATTCTGTAGACGAAGCACTTGCTGGATTTTGTGATCATATCGAAGTAACAATTAACGAAGACAATACTATTATTGTAAAAGATAATGGTAGAGGAATCCCTGTTGATGTAAACCACAAGTCAGGTCTTACCGGCGTTGAGGTTGTATTTACAATACTTCACGCAGGCGGAAAGTTCGGCGGTGGAGGATATAAGGTATCAGGAGGACTTCACGGAGTTGGTGCTTCTGTCGTTAATGCGCTTTCTGAATGGCTTGAAGTTCAGGTTACAAGAGACGGAAAAGTATATGAGCAGAGATACGAAAGAGGAAAAGTTTGTTATCCTCTTAAGGTTGTTGGCGATGCTCCCGAAGGCGTTTCCGGAACAAGAGTATACTTTAAGCCCGACGCTCTTATTTTCAAAGAGACAACAATATATGATTACAACGTTTTGAAGCAGAGACTCAGAGAAATGGCATTCCTTACAAAGGGACTAAAAATTTCTCTTACAGATCTTAGAACTGAAGAAGGCGAAGAGCCTGTAGTTCAGACCTTCCACTATGAGGGTGGTATCAAAGAATTTGTTGAATATCTCAATAAGAGTAAGACAGCTCTTTATGAAGACATTATGTACTTTGAGGGAAATAAGAACAACGTTCAGGTTGAAGTTTCTCTTCAGCATAACGATTCATACACAGAGAGTATTTACACATTCGTAAATAATATCAATACTCCTGAAGGTGGTACACATCTCGAAGGATTTAAGGCAGCACTTACAAAGACCTTTAATGACTATGCAAGGTCAAATAAGATGCTTAAGGACAACGATGATAATCTTACAGGTGAAGATATCAGAGAAGGTCTTACAGCTATCATAAGTGTTAAAATTGAAGATCCTCAGTTTGAGGGACAGACAAAGCAGAAACTTGGTAACTCGGAAGCAAGAGGAGCTGTTGCCGGAATCGTAGGAGAGCAGCTTACATACTTCCTTGAGCAGAATCCAAGTGTTGCAAAGCAGATTCTTGAAAAGGCAATCCTTGCACAGAGAGCAAGAGATGCAGCAAGAAAAGCAAGAGATCTTACAAGACGTAAATCTCCTATTGACGGATTGGGACTTCCCGGAAAGCTTGCCGATTGTTCAGACAAAGATCCCAAGAACTGTGAGATATTCATAGTTGAGGGAGATTCCGCCGGCGGATCTGCTAAGACTGCACGAAGCAGAGCAACACAGGCTATCCTTCCTCTCAGAGGAAAGATTCTCAACGTAGAAAAAGCAAGAGTTGACAGAATATACGGAAATGCAGAGATCAAGTCGATGATCACAGCATTCGGAACAGGTATACATGATGATTTCGACATCAGCAAACTCCGTTATGACAAGATCATTATTATGACCGATGCCGATGTAGACGGTGCGCATATCGCAACACTTATGCTCACATTCCTTTACAGATTTATGCCCGAACTTATCAAAGAAGGACATGTATATCTTGCACAGCCGCCTCTTTATAAGCTTGAGAAGAACAAAAAAGTCTGGTATGCATACAGTGATGAAGAATTGAACAAAATTTTGGCTGATGTCGGAAGAGACCAGAACAACAAGATTCAGCGTTACAAGGGTCTTGGAGAGATGGATCCAGAGCAGCTTTGGGAGACAACAATGGATCCTGAGAGAAGAGTTCTTCTTAGAGTAAATATGGATGAGGAATCCGAATCTGATATAGACGTTACTTTCACAACACTTATGGGTGATAAAGTTGAACCCAGAAGAGAATTTATTGAAAAGAACGCGAAGTTTGTAAAGAACCTGGATATTTAAAGAACGTAAAAAGGAAAAGAAATGGCTGATAATAATAACAATAACAACAACGAACTGTCAGATGACGTTTTTGATAAAGTCACTACTGACAGAATAAAGGAAGTAGATCTTCAGAAGACAATGGAAGCAGACTACATCGATTATGCCATGAGCGTAATCGCATCACGTGCGCTTCCTGACGTAAGAGATGGTCTTAAGCCTGTACAGAGAAGAATTCTGTACTCTATGATCGAACTTAACAACGGTCCCGACAAGCCGCACCGTAAATGTGCGCGTATCGTCGGTGATACAATGGGTAAATACCATCCTCACGGTGACAGCTCTATTTATGGAGCCCTCGTAAATATGGCACAGCCCTGGTCAATGAGATGTTGTCTTGTCGACGGTCACGGAAACTTTGGATCTGTCGACGGTGACGGCGCTGCTGCTATGCGATACACAGAGGCACGTCTTACAAAGATCGCAATGGAGATGACTGCGGATATCGGAAAAGATACCGTAGACTTTACTCCGAACTTCGATGATACAGAAAAAGAACCTGCAGTTCTCCCCAGTAGATATCCTAACCTTCTGGTAAACGGAACAACAGGTATCGCGGTAGGAATGGCAACAAACATTCCTCCTCACAACTTAAGAGAGATAATCGCAGCGGTTGTTAAGATGATCGATAACCGCGTGCTTGAAGACAGAGAAACAGATATCGAGGAAATTCTTTCGATAGTAAAAGCTCCCGACTTCCCTACAGGTGGAATAATCCTTGGAACAAGAGGAGCGGAAGAAGCTTACAGAACAGGTAGAGGAAAAGTAATAGTAAGAGCCGTAACAGATATCGAGCCTATGCAGAACGGCAAGAACAGAATTGTTGTTACAGAGCTTCCTTACCTCGTAAATAAAGCAAACATGATCTCAAAGATCGCTGAGCTTGTTAAGCTTAAAAAGCTCGACGGAATAACAGCACTTCGAGATGAGTCTGACAGAGAAGGTATGCGTGTTGTAATTGAGCTTAGAAACGATGTTAACCCTAACATCATGCTCAATAAGCTTTATAAGCATACACAGATGCAGGATTCATTCGGAATCATCATGCTTGCGCTCGTAAATAACCAGCCTAAGGTTATGAGCATCACAGAGATGCTTAAGCACTACATCGCTCATCAGGAAGATGTAGTAACAAGAAGAACAAAGTATGATCTTAACAAAGCTGAAGAGCGAGATCATATCTTACAGGGATTGCTTATTGCCCTTGATAATATCGATGAAGTAATCAAGATCATAAGAGGCAGCGAGACAGTTGCTCTTGCTAAGGAACAACTCATGGCCCGCTTTGGTCTTACAGATGTTCAGGCTCAGGCAATTGTTGATATGAGACTTCGTACTCTCACAGGTTTGGAGAGAGACAAGCTTGAACAGGAACACGCTGAACTCCTTAAGAAAATCGAGGAATTAAAAGCTATTCTTGCAGACAGAAAGATACTTCTCGGAGTTATCAAGAAAGAGATAACAGAGATTTCCGATAAATACGGTGATGAAAGAAGATCACAGATCGGACATGACGATTCAGATATAGACATGGAAGATCTGATCCCTAATGTAAATACAGTAATTGCAATGACAAATCTCGGATATATAAAGAGAATGTCAATTGATAACTTTAAGGCTCAGAACCGTGGAGGAAAGGGAATCAAGGGAATTACCACAATCGATAATGACTTTGTGGAAGATATCCTTATGACGACCACCCACAATTATGTAATGTTCTTTACCAACACAGGTAGAGTTTACAGACTTAAGGTTTATCAGATTCCTGAGGCATCAAGAACTTCAAGGGGTATGGCAATCGTCAACCTCCTTCAGCTTGCTCCGGGAGAAAAGATTACAGCTATGATTCCTGTTAAGGGCTTTGAAGATGAGGATAAGAGCCTCTTTATGGTAACTAAGAAAGGTACTGTAAAGAAAACTCCTATCACTGACTTCATAAATGTCAGAAAGACAGGACTTGCAGCTATCAATCTTAGAGATGATGATGAACTTATTGAAGTTAAGAGTGTTCAGAAGGGTGCTGAAGTATTCCTTGTAACAAAGAACGGAATGTGTATCCACTTTGATGAGGAAGACGTAAGAGCAACCGGAAGATCATCAATGGGTGTAAGAGGTATGACACTCGACGATACAGATGAGATTGTCGGAATGCAGCTTAATACTCAAGGTGATTCACTTCTCATAGTTTCTGAAAAAGGATATGGAAAGAGAACAGTTCTCAGTGAGTTCAATAACCAGTTCAGAGGCGGAAAAGGTGTAAAGTGCTACAAGATAACCGAGAAGACAGGAGCTGTTATCGGTGTTAAGGCAGTAAATGAAGACAATGAGATCATGATGATCACAAATGCCGGAATCATTATTCAGCTTCGTATGGATGAGATAACTGTCCACGGAAGAGTAACATCCGGAGTTAAGATGATCAATCTTGACAAGGGAGTTACTGTAGCAAAAATTGCCAAAGTTAGAGAAAAAATCTCTGACGGAGATAAAGAACTCGATAATATCGATGAAGTAAACGACGGCGAGATAGACGAAAAGGCTTAATGTATTTCGAGTGATGGGGGAAGTATGAAAATCGGACTTGTAATCTCTGAACTAGAGGACAATGAAGTCAAGAAAATCTGTATAGGTGCTAATAAAGCGGCAGTTGACAAGGGGATAACCCTTGTCATCATGCCGGGTAAATACCTTGTAAATAATGACGATGTTGATGAAAAACATCCATACAGATTTCAGAACACAGCTCTTTTTAAATATGCAACAAAGCTTGGATTTGACGCGGTAGTAATTGATATTGAGCGAATCGGCAAGAATGTTGCCATCTTAAAGAAAGAGGCTCTTTTAAAGACCTTTTTTGAAATTCCTTTTCTGACTCTTACCGAGCAGGAAGGATATGTTGCTTCTAAAAAAATAATGTCCGATCACGGATATCTTGAACAGCAGGGATATCAGGCCATTTGTGATGCAGTGTCATATGCAGAGACAGGAAAGCTTTCAAATGAAGAGCCTTCCTGTGTTTTCTCATTCATAGAAGAGTCAGAAGCAGAGGCTCTTTCTGTAATTTCAGAAATAGGAACAAGACTTTTTAACCGAAAATTCGAGGTAGAAGGTCTTTATAAATCAATGGGACAGATAAATGCAGAGCATGGTGTGAAAAACTGCGGCCTGTTCCTGTATGACAAAAAGATAAGAAATACTTTCAAACATCCGTGGGAATTCCCCGAAAAAATTAGAATGAAGAGTGCGATTGTAGACGGAACCGAAATAGTAACCGGTAACAGCACTGAAATAGATACAGATAAGATATTAGAGGTCTTTGATAACGGTACGCCCAAAGTTCTTGTTGCCGGAAATATCTTTGTCGGCCAGTATCAGCTTGGACTTATGGTAACAGAGTTTAATCCAAGGATACTTATAAATAATTATTTTGACAGCCTTGTTGGAATAGTTACGGTAAGTTCCAGAGTTTCATACCTGGAGACAGAGATTGATAAGACACAAAAAGAACTTCTGGAAGTTCAGGAAGAACTTGCAAGGGACGACTCTGTTCTCGATCATATCGGAGGACAGGATTATCTGACGGGCGGACTTAACAGAAGAGGATTTTTTGCGAAAGCTTACGATTATCTCAAAGAGAATTTTGAAGCAGGAAAATATGCGGTTGTTGCGTATATAAGAATGGATTCTCTTAAGAAAATAAATGATGTATACGGACACAACGAAGGTGATCAGGCAGTAAGAGAAGTTGCAGAGATACTGGATATTGTGTTTAAAGATTGCATACACGGAAGAATTCGTGGTGATGAATTTGCAGCTATTTCGGTATCTTCAGAAGAAGGAATGGCGGAGAATTTCCGCGAGGAAATGTCATCTCAAAACGCAGCGCTTCTTGAAAGATCGAAGAGATATATCAATTACCTTCAGTATTCGGTCTGCGAATTCAGTTATGAAGACAATCTTTCTCTTAGAGAGATGTTAAAAGAAACAGACGAAAGTCTGCAGAGAGTAAAAGGAAATTTCTAACATGGGATTAAAGCTTGTATCATGGAATGTCAACGGACTGAGAGCATGTGTTTCAAAAGGCTGCTTTCAGGAATTTATGGATAACGAAAAACCTGATGTAATCTGCCTTCAAGAGACCAAACTTCAGGAAGGACAAATCAAAATGGATCTTCCCGGATATGAAGAATACTGGAACTATGCGGAGAAAAAGGGTTATTCGGGAACAGCTATTTTTACAAAAGAAAAGCCGATTTCTGTAACTTACGGACTTGGAATTGAAGAGCATGACCACGAAGGAAGAGTCATTACAGCTGAGTATAACGACTACTACCTAGTAACTGTCTATGTTCCTAATGCGAAAGAGGATCTTTCAAGACTTGAATACAGACAGGTTTGGGAAGACGATTTTCTTAAATATATTAAAAAGCTTGAAGAGACAAAGCCTGTAATTTATTGCGGCGACTTAAACGTAGCTCACAAGGAAATCGACCTTAAGAATCCTAAGACAAACAGAGGACATGCGGGCTTTACGGATGAAGAAAGAGCAAAGTTCGATAACGTTCTTGCAGCAGATCTTGTGGATACTTTCAGATATTTTTATCCCGACCTTGAGGGAGCATATTCATGGTGGTCATACAGATTCCATGCAAGAGAGAAGAATGCAGGGTGGCGTATTGACTACTTCGTTGTATCAAAGTCGCTCATGCCTTCCATAGAGGATGCCAAGATTTACAGTAACGCTCTTGGATCGGATCATTGTCCCGTCGGACTTATACTAAAATAAGAGTAATGAATCATGAATAATTTGATCTTTAGTTTAAATGCAACGCTTCCTGTTTTTCTTTTAATGATCTTTGGTTATCTGATGAATAGAATAGGGTTTATAGACGATAAAGCAGCTTCGTGGATGAACAAATTTGTTTTTAAGATTTCGCTTCCCATGCTGCTTTTTGTTGACCTTGCAGATCAGGATTTTAAGGGAACATGGAACGGAAAGTTTGTGCTTTTCTGTTTTATGGCAACAATAATAAGCATCGTAGTAATATTCGGTTTTTCTTTTCTTTGTGTAAAAGAGAAGGGAAAAAGAGGAGAGTTTATCCAGGGAGCGTACAGAAGCAGTGCTGCTCTACTCGGTCTTGCTTTTATTCACAATATCTATGGCGATGCAAGTACAGGAATGGGACCGCTTATGATACTCGGAAGTGTCCCACTTTACAACATCTGCGCAGTTATAATTCTGATGTTCACTGCAGAAAATGAAGGCGAAAGTGACAACAAGAATGAAATGATAAAAAAGACTGCGATTGGAATAGCCAAGAATCCGATCATCATTGGAATAATAATAGGTCTTTTGTGGTCGTTGTTCAGAATACCAAAGCCTGCAATACTTTCGACATTTACAGAAAATATCGCACGACTTGCAACTCCGCTGGGACTTATGTCGATGGGAGCTTCTTTTGAAATAAAAAAAGCGCTTAAGGAAATCAAACCTGCGCTTATTGCTACGTTTATAAAACTATTTGTTCTTGTCGGAATCTTTTTACCGATAGCGGTAAGTATGGGATTTATGGGCGAACAGATTGTTGCGATACTCATAATGCTTGGATCTGCAACAACAGTAAGTTGCTATATCATGGCCAAAAGCATGGGACATGAGGGAGTTTTGAGCAGCAGCATAATCATGATGACTACTTTAGGATGCTCTTTTTCCCTCACATTCTGGCTTTTTGTACTTCGTTCTATAGGAATAATCTGAGCTTGTCAGTATTTCTTTAGAAGTCTGTCTTTGACAGGAAAGATCTTATCTTACCCCAATAATTTGTGGGATCTGTAACTACTCCCTGAATGTGCCCCGATCCAAGGATTATGCAATACATCTTGTCACATTTTGCAGCTTCGTAAAGACGAGAGCACATCTGGGGATCTATCACCGCATCTTCATCACCATGTATGAAAAGTGTGGGAGTCTTTGATTTAGAAACCGCATCAATCGGTCTTACATCGTTAATATCAAATCCCGAGCGAAGATATATTATAAATCTTGCAAGTGCGACTATGATAGGAGCCGGAATGAAGGAGCCTTTCATAGTCTTATATGTTTTTGCAAACTGCTTTCTTAAATTTGAATAAGAACTGTCTGAGATAGCGGCTTTTACATTTTCCGGAAGGTGTTCACCTGTTGTCATAAGGACCGTTGCCGCACCCATAGACATTCCATGAAGAAGGATCGATGCCTGTGGATCTCTTTTTATAATCCAATAAATCCATTCCATTATATCAAGCCTGTCATCAAGGCCATATCCGACATACTTTCCCTCACTCTTTCCAAATCCGCGAAGGTCGGGAAGAAGACAATTTACATCAAGTGAAAGATAGTACTGCGCGTAGATTCCGTTATACTCATGGTTGTCCTTGATTCCGTGAACAAGAATAACGTATCTGTGCGAGTTACTGCTTGCAGGAATGTAGGTAGCGTGAAGCTTAAGACGGTCGATACTGTCTATGTACATATCCTGTTTATCTTTATGATTTCTTACGAACATTCTTCCGGCTGTAACAGCTTTATCATAATCGGGACTTTCGTCGGTATGCTGAACAGGTACGGATGTAAGCTTATAGATATAATTGGTGAGAGCATAAGCGCCACCAAGAAATGCAGAGAAAATGCCGAATTTAAGAACTGAATTTTTTTTGCTCATTTAAAGAATACCTCGTGTGTAAAGTTTTAAGGGCATCATCATTTAAGCCTCTCCAATATATATTATCATTTTTTTTACGGATAGAAGCATTTTTTGGTTTTCTTTTTGCAAAGAATGGAATATTATATTTATATAAATATAAACTATTTTAGGAGAATGTAAAATGAAAAAAGAAAACAAAGTAACATTGTGCATAGATAAAAGTTTTACCGTAGGAAAGGTGGACAAAAGAATCTACGGCTCTTTTATCGAGCATCTCGGAAGAGCGGTCTATGAAGGAATCTATCAGCCGGACAGCCAATTTGCTGATGAGAACGGATTTAGAAAAGACGTTATTGAGCTGGTAAAAGAGATCGATGTACCTGTAGTAAGATATCCCGGGGGAAATTTTGTCTCAGCGTTTAGATGGGAAGACAGCGTAGGACCTGTAGATGAGAGACCTGCGAGACTTGAGCCTGCATGGGGAGTAATCGAGAGCAACAGATTCGGACTTGATGAGTTCATGAACTGGTGTAAAAAAGTGGGTTCAGAGCCCATGTATGCGATAAACCTCGGAACAAGAGGAATCGAAGATGCCAAGAATGTTGTTGAATACTGCAACATTGAGAAAGGCACATATTACAGTGACCTCAGAATCAAGCACGGAGTTAAGGATCCATACAAGATAAAGCTCTGGTGCCTTGGAAATGAAATGGATGGACCTTGGCAGATTGGACATATGACACCTGAAGAGTACGGACTTAAGGCAGGACGTGCGGGACATCTTATGAAGATGATCGATCCTGAGATTGAGTGCGTAGTATGCGGATCTTCAGGAATCGGAATGCCTAAATTCGGCGAGTGGGAGAGAGTCGTTCTTGAAAACAGTTATGACAATGTAGATTACATCTCACTTCACACATATTATGACAATGAAGAGGACAATACTCCCAACTTCCTTGCAAGCAGCGTATCTATGGATAAGTTCATTGAGAGCGTCGTCAGCATCTGTGACTGCGTAAAGGCTACAAAGAGATCCGATAAGACAATAAATCTTTCATTTGATGAATGGAACGTATGGTATCACTCAAAGAAAAAAGATGCAGAGCTTGAGAAGTGGACTGAGCATCCACATCAGCTTGAAGAAGATTACAACCTTGAAGATGCTCTTCTTGTAGGTTCAATGATGATCACATTGTTAAGACACGCAGACAGAGTAAAGATTGCTTGTCTTGCACAGCTTGTAAACGTTCTCAGCCCTATAACAACAACCGATAACGGCGTGTTTAAGCACACAATCTTCTATCCATTCATGCAGGCAAGCAGATACGGAAGAGGCGAGGTTCTTAATACAATTGTTAAGGTGCCTGCTTATGAGTCAAAGCACGGAGATGCTCCCTATGTTGATTCTGTAGTAGTAAGTGATGAGGAAAACGGCGCACTTACTATATTTGCCGTAAACAAGGACCTTGAGGATGACTTTGACCTTACCTGCGACTTAAGACAGTTTGCGGACTACAAAGTTGTAGAACACAGCGTACTTACTCACAAAGATGTTAAGGCAGGAAATACAGAAAACAATCCTGATGAAGTAAAGCCTTCAGATAACACAAATGCAGCAACAAACGAGAATGGAGTGCTTAAGACAACACTTCCCGCAAGAAGCTGGAACGTTATAAGACTTAAAGTTTGATCAGAAATTATAAAAATTTCTTTCACAATATGGTATACTCTCTATGATGTAAGAAAACGGAGAGTATTAATGGGTTTTAATTCATTTACGTTTATATTGGTATTTCTTCCGATACTGATGATCGGTTGGCATACACTTAATAAATTACAGAAATATACGGTGGCAGACGTATTACTTATCATCATGTCATTGTATTTTTACTACACTTTCGGTGTGGATTTCCTGATCATTCTTTTTGTAAGTATTGGCGTTAACTATGCACTAAGTGCGCTTGTAAGCAAGATAGATTCAAGAAATACCGGAAATATATTTTTTTACAAAAAGCTCATAAAGGTAATAGGAGTGCTATTTAATTTAGGACTCCTATTCTACTTTAAATATCTTGGCTTTTTCGCCGACAATCTCAACGCAGTTTTAAAAACGGGACTGACAGTTGATAAGATAATCATGCCCATAGGAATCAGCTTTTTTACCTTTGGGCAGATTTCTTATATTGTTGACAGGGCAAATGGTGAAGCACCACACTACAATTTCATCGAATATGCGCTCTACACTGTCTATTTCCCGAAGCTTATACAGGGACCTATCGCATTCCATAAGGAGATGATTGACCAGTTCAGGGATAAGTCACTTAGGACCTACGATTCCATGAAATTCGCAGGTGGACTTATGTCTTTTGTAATAGGTCTTTCAAAAAAAGTAATTTTGGCGGATGTTCTCTCAAGAGTAGTAAACTACGGCTTTGAGCAGACATATTATCTTGATACTCTGACTGTTACGGCAGTTATGCTTGCCTATACTTTCCAGATTTACTTCGACTTTTCCGGATATTGCGACATGGCAAACGGTATCAGTCTAATGCTTGGATACAGGCTTCCTACAAACTTCAATTCACCTTATAAGGCAGCGTCCGCAAAAGAGTTGTGGCAGAGATGGCATATGACTTTGTCGCGCTTTTTTATCAAATATGTCTACATACCTCTTGGTGGTAGCAGAAAAGGAAGATACCGCACGATAGTAAATGTCCTCATAGTCTTTATTTTGAGCGGACTCTGGCACGGAGCAGGCTGGACATATGTTTGCTGGGGACTTATGCAGGGACTTTTGGTAGTATGGGATGATCTTGGAATAGTAAGTACCGAGAAAGAAGGAAAATTCCTTTTTAGAAAAGAACCGTTACTCGTAATTCCCAAGGCACTTGGAAGAGTAATGACATTTATAGCTTTTGTGGCTTCGCTTATATTCTTCAGATCGGAATCTGTGGAAAAAGCACTGGCAATGTTTAAAAGACTGTTCTTCTTTACTTATCCGGGATTCCTTACAAGAACTGCCGCAAACCTTGATATCGCGGAAAACTACGTTTTCAGACAGTTCCTGTCTCAACTTGGCGGAATAGATGAAAATATGATTTATATGATCACTATGTTGGTATATCTTGCGGTAAGCGGATTTATCATCACGAGAAAGAACACGGAAGAAATAATAGAAACAACAACATTTGATAAAAAGACGCTTATTGGAATCACAGTTCTTTTCCTGTGGTCGTTCGTATCATTGTCGGCAGTAAGTACGTTTATTTATTTTCAGTTTTGATTTTTTTAGAGAATATGGAAAAAGAAAACAGTTCAAAAAAGTTTATAAAAAGATTCCTTGTGGCTGTACTTGCAGTGGCCGTGCTTATCGCGGGTGTTGTTGTATTTTTTGACCCGTTCTATCATTACCACAAGCCCTGGTGCGGTCTTAAGGCGGTTCTAAATGACAAGGAATACCAGTGCGTGGGAACACTTAGGAATTTTGATTACAACGCGCTTTTGGTGGGATCTTCTGTAATGGAGAACAACGACAATGCCTGGTATGATGATGCTTACGGTGTTAAGTCGATAAAGGCAATAAGATCATACGGCGCAACGGCAGATCTTTGTTATTTATTGGATATTGCATATGAGAATCATGACCTTGACTATGTCTTTTATAACATAGATCCGTCGTCGCTTGTCGCAGATGCAGAGACAACCTTTGAAGCAGCGGGGTGTCCGATGTATCTCTATGATAAGAACCCTATAAATGATGTGAATTATCTGTTTAATAAGGACGTGTTGTTCGAAAAGATACCGTATCAGGTTGCAAACTCATTTATGGGAGACTACGACGAGGGACTTTCCTATAACTGGGCGAAGTGGAAAACTTTTGGAGCCGATCAGACTCTTTCGATCTACTTCCGGCAAAAGAATGTAGTTCCAATGCTTGATAAAGATGTGCATAAAGATAAAGTGTTGAAAAATATTGAACTACTTACAAAGCAAGTAAGAGAGCACCCTGATACAAAGTTCGTTTTCTTCTATCCCGCATATTCAATGCTTTGGTGGGACGGAGCCGTTAGGACAGGCGAAAGAGACGCATTTATCCAAAGCGAGAAGATGATGACAGAGGAACTTTTAAAATATGACAATGCGAAAGTTTTCTGTTTCCAGGGCGAAGAAGAAATAGTGACAAACCTTGATAACTACATGGATTCGATACATTTTTCTCCTGACATAAATAAGTTCATGCTCGATAAGATCATTGATGGGCAGAACGAGCTTACTGAGAGCAATTACAAGGAAAAACTTGATGAAGTAAAGGCATTATCTGAAAAGATAGTTAAAAAAATAATGCCGGAATATGAAGCAGAAGACCGTTTTGTATATGATATGACAGAATAATATATAGTTTATTTGCAAAAAAAATGGTATACTATCTGCACAGTGTTAAGAATTTTTTTACGGAAGAAGGAATAATCGTGAGTGATTCTGTTACAAAAAAAATCGTACTTACAGGAGGCGGAAGCGCAGGACATGTTACACCTAACATCGCGCTGATCCCCGCATTAAGAAAAGCCGGATATGATATCTATTACATTGGTTCATATAGCGGAATAGAAAAGAAACTGATAGAGGACTACAACGTACCGTATTTCGGAATAGCAACAGGAAAGCTCAGACGATACTTCGATCCGAAGAACTTTACGGATCCCTTCAGAGTATTAAAGGGATTTGCAGAAGCAAAGAAAATATTAAAAAAGATACAGCCTGACATAGTTTTTTCTAAGGGAGGCTTTGTAAGTGTGCCGGTAGTAAGAGCTGCAGGCGCGCTTAAGATACCTTATATCGTGCATGAATCCGATATGACCCCCGGACTTGCCAACAAACTCAGCATTGCAGGTGCCAACAAGATTTGCTGTAACTTCCCTGAGACAATGAGGCTTCTCCCTGCGGAGAAGGCAGTGCTCACAGGAACGCCCATAAGAGACGAGCTTGGAATGGGTGATGCCGCTGAAGGTAAGAAATTATGCGGCTTTGAAGATGATAAGCCGGTACTTATGGTAATCGGCGGAAGTTTGGGAGCACAATCCGTAAACGAAACAGTCAGATATGCTCTTCCAAGATTATTACCGAACTTCAATATTGTTCATATCTGCGGAAAAGAGAAAATGGATAACTTAAAGCTTACTCTTCCCGGATACAAGCAGTTTGAATATGTAAAGAATGAGCTTAAAGACATTTTTGCGATGGCAGATATTGTTGTATCAAGAGCCGGTGCAAACTCAATCTGCGAGCTTCTTGCGCTCAAAAAGCCAAATATACTGATACCTCTTTCAACCAAATCAAGCAGAGGTGACCAGATGCTAAACGCAAGGTCATTTGAACAGCAGGGATTCTCAATTGTTATTGACAATGACGACCTCGATGAAGATATACTTGTTGAATCAATAGAAGATCTTTACGAGAACCGTGAGAAATATATAGAAAACATGAGGAACAGTAATCTTCACAGTGCGACTGACACTATAGTCGGTCTTATAGACAATGAATTAAAAATTCAATAGCTGAAATTTTTTATCAAATCTTAATAGGGACTTTATTTGTATTTACATCATAAGGGTTATCATTATATGGTAGAGTATTTTCGAGTTTGAGGTGCGAATATGATAGATATCACATCTTATGTTAATGGATACAGTCCGGTAGGCGATATTATTGTCATGGCGGTAATCATCGTTATGGCAATTCTTATTCGTGTTACTTATATCAGGCAGAGTT
Organism: Butyrivibrio sp. AE2005; assembly: GCF_000686965.1. Classification (NCBI taxonomy): domain Bacteria; kingdom Bacillati; phylum Bacillota; class Clostridia; order Lachnospirales; family Lachnospiraceae; genus Butyrivibrio; species Butyrivibrio sp. AE2005. The sequence goes on from NZ_JMMD01000006.1 coordinate 154,766, forward strand.
CTGAATTTAAGATGTTTAAGGTGATATTGCTGTGTACGCTCATTGCGGCAATTTCAAATCTTGTATTTCGCCAGAATATGGGTAAACTTGGAGATTATCCTGTATTTTTACTCTACATTGAAAAATACATTACTCATTTTTCTGTTCTTTTCGCGCTTGCACTTTATCTTATATATATAAAGAATCAAATGAAACTCCCTGAATCAACGGGGCGGATGATTGACTTTATTTCAATCGCGGTTTTTACTGTCTTTGCATCTGTAGATCTGCTTGGAATGATGTTTGGGTTTGGATTTAGTATCATCGATTATGAGAATATTCAGCCCGGACAATATATCCCGGCATGCGGTTATCTTCTTTTCGCATTTCTTATACTTTGCATATTGATACGTTTTGGTAAGCATATGTATAGGCCTGTAGTAATAGCCCTATATGCTTCTATCTTCATGTCTTTTGTGATCACTTGCATTCAGCAGAAACACGATCAAAAATCATTTACTATATCAACACTGATTTTCCCTGCAATAGCAATAATGTATCTTATGCATTCCAACCCGTACAATCTTGAGACGGGCTCGCTTCATGCAGATTCACTTATTGAAAACATTGAGAATGCATTAAAGAAAAAGGATGATCTTCTTATTATTTTCCTCCATATTACTGAAGGCGACCGTAAGGGATATAAGTTTCCTAAAGAAATGAGAGATACGATCAGAGAAGTAAGCACATATATGTTTAAAGGAGCCAAACTATTTCAGGTTGCAGAAGGAAAAATAGCGCTCTCTGTTCGGCTTGCCATAAACTCGGATTATTCTAAGGGAATAGACAATATCATCAGCACATTTAATGAACAATACGCAATCTATAAGAAGGATTACAAGATGGTGATCATTCGTACCATGGATGAGCTTGATAAGGCTGATGACTACATACAGATGATAGATTATGTAGAAAACAGGATGCTTCAAAATGAAATTCATTATGTCAATGATGAGGATGTTGAAAGATATAAGAGCCACAAATACATAGTTGAACAGCTTGCTGATATCAACAGTAGAAAAGATTTAAGAGATCCTCGCGTACTTGTGTATTGCCAGCCTGTATATAACATAGAAACAGGAAAGTTTGATACCGCAGAAGCTCTTATGAGACTGAGGCTTGAGAAAATTGGAATGGTATTTCCGGACAGATTCATTCCCATTGCAGAGAAACACCATTATATCCATATTCTCAGTCTTATCATCTTTTCAAAGACCTGTAACGAGATAAGAAGACAGCTTGATGATGGATATTTCATCAAGAGAATATCAGTCAATTTCTCTATACTTGATTTTAAGGAAAAAGATTTTTGTGAGAACATAACCAAGATAGTACGTGACGCGGGAATCCCGTTTGATAAGGTGGCAATTGAGATTACAGAGAGTCAGAATGAAAAAGACTTCATGGCTCTAAAAGAAAAACTCTTTGAACTTAGGGATAGCGGAATAACCTTCTATCTTGATGATTTTGGAACCGGCTACTCCAATATGGAAAGAATCATGGAGCTTCCTTTTGACATAATCAAATTCGACCGTTCGCTTGTAATTGCAAGCGGATCCGATAATAAGTCAAAGACCATGGTAACACACATGGCGCACATGTTTAATGACATGAAATATGATGTTCTCTACGAAGGTGTAGAGGATGATAATGACCAGAACAGATGTAAAGAGATGTATGCAAGATACCTTCAGGGTTATAAGTACTCCAAACCCATTCCTATAGAGCAACTTTCCGAGTTTTTGGAGAGAGAAAATTTTGAATGAGTTTGTGAAAATTTATTTCAATATATCCTTAATTACGTTATACTTAAAAGGTGCAATTATTAATGGAGGCATTCTGTATGAATATTGTCAGCGAGAGAATAAAGAGTTGTTATAACGCACTTCCTTCATCGGAGAAGAAAGTTGCGGATTATATTCTCGAGAGGAAGGATGATCTTTTTCAATATCCTATAAAAGATCTTGCACGTTTGTCCGGAACTACGCAGGCGGCATGGACGCGCTTTGCACAGGCTATTGGTTATGACGGTCTTAAAGACCTTAAGAATGCTTACTATACGGAAGCAAATTCTTCTCTTACAGTAGCTGATAAAGGACCGAAGATTTCATTTAAGGATGTCAATGAGTATACATCGCTTCAATCGATTGCAGATAACATCTGCGCTACAAGCGTTCAGGCAGTACAGACTACGTACAGGCTTTTTGACGCAGGAACATTTAATGATGCAGTAGATAAGATAATAAATGCCAAGCAGATACAGATATTTGGCGTAGGTACGGCAGGACTTGCCGCATACGATCTTTATTGCAAATTACTCAGAATTCATTATAATGTTGTATTTAATCAGGATCAGCATCTTAGCCTGATGACCGTTTCGCAGATAGGACCTGCGGACGTTGCTATATTTTTTAGCGATAATGCCAGAAACAAGCAGATCATGCAGCTTTTCACAGCCGCAAAGGATGCGGGAGCAACGACCATTGCCATAACAAAGCTTGGCAATAACGCGCTTACGACCAGATGTGACTATGTTCTTTTTGCGACCTCACCTGAGATTGATAAAAAGAGCGGAATAACAAGCTCAAGATTTGCACAGCTTTTCCTGGTAGATACGTTGTACACCGCGATAGCAAATCGCGACTATGATAAAATAGAGAAGTATCTCGCATTGTCATACGAGATATTTTCAGAACCACAGTGGGAGTGAGGAGAACAGTAATGGAAAAAATAGCTAGTTTTACAGTCAACCACCTTGATCTTGAACCGGGAATCTATGTTTCGAGAAAAGATAAAGTTGGACAGGAGACAATAACAACATTCGATCTTAGAATGACAGCACCCAATAAAGAGCCTGTTATGAACACAGCGGAAGTTCATACAATGGAGCATCTTGGAGCAACATTTTTAAGAAACGACGAAGAGTACAAGGACAGAACAATTTACTTTGGACCTATGGGTTGCAGAACAGGTTTTTACGTAGTTCTTGCAGGAGACCTTGATTCAAAAGATATCGTTCCTCTTGTCACAAGAATGTTCGAGTTTATGCGCGATTTCAAGGGAGAAGTTCCCGGAGCAAGCGCAAGAGATTGCGGAAATTATCTTGATATGAACCTTGGAATGGCAAACTTCCTTGCAAAGAGATATCTTGATAACACACTTTATAACATCACGGATAAGCACCTTGTTTATCCCGAATAATTAAGACAGAAAGAGAAAAAATATATGAAAATTGGAATTATTGGTGCCATGGAGGTTGAAGTTGCAACCTTAAAGAGCAACATGACAGTGAAAAATACCGTAAAAAAAGCTTCCATGGAGTTTTACGAAGGAACAATCGGAAACACTGAAGTAGTTGTAGTAAGAAGCGGAATCGGTAAAGTAAACGCAGGAATCTGCGTACAGATCCTTATCGACCTGTTTAACGTAACACACGTGATCAACACAGGAATCGCAGGATCGCTTAACGCAGATATAAATATCGGAGATATAGTTCTTTCAACAGATGCTTGCTATCACGATGTTGATGTCACAGTATTCGGATACAAGAAGGGCGAGATTCCCCAGATCGGCGCAGCTACATTCGAAGCAGACAAAGAGCTCAGAGAAAAGGCAAAGGCATCAATCAAGAAGGCAGCTCCCGATATCGGAGTTTTCGAAGGAAGAGTTTGCAGCGGAGACCAGTTTATCAGTAGCGCCGAAGTTAAGGACGCCATAATCAAAGAACACGGCGGACTTTGCACAGAGATGGAAGGTGCAGCAATCGCACAGGCAAGCTACCTTAACAACACTCCTTTTCTTATCATCAGGGCAATTTCAGATAAGGCTGACGGAGGCGCAGAAGTTGATTATCCCACATTCGAAGCTAAGGCAGCAAAAGACTGCGCAGCTATCGTAATGGAGATAATCGCAGAGCTCTAAGAAATTGCAGATTTAATCAGCTTTTTTCTGACAGCTTATAGATTAAAACATATAAATGACTTGGATTTATGAGAAAATCGCTCATGATCCAAGTCATTTTTTTCTGTAATCGCTTGATTAGGAAAAATATCTTTGATAAACTTTAGACGAATGGCGAAACCCAATTTCACGCGCCAAACAGGAGGATTTTATAATGGTTAGTTGGAACAATCTTGATACAATTAAATCCTATAACGATCTTGAAGGTATCAAACACGTTAATTTAGTTGAAGCTATGTCCGGGGAGAACGGAGCTAAGAGAGTTAAAGAGTACTCTGTTCCTATGGCAGCCGGCCTTGCATACAACTACGCAGCCAAGGAAGTTGATGATGATATTATCAATGCTCTTGATGCGCTTGCAAAAGAGACACAGCTTATCGAGAAGTTTGAGGCGCTTTATAACGGTGAAGTTATTAACACCGGGGAAAAGAGAATGGTTCTCCACCAGCTTACAAGGGGACAGCTTGGAAACAAGGTAGAAGCTGACGGAGTTGATAAAAGGGAATTCTATGTAAAAGAACAGAAGAGAATCGCAGATTTTGCAAATAAAGTTCACTCAGGTGAGATTGCAAACGCAAAGGGAGAGAAGTTCACAACTGTTGTACAGATCGGTATCGGCGGAAGTGATCTTGGTCCTCGCGCTATGTATCTTGCACTTGAGAACTGGGCACACAGAACAGGCAACTTCAAGATGGAAGCAAAATTCATCAGCAACGTAGATCCTGATGATGCATCTGCTGTACTTAACAGCATTGATGTTGCTCATTCAATCTTTATCCTGGTTTCAAAATCAGGAACAACACTTGAAACACTTACAAACGAGTCTTTCGTTACAGATGCGCTTAAGAAGGCAGGACTTGATCCTTCCAAGCACATGATCGCAGTTACATCAGAGACATCTCCTCTTGCAAAGAGCGAGAACTACCTTGAAGCATTCTTCATGGATGACTTCATCGGCGGACGTTACTCTTCAACATCAGGCGTTGGCGGAGCAGTGCTCTCACTTGCTTTCGGACCTGACGTGTTTGCGCAGTTCCTTGACGGTGCTGCAGAAGAGGACAAGCTTTCTGCAAATGCAGATCTTAAGAAAAACCCTGCTATGCTCGATGCACTTATCGGAGTTTATGAGCGCAACGTACTTGGTTACTCAAGCACAGCGGTTCTTCCTTACTCACAGGGACTTAGCCGTTTCCCCGCTCACCTTCAGCAGCTTGACATGGAGTCAAACGGAAAGAGCGTAAACCGTTTCGGTGAGCCTATCAACTATGTAACAGGCCCTATCATCTTCGGTGAGCCCGGAACAAACGGACAGCACTCATTCTACCAGCTCCTTCACCAGGGAACAGACATCATTCCTCTTCAGTTCATCGGCTTTAAGAACAGCCAGCTTCAGAATGATGTTGATATTCAGGGAAGCACAAGCCAGCAGAAGCTCTGCGCTAACGTAGCAGCTCAGATCGTTGCATTTGCATGTGGAAAAAAAGATGATAACCTCAACAAGAACTTCAAGGGCGGACGTCCTTCAAGTATCATCATCGGTGATGAGCTCAATCCTAAGTCACTCGGTGCACTTCTTGCTCACTTTGAGAACAAGGTTATGTTCCAGGGATTTGTATGGAACATCAACAGCTTCGATCAGGAAGGTGTTCAGCTTGGTAAGGTACTTGCAAAGAGAGTTCTTGCACACGAGACAGAAGGCGCTCTTACTGAGTATGCAAAGCTTTTGAACATTTGATCATTGACATGACGAATTAATCTGCTTACAATAGCAGTAACTTAATAAAAACTTCAGGGCAGGGTGAAAGTCCCTACCGGTGGTATAGCCCACGAGCCGCAAGGCAGAATCGGTGTGATTCCGATGCCGACAGTATAGTCTGGATGGAAGAAGTATGCAGAGCACTTAGCGATAAGTGAGATAAGAAATCTTTGATTTCTGTGATCGAACTTAGTTCCGGCGAGGCATTTATGCCGAGAGCAGAACATCATTAAGCAAAGCTCAGTTGAATAAAAAGCTTATAAGCACCCTGAACAAATTAAATTGTTCAGGGTGTTTTTTTGAGCAGAGCACTTAGCGAGGTATTAACGAGCTTAGTGCGAGCCATGGGGATGTACTTAATGAGCTTTTTTCGAATTTAGTACATATCCCATACAGCAGTAGTTTATTTTAAGCCCTGAACATTTTTTGTTCAGGGCTCATTTTTTTTCCAGAGCACTTAGAAGTTTTAGTACATATACCACAACAGAGGTCAACAAATGAATGATGAATTATATATGAAAAGAGCCATCGAGCTCGCAAAAAAAGGCACCGGTTTTGTTAATCCAAATCCGCTTGTAGGAGCTGTCATAGTAAAAGACGGCGTAATTATAGGTGAAGGATATCATGAAAAATTCGGAGAACTTCACGCAGAGAGAAACGCACTTAAAAACTGCAGTGAGTCTCCCGAAGGTGCAACCATATATGTGACACTTGAGCCGTGTTGTCATCACGGAAAGACACCACCTTGTACCGAGGCAATCATAGAAAACGGCATAAAGAGAGTTGTCGTGGGCGCACTTGATGTAAATCCACTTGTTGCGGGAAAAGGGGTACAGATACTTCGTAATCACGGAATAGAAGTTGTAACGGGAGTTCTTGCAGACGAGTGTACAGCATTAAACAAAGTCTTTAATAAATATATTTTGAAAAAGCGCCCTTACGTAGTCATGAAATATGCGATGACAGCAGATGGCAAGATTGCGACAGACACAGGCAAATCAAAGTGGATAACCTGTGAAGAATCAAGGAAAGAAGTACATGTCTTGAGAAACAGACTAATGGGAATAATGGTCGGAGTATCTACCGTTATTGCCGACGATCCGATGCTAAACTGCCGTCTTGATACGCCGCACAGAGATCCCGTCAGGATAATCTGCGATACGAACCTAAGGACACCGCTTGATTCAAAGGTTGTCCGGACAGCAGATACAAATAAGACAATAATAGCTACCGCTTCAGAAGATAAAGAGAAACTTTCCCAATATGAGAAAAAGGGCTGCAAGATAGTAAATGTCCCGATGAACTCTAAGGGAATAGATCTAAACATCCTGATGGAAAAACTTGGAGACCTTGGTATTGACGGAATACTCCTTGAAGGCGGCGGAACACTTAATAACAGCGCGCTTAGAGCACACATAGTTGATGAAGTTTACACATATATGGCACCTAAGATATTCGGAGGAATGGGAAAGAGTCCTGTAACAGGCATTTTTATAGATGAACCGGATGAGGCAATAGAACTTAATGTCACCGATATCTCCCGAATCGGAGATGATCTGCTTATAGAAAGCGAGGTTAAGTATAAATGTTTACCGGAATAATTGAGGAAATGGGGACAGTCAAGAGTATATCTAAAGGCTCTAAGGAAAGCACCCTGTGCATATCGTGTAAAAAGGTTTTGGAAGATGTAAATATCGGTGACAGTATCGCGGTAAACGGCATCTGCCTTACGGTTGTAACTTATACCGACAGCTCTTTTACCTGCGATGTTATGAATGAAACCTTTTCAAGATCGAGCCTTATGAAACTAAGAACGGGAAGTCCCGTAAATCTTGAAAGAGCCATGAGTGCTCAAGGGAGATTTGGCGGTCATATGGTTTCGGGACACATAGACGGAACCGGCAAGATAGCTTCGATAAAAAATGACGGAAATGCTGTCTGGTTCGAGATAAAGGCATCTGCCGGCATTATTGATGGAATTGTTGAAAAAGGTTCGATAGCAATAGACGGCATAAGCCTTACGGTTGCAAAGATGAGCGCATCATCTTTCAGCGTCTCGATCATTCCTCACACTTTAAAAGAAACAGTTTTGGGTGTTAGAAAAGTTGGGGACGAAGTCAATTTAGAAACAGACATTATTGGAAAGTACATAAAAAAATTTTGCGAGATAAATAAAGATAACGGAAGTATCACGAAAGAATTTCTTTTACAGAACGGGTTTTATTAAGGAGGATAGCAGAAATGGATAAGCAGCTTTTAGAGAAGGCACTTTCCGATTTGAGAGAAGGAAAAGTAATTGTAGTTGCTGATGATGAGAAAAGAGAGAATGAGGGGGATCTTATATGTGCGTCTGAGAATGTGACGGGTGAAGCCGTAAACTTTATGGCAAAGTACGGACGCGGGCTTATCTGCATGCCGATAAGCGAAGAAATTGCAAACAGGCTCTGCCTTAATCCTATGGTCAATAACAACACGGATAACCATGAGACGGCATTTACGGTTTCAATCGATCACAAGAACACAACGACGGGAATATCCGCAGATGAGAGAGCAATGACTGCAAGGATGTGTGCATCTGATGATTGTGATCCGTATGATTTAAGAAGGCCGGGACATCTTTTTCCCCTTGTTGCCAAAAGTGGTGGTGTTATAGAAAGACAGGGGCATACGGAAGCAACAGTGGATCTTCTTAAACTCGCAGGGCTTAAGGAATGCGGACTGTGCTGCGAGATTATGAAGGATGACGGCTCAATGATGCGCGAGGGCGATCTTAAGGAGTTTGCAAAAGAGCATGACCTTACGTACATAACGGTTGCCGATATCGCTGAGTACAGAAAGATTTACGATAACCTTGTAGAGTGTGTTTCAATCGCAAACATGCCGACTAAATACGGAAAATTCATGGCTCATTGCTACATTAACAAGATAAACGGTGAGCATCACGTGGCGCTTGTTATGGGAGATATCTCAGACGGAGAAGATGTTCTTTGCAGAGTGCATTCCGAGTGCCTTACGGGGGATGTCTTTGGTTCGATGCGATGTGACTGCGGACAGCAGCTTGATAAGGCGATGAAGATGATCGCTGAAGAGGGACGCGGAGTTCTTTTGTACATGCGTCAGGAAGGACGCGGAATCGGGCTTGTAAATAAGCTCAGAGCCTACAAATTGCAGGATGAGGGAGCAGATACCCTTGATGCAAACCTTGCGCTTGGATTCCCCGGAGATATGCGTGAATACTACACAGGAGCACAGATACTCAGAAAACTTGGAATTAGGTCACTTAATCTTTTGACCAACAATCCTGATAAGGTATATCAGCTTGAAGACTACGGAATTGAGATAGCAAATCGTGTTCCTATCGAGATAGAAGCCAATCCTTATGATAAATTTTATCTTCAGACAAAGAAAATCCGAATGGGGCATATCCTGAAGGTGTGACCGATTCGGAAATAGCGATTATATTGAGATTTTAATAAATGGGACCACAATGAACTCAGGGGCTAACATAGTTTTTGCAATTGATAGAGTTTAGTCCCTGACAACATTTAAATACAAATTCATAAATATTGATAAGGAGAAAAATATATGAGAGTTTATGAAGGAAATCTGGTATCGGAGAAAATTAAAGTAGGCATTGTAGTAGCAAGATTCAATGAATTTATCACGTCAAAGCTTCTTGGTGGTGCCGTAGATGCGCTTAAAAGAGAGAACGTAAATGATGATGACATTGAAGTTGCATGGGTTCCCGGCGCATTTGAGATTCCTCTTATCGCTGACAAGATGGCAAAGAGCGGCAAGTATGATGCAGTTATCTGCCTCGGCGCCGTTATCAGAGGATCGACATCACACTATGATTACGTTTGCGCGGAAGTTTCAAAAGGAGTTGCGCAGGTTAGCTTAAACAGCGGTATTCCCGTTATGTTCGGTGTCCTCACAACAGACAATATCGAACAGGCAATCGAAAGAGCCGGCACAAAAGCAGGAAACAAGGGCTTTGAATGCGCACAGGGCGCTATTGAGATGGTTAATCTTATCAGAAATTTGGGGTAAAAAGATATACGCGAGAAAATCCGGGATGTAAAAGTCTCGGATTTTTTTGTTTTATCATATATACGTTGACGTATATAATTAATGTTGACTGCTATATACGTTAGCGTATATAATTTGGACAAGAGATATATACGACAACGTATATAATGAGTGCGAGGTAGAAGATATGCTTATAGACGAGTATATAAAAAATAAGAAAATTTCTTTATACAAGTTGGCAGAATTATCCGGAGTATCATATCCGACAGTATATAATTTGGTGAATGGCAAATCTGATATAAATAATTGTGCCTTGGGCAAAGTTTTGCCAATAGCAAAAGCGTTGGATTTATCAGTGGAAGATTTAGTCTTTTTATGCAATCAGAAATATACATTCACATTATTCAAGAGTGAACAATGCCATTTGGTGAATCGTATGGGCCAGGTCGAGTATGTTATTGAGGTTCTGGAAGATAAGAAGATAGATCACTTTTGGAGATTATGTTGCTACGCTGAGGCAATGTATATGGTTGCCATGGTTGATTATCTCAGCAGATTAAATGATATTCCCAAATGTACAAACTACAACTACATCAGAAGTCAAAAATTAAAAGAAAAGATTTATCCTATTGATGCGGTTATAGAAAAAAAGTTGACCAATAAAAATTCGCTTCTGAAAAAAATGGAAAAAGATGCTATTCCTGAATTTTTAGCATTCAATATTGTCGAGGGAGATGTGATACATGGCTGATAATGATATCTTTTATTCAAAAGAAAATTTGGATAATTATCTTAAACAAGTAGGTAAAGTGTTTAGAAAGCTTAATGGAAAATATACTGATGCGGAAATTATATTGATAGGTGGAGCAGCAATTGTATCAAGATTTGGTTTCCGTAATTCAACAACAGATATAGATGCATTTATAAGAGCATCTTCTGTTATGAAAGATGCCATAAATATTGTTGGTGATGAAAATGGATTAAAAAGCGGTTGGCTCAATGATGATTTTAAAAAGACTCGCTCATATTCTGATAAGATACCGCAATATTCAATTCCATATAAAACCTTTTCAAATATTCTTCATGTCAGAACTATGCCCGGACCATATATTATTGCAATGAAATTAGCTTCACTGCGTCCTTATAAATATGACAGGTCTGATATTATTGGGGTCATCTCAGAAGAAAAAATAAGTAAAGAGGATATCATTACCGCAGTGGAAAATCTATACGGAAGTATCGATTCTTTACAGCATTCTAAAGAGGCAGTGGCTTTTTTAGATGAAATCTATAGTTCCATAGATTTAAAAAATCTCTATGATGAGGAACGAAGTAGCGAGAGGAAAAACTTTCAGCTCCTCAAAAACGCGGAAGCATATGGAGAACAGTTATCTTCTGATAATTTGTCAGAGGTACTGGAAAGGGCAAAGAAGATAGCATCTGAGAGAAAGCAAAAATAATAATACTCGTATTACGTTGTGTTTTTCTCATATCAATATCATCCATAACTAGCTTGAATCAGGGTACAGATATCCCCAAGACAGGTCAATATCAAACCGAAACTTTTCATTATCCCATCATTCTTTATCTATAGTGCATGAATTAATAAATTCATCTTTTACAGCTTCGCTTTCACTGTCACCGTCTGTATAAGTTATTGTAATATCAAATGCTGCATCATCTGTTACGATTTCACGGAAATAAGTGCGTGTGCCTGCTACATCAAGTATTGAATTATAAAAATAATCATCACCTATCTCTGACTCGAAATCAGCTCCTACAGAACTATCATACTGTTTCTTTAAGAATTCTTCTTTGTTCTCAGCTTCAACCGGCACATTTGCCCAGACGTACTCAGCTACCTCAATCTCCATGCCAAGACTTTCATTCTTATATGTATGAGTATAGCCGCCTGCAGCATTACCTTTCTCATAACCTTCGGGATGTACCGAAGCATCCTCAAATCCCTCCGGAATCACATATTTAAGTCCATGTACAGTCACAAACTCAACTCCTGCCTCTGCAGGCTGCTCCTCAATAACAAGGATATTGCCATCCTCCGGCGATGTTTTTGAACATCCCGCAAGAAGTACTGTTCCCGTAAGCACAATAATAAACAATATATTTCTTCTCATAAAATAATTACCCACTAACATTTTTTTGCATGTATTTCTTGCACATCATTTCTTTCGAGAAGAAAGAAGCAAAATGATAAATATTATTATCAAAAAAGCATAAAACCCATATTGAAGTAGCATCATTACAGTTGCTACCAAAAGACAAGATATCCCAACCCAAAATAATCCCATATCATTACTCCAATAACTTAAACTTTCATTTAATGGTTTTGATGATAGAATTATCTCACTTAAGTTGTCCCATAATCCTCTCAGAATTTTTTTTGCTCTGGCTCAAATTTTAATCTTAAATTTTTCCAGATAGACCTTATCTTCATCCAAGAAAACGGTCTCTATATATTCGCCTCCGTTAGAAAGAATAGTTTTTTTACTTGATTCATTTTCAGGAAGACAACTGACAATGATTTCTTCAAAACCAAAGCTCGAAAGAAAATCTACTGCTTTAGCAAGCATTTTTTTTGCATAACCCTTTCTTCTTTCTGATGGGCGAACAGAATATCCAACATGTCCTGTATAATTCTTCATTCTCTCAGTGAGAACGTTGTGAACCTGCATGCAGCCAACCATTTTCATATCAGACTTTCTTATGGCCAGAAGCACATTTCCCCAGGCTCCACGCTCATCTGCTTCCCTTCTGGGATTAGCCCATTCAATGCAATGATCAACATATTCTTTTATATTTGGCATTCTTTTCATAGAAAAACATCCGTCAAAAGAAGAATCAGCATCAAGCATTTCCTGTCTATATGCCGCTATTTCTTTTTCAAAATTCATGGAAGGTTCAACAAAAAGAAGTTCTTCATCCGGTAGATTTTCGCCCGGAATATATTCAACGCTGAATTTCTCACATATTATTTTGGACTCTTGATTAAAAGGCATATCTGTCTCATCAAGACATTCTTTGAAAAAATTTGTGTGAACATTGCGCCAATACTCTAGCGACCTATTGCCTTCGCCTTCTGCATAAGCATGGAAGGGCGGTACATCGCCAAAAGGTCTGATATAGACGTCATAGTCTCTGATTACGCAAACGGCTTCATCCTTGCTGTTCAGGATTACACTGTAATCTCCGACTTTTGGAATTTCATCCGTAATATCCTTCATGACATATTCATCATATGAACTTGCAGTTCCAAACTTCTTTCCCTGTAAAACCAATTCTGCAAGCTTATCAGTATCACTTTCTTCTATACCTCCAAAGCCCCATGCTTCGTAAGGTGTGTTTATATCAACATTCTTTTTTGAGCAAAACTCTGCCCATAATTCTTTTTCTGTCATTATGCTATCCTCGTGTTGTTAGTATGTAGAAATGTCAAAAAACAATGTTCAGCTGACTTTATTTAATGTAAGTCATATTGCATCTATATTTTCTTTATCATGATCATTTCCATAGGTTGCTCATATCCCGGAATATCTACGATAAATCCGCCACAATCCTTGTAACCAAGCTTGCGATAAAAATGTTGTGCATCCTCATCGACCTGAGTAGATGTCATGATCATTCCGTAGCCTTGTGATTTCATATCCTGTTCCCAGTATTCAATCATCTGCTTTCCGTAGCCTTTACTGCGATAAGTAGAATCAATAAAGAGCATTGTGCAAAACGGCGTATTGTCCCAGAAAAGGTTATATCTAAGCACACCGATAACCTTTTCATCTTCAACATAAACATACCCCTGCTTGCATGCTACCTTTTCATCAAATACCGCTTCAGGTAGATGCTTATCGAGGGAGTACCATGATTCTTTATCTTTGAGTTCAACGAGTCTTATCATAGTTATCCTCCGGAAAAAATTATCTCAATTCATTTTTTACGAATACATCAAATCTGGGCAAAGTAAGTTTTATCATTCCTCTGCCTGAAACATCGATAAGTCCTTTATCTCTAAGCCTTTCCCTGTACTGTGAGAACTCGTTTTTCTTTTGCTTGGTTAGTTCAAGCAGTTCGGAAACAGGCATGACATCTTTTTTCACTATAAATGACATAAACCATTTGTCCTTTTCGGACAGCTCTGACCACATCTTCTTATAAACATAGTGACTAAGTGCTTCATCAAATTTTATAAGTACAGATTCGGTTAATTCATGATTTTTTTCTTCCCAGATGTATTTACCCAAGGCTTGATAAGCAAAGGGATAGCCCTTTGTAATAAGTGCCATATCCATTGCTTTTTCTCTATCGATTCCGAATACCTTTGAATACTTCGCAGCAATTAAAGTAAGGTTAAGCGGCTCCATCTCATATTGCGGTGTTCTGTATAAAAAAGTGAGATTCTTTGCGTTTTTCAAATTGCTGATGTTTTCATAAAGGCCTGCCATCAGTAGGAAAATAGGCAGTTCTTCTCTTATAAGAATCTGAAAGCTGCTCGCAAATTCTTTCATATAGGCGGTGTTTGACACCTCATCGACAGTTACTAGAACTTTTTTCTTTTTCTTTCGAACTTCTTTCAGCATTATCTCGAGCGCGGATTCAATGTCTGCAACAGGAGATTTGGTCTTGATATTAAGGCCAATTCCGAACTTCGAAAGATTAAGATTTGCATCAACAAATTTTGTCACGAATTCTCTGCTGTCATATAGCTTGCCTACTAAGCTTTCGAGCATATTTCTCTCGGCGTTAAGCCTTATTACGATCCAGTCCTCTGACGCGGAAATCTTTTTCTCAATTGCGGTCATGGTTACAGTCTTACCACTTCCTCTGGTTCCTGTGAGCATGAAGCAAGTATTCTGCGAATCTTCGTCAGTCATCTCCTGAACAATCTCATCGATTATCAGCTCTCTGCTTATATACTGACTGGGGACTTTTCCAAAATTTATAACAAAAGGATTTCGTTCCATGTGTGGCTCCTTTCTATATACATTTATATACTTTGTGAATGCTTATATACTTCTATATACTTTTTATTAAATTATATACTTTTATATACTTTGCATCAAATACTCATAGCAGTGAATGATTCATACCATATCCCGCGATAATGAATCCTTATTGCTAGAGATAAAATGTATTGAATTTTCAACAGGCGCCTCCGATGATACTATGATTCCATCCCAAGCGGACAGAGAATTACAGAAGTATAGGAGAAAAGATATTATGAAAAAGTTAGCAGCAGCACTATTAACAGTCAGTGTTTTTGGAACAATACTTACAGGATGCGGAAATGCGGAGGTGGCAGAAGCTGAGGCAAATACAGCAGGAGAAGCATCAGCGGAGGCAGGAAGCGAAGCAGGACAGGCTAAAGAAGCGGGAGCAAAGACAACCTACGAGACAGCAAAAGAAAACGGATATATCACATTTGCAACAGAAGGAACTTACGCACCGTATTCATTCCATGATGAAAGTGATAAGCTCACAGGTTTTGATATCGAAGTTGCACAGGCTATAGCAGACAAGCTCGGCCTTGAAGCAAAGTTTACAGAGACTCAGTGGGACGGAATCATAGCAGGTCTTGATGCAGGAAAGTATGATGCCATCGCAAACCAGGTTTCAATCACAGATGAGAGAAAAGAGAAATATCTTTTCTCAGATCCATATACATATGTATACGGCGTTGTAATCGTAAACGGTGACAACACAGATATAAACAGCTTTGAAGAACTCAAGGGAAAAGATGTTGCACTTACAGTTACAAGTAACTGGGCAGAACTTGCAGAGAGCTACGGTGGCAAGATTGTTTCAACAAACGGATTTTCAGAGTCAATCCAGCTTGTTATTCAGGGACGTGCGGATGCGACAGTAAATGACAACGTTACTTTCCTTGATTACAAGGCAAACCAGCCTGATGCAAATGCAAAGGTTGTAGCAACTTCCGATGAAGCAACAGAGTCTGCAATCCTTATCAGAAAAGATGACAGCGATCTTCAGGAAGCAGTTAACACAGCACTTAAAGAGCTTCGCGATGACGGAACACTTAAGAGCATTTCAGAGAAGTACTTCGGAGAGGATATAACAGTTGCACACTGACAGTGCAAAAAGACGGTGAATACTATGAGCGCAAGATTACTAAAAATAATAGCGGACGCACTTCCGAAAATTCTGCTAAGCGGGATTACAGTTACAGTTCCGCTGACACTCATTTCTTTTGCAATCGGAATGATACTGGCAATTGTAGTGGCAGTGGTACGAGTGCTGAAAATAAAAGTACTCTCTGAATTCTTTAGATTTTATGTGTGGGTATTCAGAGGAACGCCGCTACTTGTACAATTGTTTATCATCTTTTACGGATTGCCGGGAGTAGGGCTCAATATTCCCGCACTTCCGTCAGCTATCATAGCATTTTCGTTAAACGTGGGAGCATACGCTTCCGAGACGATACGAGGAGCGATAATCTCTGTGCCGAAGAGCCAGACAGAAGGAGCGATTGCATGCGGACTGACATCATGGCAGGCGATATACCATATAGTCCTTCCGCAAGCGATAAAGGCATGCATCCCCGCTCTTTTCAACACTTTTATCTCGTTGGTAAAAGACACATCACTTGCAGCAAACATCACGATAACCGAGATGTTTATGAAGACACAGAGAATCGTTGCCACAACCTATGAGCCGCTTGCTCTTTACATAGAGGTTGCGCTCATATATCTATTGTTTAGTACGGGACTTACATATTTGCAGAAATATGCGGAAAAGAAGCTAAGCTATAACTCGCGAAAAGTGCAGACCGCATAAGGAGAAAATAAGATGATAAAGCTACAGGGATTGCACAAGTCATATGGAGCAAAAACTATATTAAGCGGAATAGACCTTGAAGTTAATAAAGGAGAGACAGTAACGATAATCGGACCTTCGGGCGCAGGAAAATCCACAGCCCTAAGGTGCATCAATCTCCTTGAAACTCCCGATAAAGGGACGCTTACAATCGGGGAAAAGAGCTACGACCTTGCAAAACTAACGAGCAAAGAAATCCTTGAGATCAGACAGTCGACAGCAATGGTCTTCCAGAATTTCAGCCTTTTTGAAAACAAGACTGCGCTCCAGAATATAACGCTTCCGCTCATCAAGGCAAAAAAGATAAATAAGTATGAAGCGGAAAAGATTGCTATTGAGAATCTTGATCAGGTAGGTCTGCTTGAATGGAAAGACCACTACCCTTCACAGCTTTCCGGAGGCCAGCAGCAAAGAGTCGGAATAGCGCGTGCACTTGCACTTAAGCCTGAAGTCATTCTTTTTGATGAACCGACAAGCGCGCTCGATCCCGAGAAAGTACAGGATGTTCTCGAGATAATAAAAAGAATCTCAAAAGAGCAGCACATAACTTCCGTCATCGTTACCCATGAGCTTGAATTTGCTCTCGATGTTGCGGACAAGATTATGTTCCTTGCAGACGGAAGAGTTGTTGAGGAAGGAACGGCAAAAGAAGTACTCAAAAACCCAAAGGATGATAGGACGATAAAGTTCCTCGGACATTTTGCGGATAAGCTTGAATATGTGATATAAGATGTAAAAATATGGATATTTTCAAAAAACTTATTATCGGTTTTGTGAAAATATCTATATTTTTTTACAATTATCTTCAATATGCACACTTGTTTACAAAATATGGTATACTAAAAATAAGTAGGGGGTTATTATGCGATTCCGTACGAAACTCATTATCACTTCAGTGGTGATTGTTATATTTCCTCTTTTCCTTGCATTTGGAATGTTCTTAATGGGTGGAAGGTATATTGTGCGTAAACAACAGGCTGCCCAGGAACATTCAGGGTCTGTCGATTACAATATGGTTTCAAATCCAATCGAAGCATTTGCAATGGGAACGGATAGATTAATAAATGATATAGAAGAGGAGAGACTTGTTCACCCTTTTATTTTGGAAAACCCGGAAGTACTTCAGAATATTAATGAGAAAGTAGCCTCTTTGTATTCATATATAATCGTGAAAAGAGGAGATGCTAATTTTTATGTTGCTGATGAAAATGCAGAAGCCGCTGAGAGCGTAATAGATGAGCTCAGTTATGGAAGTAGTGTTAACAGCATATATGTATTACCGGAGTCCAAATTATTTGTAAGACAGTATAATTTTATTTTTTCAACAGGGGAACCCGGAAGTCTTTATATCATTTCAGGAATAAAAGCGGAATTCCCCAAATCACTTATTATATACATGACCGTGTCGATAGTAATTATACTTTTACTTACGAGTATCTTGCTTACGACATGGATAGGAAGAAGCTTTTTCAAACCAATTGATGAGCTTAATATTGCAATGCAGCACATCAAGGACGGTAACTTTGATTATATACTTCCGACGGATGTCAAAGAAAAGGGCGAGATAGGCGCTATCTACAGAAACTACGAGGACATGCGCCTTAGGCTTAAGGAATCTGCGGAAGAGAAGATAGAACGAGAACGGCAGAACAGGGAGCTTATCAGCAATATTTCTCATGATCTTAAGACTCCCATAACTGCCATAAAAGGATATTCACAGGGACTTATGGAAGGCGTTGCAGCCAATCCCGAGATGCAGCACAAGTACGTTAAGATTATTTATAACAAGGCAAATGATATGAATAATCTTATCAATGAGCTGACTCTTTACTCCAGTATCGACAACAACAGAATTCCGTATAACTTTGTAAAGCTGGGTGTTGCGGAGTATTTCGGAGATTGTATTGAAGAAATCGGTGCAGACCTTGAGAGCAAGTCGATAAAGCTTAATTATTCGAACTTAACGGGGCCCGATACGCAGATAGTTGCAGATCCCGAGCAGCTTAAGAGAGTTGTGAACAACATAGTGAGCAACAGTGTTAAGTATCTCGACAGGGATGACGGAACGGGACAGATCGACATAAGGATATTGGACGAAGTCGATTCAATCCGCGTTGAACTTGAAGATAACGGAAAGGGTATAGCACAGAAAGACATTCCGAATATCTTCGACAGATTCTACAGAACGGATGCTTCCAGAAATTCCAAGCAGGGAGGAAGCGGAATAGGTCTTTCTATCGTAAAGAAGATCATAGAAGATCATGGCGGATATATATGGGCAACAAGCCATGAGGGAGAGGGAACGTGTATGCATTTCGTGCTCAGAAAGTACATTGAATTTGCAGGCGGTTCCGAAACAGTTACAGTTGACCATAATACTTAAAGAAAGGCAGAAGAGTGTATGAGCAGAATACTTATTGTTGAGGATGAAGAGGCGATCGCTGACCTTGAGAAAGACTATTTGGAACTTAGCGACTTTGAGGTAGCTATCGAGAACACCGGAGATGCGGGACTTCGCACGGCACTTGCTGAGGAGTTTGATCTTGTTATCCTGGATCTCATGCTTCCGGGTATGGACGGATTCGAAGTTTGTAAGCACATAAGGGAAAAGAAAGATGTGCCTATCCTCATGGTTTCCGCCAAGAAGGATGACATCGATAAAATAAGAGGACTGGGACTTGGAGCAGATGATTACATCACAAAGCCTTTCAGTCCTTCGGAACTTGTTGCGCGAGTTAAGGCACATATGGCAAGATACTCAAGACTTGTCGGATCGGGACATGAGAGCAATGACTTTGTTGAGATCAGAGGTCTTAAGATCGACAAGACTGCAAGAAGAGTATATGTGGATGATGAGGAAAAGAGCTTTACCACAAAAGAGTTCGATCTTCTCACATTCCTTGCTGAGAACCCCAACCACGTATTTACCAAGGAAGAACTTTTCAGAAAAATCTGGAACATGGATTCCATCGGTGATATCGCAACGGTAACCGTTCATATCAAAAAAATCCGTGAGAAGATTGAATACGACACATCAAATCCTCAGTATATAGAGACAATCTGGGGAGTTGGTTACAGATTTAAGGTTTGATTATGTGTTATGCAGTATAGAAAGATTCTTTTGACATTTTATCTGATAATGCTTTCTACGATCCTTCCTATCTATATGAAGGACGGGTATTATATGCTCGGAGAGGAAAAGTGGAATATATACATGATAATAAGCGCTGCCATTGCGGGGCTTATTATTTTTGCGTACATTTCTGAGTTTATCGAAAAAGGTGTGGAGAAATCGGAGATACGAAACCTGTTTAAAGTATTTCTCTGCCTTAATCTTATCAATCTCGCTGTTTCCATCGATCACAAAGTAAGTTTCTGGGGACTTGAAGGATGGCGAACGGGATTTATCACGTTTATACTGATGATGTTCTTCTGCTTTGTCTATTCTGAAGGAATCGTTATCAACGGATATCTTCTTGCTGCGATATTCCTTACCCCCTTTGTTATCGCTATTCTTGTTATAGCGGAGCGCTTTGGCGTGAATATCCTCAGCGTTTCGGGTGCAGATCCGTCATTTTTGGCGTGCGTCGGAAACATCAATTGGTATGCGGGATATCTTTCTATATTTGCGCCTCTTGGAATTGGCTTTGCCGTGACACGTGAGCTTTTTGGAAAGCAGTTCTACTTTTGGAGTTTCTACAGCGTGGTTGTCTTAATGGCTCTGTTTGTTCAGGGAAGCGACAGTGCTCTTTTGACCCTGATCGGTACATACGGCCTTCTTATCTGGTATTGCCTCTATGAAAAAGAGAGACTGCAGGCGCTTATGATACAGCTCTTTGTCCTTGGCCTTGCCATGTTTGAGGTAAAGATCTTATTGGGAATCTTTCCCGGAAAATATACATATTCGGACAATATCTTAATCAAAATCTGCGATATGAACGGCGGAATATTCTTCATGACCGTGGGACTTTTGCTATACATGATAGTATCGCTTTCCAAAGAGAGCGAAGAAAGCAGTCTTCGTGGCGAAAAATACAGAAAGATATACAAGACTTTCGTCTGCATTATAGCAACATTGGGACTTGCGTATGTGATTGTAAGATTTGATGATCTTGCGGGTAACGGACGCGGCACAATATGGCGCATTACGCTTGATATGTACAAAGAGCTCCCTTCATTTAGGAAAGTTGTAGGTGTGGGAAGAGACTGCTTTAGCGCATATGCTTATTCAAAGCCTGTGCGCGCGGAGCTTCTTATAAATGAGTTTGGTGAAAACAGACTTACCAACGCGCACAGTATTTTCCTTACTGAGCTTATTGAAGGTGGACTAGCGGGACTTGTAGGAATGCTGTTTATTGCTTTTTACGTACTTGCAAGTCTTAAGAAATGCGATAAAGAAAAGGGGCCCGCAGCTATTATCTGCGCGCTCCCTATAGTTTCATATTATCTTAACGGAATGGTATCTTTTTCCCAGGTGTTATCAACCCCTTATGCGTTCATCTGTCTGGGACTGGGGCTGTATATAGCAAACAGCGGCGAATCACAGGTCGGGAATGGGGATTGATTCATCAAGTTCATGGAAAAAAGTTCTTGTCTTAATGATGCCTCTGACGGCGTCATTATATTCATAGAGGAAATGTTCGTTTATATTATCTTCTCCATACATCATTACACGGCCTGAATAGGCTTGAAGAATAGAGATATATCGCTTATCCTGGTCGAACATATTCAGTATCTCATCTTTTCTGCGGCGGGGATGTTTTGCAGCAAATTTTCTAATGTCTAACTGCAGATCTACCGGAAGATTTTTCTCACTTTCTTTAACTGTGTGAAGGATCCGGTCGTACTTCTTGTCGTCGATCTTTTTAAATCTGTCGACAAATTCCAAACAGCAACCGTTATCAGGCAATAAGAGTCTGACTCTGTCATCGCCGTAAACATCTTCTATGACTGCAACAATGTTGGGAACAACGGGCTTTCCGCTGTAATCAAGTAAAATGACTTTATCACCCTTTTTGTACATAGGCACCTCGCTTTTTCCGTAAAAGACAGCCGATGTTTCCCTTTTATTATAACATGGTCATTAACATGATTGCGAACTATTTATTTCTTTTTTAAGTTATTTTTAGGTTCGGCTAATAAAATTTTTAGGGAGGTGAAAAATTCATTCGGAAAGGAGAAGGAATGGCAGGGTTCAAAGATGTGTTTCAAAGAATTGAAGTTAAATATCTGCTTGATGATGAGCAATATACAAAGCTCATGAAAAAGCTTGAGAATATGGCCAAAGTGGACAGCTATGGTAAGACTTCCATCCAGAACATTTATTTTGATACACCTGACTTTAAACTGATCGAAAGATCTTTGGAGAAGCCCGTTTATAAGGAGAAACTTCGTCTTAGAAGTTATGGAACGGCCAAAGATGACACAACATCTTTTATCGAGATCAAGAAAAAGTTTAAGGGAGTTGTATACAAAAGAAGAATTTCAATGCCATATTCAGAAGCGGTTGACTACCTTATGAATCATAAGGAGCCAAAGGAAAAGTCTCAGATTTCCAATGAGATAGACTATTTCCTTAAGTATTACAAGGGGCTTGCACCTGCGATGGTTATTTCGTATGACCGTATCGCGATGGTGGGGATAAATGACCCTGAACTTAGGATCACATTTGATACAAATATCAGATGGAGAACCGATAAGCTTAGTCTCAAGGAGGGCAATGCCGGACATGATATCTTGCTTCCGGGACAGCACCTTATGGAGCTTAAGATCGCCGGAGCTATGTCTCCTGAACTGGCTAATATCCTTGACGAGCTTAATATCAGAAAGACATCTTTTTCCAAGTACGGAAGAGGATATCTTGAGTATATGTATGGCCAGACAACTGAAATGGCCAACAAAGGTATCATACCTAAGAAAGAAGACAAATCAAAGATTGTTGCACTGCGTAGAGCAGTATGACAAAGACATAATGACAAGTTGAAGGGAGTATTGACAGCATGACAACGACAGACATAGTTTTCGGCACAATAATGCCTAACGGCACGATTACAGGTTTGACATTTATTATCTCTATTCTATGTTCTTTGGCAATTGGCGTATATATTGCTTTTATGTACACCATAAAAAATGATTACACCGGTAGCTTTGTAATGGCGTTGGCGCTGATACCGGCGATAGTACAGGTTATCATCATGTTGGTAAACGGAAACATCGGAGCGGGAGTTGCGGTAGCGGGAGCATTCTCACTTGTCCGCTTCAGATCTGCACCGGGTTCGGGAAAAGAGATAACTAGCATATTCCTTTCAATGGCGGCAGGTTTGGCAACCGGGATGGGATATATCGGGATAGCAGTGATTTTCGTAGTTTTTATCACACTTGCAAACCTGATCTTTTCAAACATTAATATGTTTAATGGTGCTAACGGTGAAAAATATCTTAAGATCACAGTTCCCGAGGGACTTGATTTTGAAGGAATATTTGATGACATATTTGAAAGATACACTAACAAGGCTGAACTGATGGAAGTAAGGACCACAGCAATGGGAAGCCTTTACAGACTTAGCTACAAAGTAGTATTGAGAGCAAAAGCTTCAACAAAGAGCATGCTCGACGAAATGCGTGAAAGAAACGGAAATCTGGAGATTATCTGTTCAAGGTCTATAGCTTCAAAGACTGAGGAATTGTAATCTCGAAAAACACTTTTTTCTTGCTCGAAGGATGCACAAAACCAAATCGGTAGCAGGCAAGACACACGTTGGTCTTTCCTACTTTTTCGGAATACTCAAGGGACTCTTTTGTTCCGTATTTCCTATCGCCGAGGATGGGGTGTCCCATGTGAGCAAGTTGTACCCTGATCTGGTGGAAACGCCCGGTCTGAAGCTTTATTTTCAAAAGCGATGAGTTTTCATCTCTTTGCATAACCTCATAGTCGAGAACAGCTTTCTTTATCTCTCCGGAAAAAATACGCTGTTCTTGGCCCTTACCCAGGATGATGGTCTGGTTCTTTAGTGAGTTTGCCTCCTTTCTACTCACTACGAGCGCCAGGCCATCGTTCTGTTTTCTTACAAGAAGATCTTCAAGATGTCCGGCGTCGTCTGCCATGTTTCCGTAGCAAAGGGCATAGTAGTACTTGTCGGTGGTATGTTCTTTTATCTGCTTGGCGATAAAAGTGGCTGCTGCTTTATTTTTGGCAACGACAACGACACCCTCTACGGGCTGATCGAGTCTGTAGAGGGTTCCGACATATGGAGGCTTGCCGGTTTTGCCGGCCGCTCTGTTTTTGCGTGCAAGATAATTACGAATGCTGCTCACAAGGTCCATCTTGCCGACCGTAGCGCCTTCTGTCGCCATTCCGGCAGGCTTGTGGCAAACAATAATGTCATTATCTTCATGTATTATCTTAAGTGTAGTATTCATAGCACCTTATTTATTCTTTTGTGTATTTTTGGTCTGTTGTTTCGGAAGCGTTACGACAAATCTTATTATTTTGTCGCCGTCTCGAAGCGCTTCGATCGTTCCGCTGTGGGAAGTGGCGATAGCCCTTGCAACGGAAAGACCTATGCCGTATCCGCCCGTTTCCCTGCTTCTTGATAAGTCGGCTCTGTAGAAACGGTCAAAGAGCCTGTCCAGATTACCGTAAGGAATTGTATCACAGGTATTGGAAACTTCAAAGACAATGTGCTTATTCACAGACAACAGCACGTGGATGCTTCCGTATGAAGACGAATATTTAAAAGCGTTGTCTATAAGCAGGCAGGCGAGCTGGTTCATTGAGCTCTTGTTACCTACAATATGTATTCCGTCCGGAATATCGATCTTGTAGTTTTTTTCCTGTGCTTCAGCAATCGGTTCAAAAGAAACTGCAGCATCCTTGAGCGTTTCGCTAAGGTCGAAGTCTGTAAATACAACGTGCATGCGCTCTTCGTCCATTCTCGAAAGAGTCAGCATGTTCTTTACAAGGCTGTTCATGCGCTTTAGCTGATTCCGTATGCTCGTTGTCCATTCGTTTTTGCCCTGCTCAAGCTCAAGAACATCGATGTTTGCTGATATTACAGCGAGAGGGGTTTTGAGCTCGTGGCCTGCATCCGTGATAAATCTCTTTTGCTTCTCCAAGGATTCAACGGCAGGTGCAACAGCCTGTCCGGAAAAAAGAAATACCAGAATAAACATGGCAATAAGTGCCAGTACGCCTATTGCCAGCGATTGGATCATTAGGTGCTTGGCGTTTATTATTGCGGTACTAAGATCCAGAAACAGCAGAAGTTTCGTGCCGTCTTCGGCATCTGATATCAGATATCTGTAGGAATGATAAAATCCGAGCTTTCTTGAGTTTGAAAAGTACAGGTCTTTTGCATATTCCTCTGCTATATCGTGAGAGACGGATGCAATGTGCACGGTATTTATCCTGATCGTATTGGCATAAGAGTCCATTTTTACCCAGAAATATCGTGCCTGAAAGGGCGACTCAGTCGAATGATTGGAGTTGATCACGTCCCAATCGAAAGAACCGGTATTATTTTTGGAAAAAGTGACTTTCGGTGCTTTGTTATAAAGAATCTTTGCCGGAAAGTATCCGTTATTTGATGAGAGGATTGCCAGCATGTTGTCTGCATCAGAAACGACCTGATGCATGTTGATGGCATTTATGATGCCGATCATCGTAACAAGAATCAGGAGCAGTGATAAAATTGCGGTTATAACAAATTTTTTTCTTAATTTATTTACCATCTTACAGCTCCGGTTTACCTGGTTTTTTCTCACTTATTGAATATCCGACACCTCTGCAAGCCTTTATTTCGCAGTTTGCATGAAGAGAAAGGATCTTTTTTCGAAGGTTTGAGATGTTAACCCATACCACATTGACGTCGGCTTCACCGTCAGACCAGATATGTGACATGAAGGTATCAACGGAGACTATTCTTCCCGGATTATCCATGAGCATTTCCATCATCTGGAATTCGCGTCCGGCAAGTCTTATCCGCTTGTGATTCGGAGTGGACAGTTCATATACGTTTCTATCAAGGGTCAAATTTCCGCAAGTCAGGTTGACCGGTGAAAAATCCGATTTCCTTCGAAGCATTGCGCGAACTCTGGCAAGAAGTTCCCCCATGTCGAAGGGTTTGGTCAGGTAGTCATCGGCGCCAAGATCCAGGCCTTTTATACGGTCATCAACTTCGGATTTTGCGGTCAAAAAAAGAACGGGAGTAGATATTCCTACGGTTCGCAGCTTTTTAAGGACCTCCGTTCCATCAAGTCCGGGCATCATAATGTCCAGGATTATTCCGTCGTAGTTTCCCGTAAGTGCGTAGTCTAAGGCATCCGTCCCGTTGTAGACAGCATCTACCGTGTAGCTGCTGTGTTTTAATATAGCTACGAGAGCGTTGGATAATTCTTTTTCGTCATCAGCAAGAAGCAGTCGCATATGTGAACCTCCGCAAAGGGATTTCCTTTTCAAGATAATTTTACCATATTGGGAGAAGGATTAAAGAAATTTAAAAACAAATATATGTATAAAATATGAACGATTTTTCAATAGTTTGGTCATTTTCAGTCCATATTTTTAATGTAGAATATTCATAAATGAATTTTAGGAAACAGGGAGTCAGAAAAATGCACGAAAAAAAAGTATTCTCCTTAAAAATAACCTTAATAATGGCATTTTGTATTATCTTTAATTTGGCCGCATGGAAAAGTGCGGCCTTTTCTGACTTCTACGTCACGAACATATATCCGAAGATAACATCGGTATATGGAGCACTTACAAGTAAGGTTGCTTTTTCTGTAGGCGAGATCATGTTGGTATTTATCGTTTTGTTTACGGCTTTTGCAATTCTGTTTATAGGTGTACACACCGTGTTTTGGATATATTCAAAGTTTGCGATAAACAAGAGTCAAAGATTCTTTTCCGCAGAAAAAGTATTCAATAGAATTTCAGGGATCCTCCACAGAGTGTCGCCCGTTATGATGGCGATAGTATGTACGATAATGTCGCTTAACTGCTTTGTTCTGTATCACACATCAAAGCTTAAAGTGACAGAGACGGGATTTACCAAGGATTATGATCTTGCTCAGCTTGCGGAGATGCGAGATTTCGTGGTTCGAAGATGTAATGAACTTGCAGAACAGGTTCCGCATGATGAGAGAGGCAACGTTATATATAGCGGGAACATGCAGGATCAGGCCATCCTTGCAATGAAGAATCTTGAAGGAGAATTTCCGAGACTCGGCGGATATTATGTGACACCAAAGCCCCTTCATTTCTCGGGATTTATGAGCCAGCAGTACATGCAAGGGTATTACTTTCCGTTCTCAATGGAAGCAAACTATAATGATACGATGTCTATAATGAATAAGCCATTTACGATGTGCCATGAACTCGCACATACTCACGGGTACATATATGAAGATGAAGCAAATTTCTTTGGATTTCTTGCCTGTGTAAAATCTGATGACGTTGTATTTAGATACAGCGGATATTTGGGAGTTCTTAATTATATAAATAATGATTTTTATAACGCTGTCAGCAAACAGGAATACAATTCACACGTGAAGATTTCTGACAGGGTAAAGTATGACAACCAGTTCCTTACAAAGGAAGCGTGGGTCGAAGTTGAGAAGAAGGCTGTAGTTAAGACTGCTACAGTAAAAAAAGCGGCTGAAACCTTCATAGATACTAATCTTAAAGTGAACGGAGTGTTGTCAGGAAAAGTAAGTTATTGTCATGTAGTTGCACTTATCATGGATTACTATTACAATGAGCCCGAGTACGCAGAAAACGAATCGGGGGACAAGATATGAAAAGTGGCAAGTTAATTAGCGGAGCAGGAACGCTTATTATGGCGCTCCTGCTTGTTGCGTGTAAACCTTCGGCTGAGAAATTAAGTGAGGCCGAGGCATTAAAAGCGGCACTTGTTGAGGCAAAAAATCATGCGGAGAATACGTACCTTGATATAACAGACTCAAGTCTTAGAGGAACTCTTGATGAGCTTGCGCAAAAAGAAACGGTTATTGAGAATAAGGATTTTAGCAAAATGAGTGACAGTATGCTTGAGTACTATGGACCGAAGATGACGGAACTTACTACTGAATATCAGGGTATTCAGGCAACGCTTGATGCAAAACTTGCTGAAGATAATGCAAAGAGAGAAGCAGCTCTAAAAGAAGCAATGATAAATGCAACTATTATAAATAACACGGAATTTATGATAACAGAGATGGCACTTCATGACCTTACAAGTGATGCGTACTCTGCAAATCTGCTTGATGAGGGAGTTACGCTTGCTTCCGGATATACACTTGTGGGCGTCGATCTTGATATCAAAATAGACAGTACGCAGTGGGAAATTGTTATAAAAGATGACGGAGGCAACTCATTTACGTTTGTCTGCGGAGACTTTAACCAGGCATCAAGAGATGGAATATTCATAACACTAAGCTATGATAAGTCGGCCGGCGGAGGGGTAGCGGACATTCAAAATCAATAAAATTTGTGAGAATTGCACAAAATATTAAGGAAATCTTAAGATATTATGCGTCGATTTGTCGGTGACATTATTCTATTCACAATATATAATCTATAACTGTACTGAAGCAATTGTTTGCAATAATTCGTAATTGCAAAGTATGCAGAAAAGAGGAGAATATATTATGAAGAAGAATATCGTTACATTACTTTCAGTTTTAACACTTTCAGCAGCAGTTCTTGCTGGTTGCGGTGAGGCAGCAGAAGAGGCAGCTACAGAGGCTACATCTGTAGAGGCATCTGTAGAAGCTTTCTCAGTAGAAGAGGCTGCTACAGAAGAGACAACAGAAGAAGCTACAGACGCTTCATCTGATGCATCTTCAGACGCTTCATCAGACGCTTCATCTGAGGCATCTTCAGACGCTTCAGCAGAGGCTTCATCAGCAAAATAATAATAGCTAATTCAATTAGATTTATTAAACAACAGGTAACACTAGTTTAATCAATTGCTTTAGTCAGTACATAAGAAACCCCGGTGCATATGCATCGGGGTATTTTTTATTCCTTTATAATGCGATTCCAAGTACATCAAGCAAAGCGCCTGTGACAGTTCCGATAAGGAACAGAAGAATTGCGATTCTGATATTTTCTTTTTTATCATCATTAACTCTGAATAATACCAAAAGTCCGATTCCGGCTCCGACTAAGAGGCCTGACATCATTGTTCCTAGAGTGATCATCTTATCAAGATACAAGGTTGTAATGATGACTGATGCCGCACAATTGGGGATAAGACCTATAATTCCCGCAAGAAGGTGGCTGAGCACCGGACTTGTCTTAAGAAGTTCAGATAACTTATCTTCTCCGATAAGCTCGATTGCAAATCCCAATATCAAAGTAAGAACAAGAACAAAAGCAAAAATGTGTATCGTATGAACAAATGCGGATTTTACAATTCCGATAAAACCGCTGTGGTCGTCCTCTTCGCAGTGACAGTGCTCTTTTTCACACAGGGCATTTATCTGAATCGGATCGTCGAGCCTTTTATTGTGAGTAAGATGATGCCAGTGAACAACTGCATCAATGACAAAGCCTGCGATGATTCCGATGACAGCTTTGATGACCAGTATCTTTATCATAATTACGGCAGGAACCTGTTCTGATATAAAAAGCGGTATCATCTCATCCGAAGTTGAAAGATAGATCGCTATAAGGGTTCCGAGCGTTATAACTCTGCCTGCGTAGAGATTGGAAGCTGCGGCTGAAAATCCGCACTGCGGAAAAACGCCGATCAGTCCGCCCCACAAAGGTCCGAAGTATTCTGTTTTTTGGACAATCGCAGACGTATATTCCTGAGTCTTGTGCTCTAGATATTCCATTAAAAGGTAGGTTATAAAAAGAAAGGGGAGTATCTTAAGAGAATCGATAAGCGCGTCCATGACAACATCGATGATAAGTTCCATGAATTAACTCCTTGCTGTATAAGAAAGAAAAAAGGGTAAAAAAAAATCAGTAAAGCGGGTGATGGGAATCGAACCCACGTATCTAGCTTGGAAGGCTAGTGTTCTACCATTGAACTACACCCGCACGGTACTGACAAGATTGTATTTTAATTACTTTTGTATGGTATGTCAAGGGGTTTTATGATAAACTTTACATTGTTTTTAAATTGACAATACAAATTTGCGGTGTTATCATATTTCCTACCAACTTGGTAGGAAAACACGGAAAGGAAATTTATCATGTCAGATGCGTCTTTATTACAGGTAAAAAACTTATCTGTATCAATAGATAACGAGTTGCCGATTCTGCACAAGATCAATTTAGATATAAAGCCCGGAGAGACTCATGTTCTCATGGGCCCAAACGGAGCAGGAAAGTCTACACTTGGATATTCTCTTATGGGAAATCCTCATTATTGTGTGACAGAGGGAAATATTATTTTTGACGGACAGGATATTACCGATATTTCTGCAGACAAGAGAGCAAAGGCAGGAATGTTCCTGTCATTCCAGAATCCTTATGAGATTCCCGGAATCTCACTCAGCAGTTTTATAAGAAATTCTTTTCATGCCCAGACAGGTGCACCTGTAAAGCTTATGGCTTTCCAGAAATCACTTAAGGCTGCTATGGAAGTTCTTTCTATGGATGAGGCTTATGCTGACAGAGACCTTAACGTTGGTTTCTCAGGCGGTGAGAAGAAAAAGGCAGAGATTCTTCAGCTACTTATGTTAAATCCCAAACTTGCTATTCTTGATGAGACAGACTCAGGTCTTGACGTTGATGCTGTAAGAACAGTATCTAAGGGCATTCAGGAGTATCAGAAGAAAAAGGACGGAGCACTTCTTATAATCACACACAGCACCAAGATTCTTGAGTCACTACATGTTGATTATACACATGTGCTTGTTAAGGGTAATCTTGTATGCACAGGTGACGGATCTTTGGTTGATGAAATCAATGCTAACGGATTTGAGAAGTTTATCTCAGAAGCGTAATAATTGGCCGGATAACAGAGGATTGATATGAGCGATAACAAACAGAAAGTGGTTGAGATAGACCGCAGCGCATATGAATTTAAGGATATAGAGACAGAAAAAGACTTCTACAGGATGGAGGAAGGTCTTGATGAGGAAACCGTATTAAAGGTTTCTGCAGAAAAGAACGATCCTGAATGGATGAGGGATTTCAGACTTAAGTGCTTAAAGATATACAACGAGATGGAAATGCCAAAGTGGGGACCCAGTATAGAAGGTCTTGATATGGACAGGATCACATCTTATGTAAGACATAAGTCTGAGATGAAGAATAACTGGGAAGATGTTCCGGAAGATATCAAGAACACTTTTGAAAGACTTGGTATTCCTCAAGCAGAGAGAGAATCTCTCGCAGGTGTCGGAGCCCAGTACGATTCAGAACTTGTATATCACAATGTGAAAGATGAGGTTGCAGCTCAGGGTGTTATTTATACAGATCTTGAGAGCGCAATGAAAACAGAATACGCGGATATGATCAAGAGTCACTTTATGACTCTTATACCGCCTACGGATCACAAATTTGCAGCGCTTCACGGAGCGGTATGGTCCGGAGGCTCATTTGTATATGTGCCAAAGGGAGTTAAGGTAGATATTCCGCTTCAGTCTTATTTCAGACTTAATGCGGCAGGAGCCGGACAGTTTGAGCATACTCTCATAATTGTTGATGAAGGTGCAGATCTTCACTTCATAGAAGGATGCTCGGCACCAAAGTATAATGTGGCCAATCTTCATGCGGGAGCTGTTGAGCTCTTTGTGGCAAAGAATGCGCGACTTCGCTATTCCACAATCGAGAACTGGTCCAAGAATATGTATAACCTCAATACCAAGAGAGCTCTTATCGAAGAGAACGGGATCATGGAGTGGGTATCGGGATCGTTTGGATCTCATACGGGATATCTTTATCCTATGACAATTCTTAAGGGCGATCACTCCAAGATGGAATTTACCGGAATTACTTTTGCCGGAAAAGGCCAGAATCTTGATACAGGTGCCAAGGTGGTGCATCAGGGAGTGGGAACAACTTCGGTTATCAATTCCAAGTCCATTTCCAAGGACGGCGGAATAGGAACATACAGAAGCAGCGTTGTAATTCAGAGTTCAGCTAAAAAGGCAAAAGCGTCAGTTTCTTGTGATTCACTTATGGTAGACAGCATTTCCAGAGCAGATACAATTCCGGGAATGGACATCAGAACTGATGATGCTGATGTAGGACACGAGGCTAAGATTGGAAGAATCAGCGATGATGCTATTTTCTACCTTATGTCCAGAGGAATAAGTGAGGAAGAAGCTAAGGCGATGATCGTAAGCGGATTTGCCAATCCTGTTTCAAAGGAACTTCCGCTTGAGTATGCCGTTGAGATGAATAACCTTATTAAGCTTGAGATGAGCGGACATTGAGAAGGGACTTCACATGAACAAAGATTTGAACATGAAGGTTAATGTGCTGCCTGTTTTGACATATGGTTTTCTTAAGGTCAATGACAGTACAGTTTCCGAATCAGATATAAAAATAGATAGCTTTGAAACTCCGGATGCAAGCAAGATGCCTCAGGGCGTAGATGTAAAGCGCGGAGTTGATTTTGCAAAAGCGGGCGAGATATTTATCAAGAATAAAGACAGGATAATGTATACCACAGGCGAATTTGCAGGCCCTAACGCCGATACGACGGGAAGAAACGACGGTCAGGCGATCAGAACGGGAATGGGAATCGATGTAGACGAGCTCATGATCTCTGCAGGCGCTAAGTGTGATATTTATACGGTTGAGGAAAATGTTAAAGTTTCCGAACCCGTTATCATAGAGTATAAGATGAAAGACGGCGAAGGATGTATATCATCACAGGTCATTCATGCCAAGAAAGGTTCCGAGATAAACGTCATTCTTGCATATGAATCAGAAAAGGATTTTGGCGGTTTCCATGGAATCAGCACAAGACTTCTTGCTGAAGAGGGTGCAAAGATAAATATATATAAGATTCAGATGCTTGGCGATAAGTTCATTCATTTCGATGATATCGGCGGTGCTTGTTTTAAGGGCGGATCGATCGGTGTTACAACTTTGGAACTTGGAGCAGAGAAGACATGGACAGGTTGTCTAGTGAACCTTGTTGAAAAAGATGCTGAGCTAATATCTAACATGGGATATCTCGTTAGATACAATAATTTCCTTGATGTGAATTACATCGCAGACCAGAGAGGAAAAAATACAAACTCAGTCATGCACGCAAAAGGAGTTCTGATGGATTCCGCAACAAAGGTATTCAGAGGAACAATTGATTTTAAAAACGGAAGCTCGGGATCGGCAGGTGATGAGCAGGAAGATACACTTATGCTGAGCCCTGATGTTATAAACCGCAGCATGCCCGTGATACTTTGTCAGGAAGAAGATGTTGACGGAAGACACGGCGCAACAATAGGACAGCTTGGCGAGGACTTGTTGTTCTATATGCAGACAAGAGGAATCGATGAAGAAAATGCAAAACGCATGATGATCAGGGCAAGACTTGACAGCGTTGCAAGAACGATTCCCGATAAGGAACTGGAACAGAGAGTTATATTCTACATTCAGAATATTATTTAACAGGTAGGAAAAGAAAATGGCTAACATCGGAGATTATCGAAAAGACTTCGATATATTAAATTCAGGTGACTATGTATATTTTGATAATGCGGCTACTTCACAGAGACCTAATCAGGTTCTGGATGCAATATCAAACTTTTATCGCACGGCAAATGCCAATCCGCTCAGAGGCTTATATGACTGGAGTATTGCAGCAACAGATATGTACGAGGATTCAAGACGTGTTGTTGCTGATTTCATAGGAGCGAACTCTCCGGAAGAGATTATTTTTACAAGAAATACTTCCGAATCACTTAACCTCGTGGCATACAGCTATGGGCTTGATAACGTTTCGGAAGGTGATGAAGTTGTTATCTCAGTGATGGAACATCACAGCAATATATTGCCTTGGCAGATGGTATGCAGGAAGAAAAATGCAAAACTTGTATATCTTGAGCCTGATGAAGAGGGCGTTATCTCCAAGGAAGAGTATGAGAGCAAGATAACAGACAGGACAAAGGTTGTGGCTATCGGGCATGTTTCCAATGTCATGGGTGTTACCAATCCTGTAAAAGAAATTGTGGCATATGCAAAGTCTAAGGGAGCAATCGTAGTAGTAGACGGCGCTCAGTCGACACCTCATATGAAGATCAATGTACAGGATCTTGGTGCGGATTTCTTTGCATTTTCCGGACACAAGATGCTCGGACCTATGGGAATCGGTGTTCTGTACGGAAGAAAAGAGCTTTTGGAAAATATGTCTCCCTTCCTTACAGGCGGGGAAATGATAGAGTATGTTACAAGGACAGATGCTACTTATGCGGAGCTTCCTCATAAGTTTGAGGCGGGTACTGTAAATGCATCCGGAGCGGTTGGACTTGCCGAAGCAATCAGATACCTTCAAAACGTCGGTTTTGAGGCCATAGAGGCGCAGGAACAGAAACTTACGGCACTTCTTATGGAAGGCATGTCAAAACTTCCGTATATCAAGATATATGGATCAAAAGATCCCAAGAAACATTGCGGAATAGTTACATTTACAATCGACGGTGTACACCCGCATGATATTTCATCGGTGCTTAACGATGATCATGTATGTATCAGAGCAGGACATCACTGTGCACAGCCGCTTATGCAGTTTATCGGAGAAGGATCTACCGCACGTGCAAGTTTGTACTTCTATAATACAGAAGAAGAGGTTAAAATATTCTTGGAGAAACTTGCAAAGGTTAGGGAGGTCATGGGATATGGAGCTTAAGCAGTTATATCGCGAGATAGTTAATGAGCATAATCTGCGCCCTGTACACAAAGGTAAATTAGAAAATCCGGATCTTGTAATGCGTGGAATAAACCCAAGCTGTGGTGATGATATCACATTGCAGCTTAAGGTTGAAAACGGCGTTATTACAGATGGAAAATATATCGGAAGCGGATGTGCAATCTCACAGGCTTCTGTAGATATGATGGTTGATCAGATAATCGGAAAGAGCAAAGAAGATGCCATTAAGCTTGCCGAGACTTTTATGGGCATGATAAAGGGCGATATTACGGACGAGGAGAGCATAGAGTCCCTTGATGAAGCTGCTTCGCTTCAGGATGTGAGACATATGCCTGCAAGAGTTAAATGTGCCGTTCTGGGATGGCATACCATGCAGGAGATGTTGGAACATCCGGAAAAAGCAGTTGATAAAGTCGAAGAATAAAAAAATATGCCGCAAAGAAAAATCTTTAATCGGATTATTTCTCTGCGGCATTTCTTTTTCTTTTCAAAAAATGCAGAAAAAAAGTACCATCCTCATAGGATATACCTACAAAAACAGTACTCGGCGTGCGCTGCCAGGGTCTCGAACCCTGGACAACCTGATTAAGAGTCAGGTGCTCTACCAACTGAGCTAGCAGCGCATTCGTTATTTAGCGGCTTTGCCGTATCTCAACGACAAGTGATATGTTACTACGCTTAAAAAAGAATTGCAAGTGTTTTTTTCAAAAAAAATAAAAAAATTTGATTTTTTTTCAATTTCGCATATCTGTGAGGATATATTTGTGGTAAATTAGATGTTATGAAAAAATTCAAAATTGCGATTTTGGAAAAGCGGAAGGTGTGTAAATGATATTTGATACGCATGCTCATTACGATGACAGACAGTATGATGAAGACAGAGATACGCTCATAGCTTCTTTGAGAGAAGAAGGGATTGGCGGAGTCGTAAATATAGGTGCGGATATGGCATCAAGTGAAAGGGCACTTGAGCTGGCGCATAAACATGATTTTATATATGCGGCAGTCGGAGTGCATCCAAGTGAAGTTGAAGAACTTAATGATAAAGCCATGGATCTCCTGAGAGCTTGGAGCGCGGATGAAAGATGCGTTGCAATCGGTGAGATAGGCCTTGATTATCATTGGCCCGATCCTGCGCCCGAGATTCAGAAGAAATGGTTTGTGATACAGCTTGAGCTTGCAAAGGAAGTAAAACTCCCCGTTGTTATCCATTCAAGGGATGCCGCAAAGGATACAATGGATATAATGCATAGCGAGCATGCGGAAGATATAGGCGGAGTGGTGCACTGTTTTTCATATTCAAAAGAAATTGCAAAAGAATGCGTGGATATGGGCTTTTATATAGGGGTCGGCGGAGTGGTGACATTTAAGAACGGCCGAAAGCTTAGAGAAGTTGTTGAAGAAATTCCTATGGAAAAGATACTTCTTGAGACGGATTGCCCGTATCTTTCACCCGAACCCCACAGAGGGGAACGCAACAGCTCTTTAAACCTGCCTTACGTGGTAAAAGAGATAGCAAACATAAAAGGAATCAGCGAAGAAGACGTAATACGTATTACGGAAGAAAATGCAAAGCGTATGTACGGCCTAATGACGGAGGTATAAATGGCATATCTTGGAAATGCAGCACGCACAAAGGAAGTGCTGAGCAAATACAATATGAGCGCCAAGAAAAAATTCGGGCAGAACTTTCTTATAGACAGCGGAGTACTTGACGGTATTGTTGAGGCTTCGGGTGTTACAAAAGAAGATTGTGTCCTTGAGATAGGTCCCGGCATAGGAAGCCTTACCCAGTATCTGGCTGAGGCTGCAAAACGCGTTGTGTCCGTTGAAATAGACAAGACACTTATTCCTGTTTTAGATGATACATTGTCTGAGTATGACAACGTGACAATAATCAATGAAGACATCCTTAAGGTTGATATAGAGAGCATAGTAAAAGAATACAACGAAGGAAGAGAGATAAAGGTTGTTGCCAATCTTCCCTACTACATCACTACTCCGATTATAATGAAGCTCTTTGAGAGCGGCGCACCGATTGACAGCATTACTGTCATGGTGCAGAAGGAAGTTGCGGACAGAATGGTCATGGGACCCGGAAATAAGGACTATGGTTCACTTTCTCTTGCTGTAGGATATTATGCAAAGGCAACGGCAGTAATGAACGTTCCGCCCGGAAGCTTTATCCCGCAGCCGAATGTCGGGTCGGCAGTTGTGCATCTTAAAAGATATGAGAAGCCGGCGGTAGAAGTCGGCGATGCAAAGTACATGTTCGAGATAATCAGAACAGCATTTAACCAGAGGAGGAAGACACTTTCAAACTCTCTTTCCAACAACCCTTCTCTTAAGGTTACAAGACAGCAGGTTCAAGATGCGTTAACTGAGATAAATATTGACGAAAAAGCAAGGGGAGAAGTACTTTCGCTTACGCAATTTGCGCGACTTTCAGACATTTTACAAAGATAAGGTGCTTATGATAAACTAACACTGGATATAGTTGGGGCACCAAAGAGGTGATATTTTGGATAAAGTTGAATACAAAATTCGAGCCGATGAGATCAAGGCTTTAATTGGGGAAGGCAGATTTGCCGAAGCTGTGAAGATCGCCGACACAATTGACTGGAAACGAGTGAAAAGTGTCGCAATGCTTTGCACGATAAGTGATCTATATAAGATAAACAGACGCTTTGAAGAGAGCAGAGATATCCTGCTCATGGCATACGACAGACACCCCACGGGTAGAGCGATTGTATACTCCCTATGTGAACTTGCCATAAAGATGGGAGAATTTGTTCAAGCAGTTGAATATTATAAGGAATTTGTCAGAATAGCGCCCAGAGATACAGGGCGATATATCTTACAGTATAAACTCTACGAAGCTCAGGAAGTAAGTCTTGAAGAGAGAATCGCTGTTCTCGAAGAATTCAAAAAACATGATTATAGGGAAAAATGGGTATATGAGTTGGCTTATCTTTATCATAGGATAGGTCTTACTACTGAGTGCATTGAAACATGTGACGAGATGTTCTTGTGGCTCGGAGACGGTAACTATGTCATGAAGGCCCTTGAACTTAAGGCGCTTCACGAACCGTTGTCGCCGGAACAGCAGGACAGATATATCAGATATAAGCAGAAACATGGTGGATATATAGACAGATCCATAACATACAATAAAGAGGATACCGCGCAGAGCCAGATGGCACAGAATATGCCCGGATCACAGGTATACGCACAGGACACAAGAGAAATGCCACCTGTCTCAAATGACGTTGAGATTAAAGCTCCGTCCGTTGATGTAAGCGCATACAATACAATGAATCTGCAGGCAGCACTTGCAGAGGAATTGAAGCCATATATAGGAAACGAGCAGACACAGACGCCTGTACAGCCACAGGCAAGCTTTGCGCAGCAGGAGCTTGCACAGTATCAACAGGGATTCGCCCAGCAGGCAGAGGCAGCGCAGTATCCGGCAGGATTCGGTCAGCCCGGTTATGCACAGCCGCAGCAGGGATATGCACCATATCAGACCGGTTACGACCAGCAGACAGGTGCAGCACAGTATCCGGCAAGCTTTGCCCAGCAGGCAGAAGCCGCACAGTATCAACAGGGATTCGCCCAGCAGGAAGCTGCACAATATCAGCAGGGATTTGTTCAGCAGCAGGAAGCTTCACAGTATCAGGAAAGTTTTGCACAGCAGCAGGCAGAGGCTCCACAGTATCAGGAGAGCTTTGCGCAGCAGCAAGAAGCAGCACAGCCGCAGCCTGAGGAAGAGCCTGCAAATTCATACAGTGCGCAGCAGGGATTTGGAAATACAACATTTGCAGAGGAAATGGCAGAATCTTCAGAACCGGAAATTTTTGATGATGATGAAAATGACGGCTCTTTTTCGCGTGTTGGCGGAACTATCGGAGAGCCTGCATCCGGCGGTATAGAAGAAGTATTTTTTGATACACATGAGATTCATGTGCCTGAGCAAGAGCCAGTTTTTAATCCGGCTCCCGAAGTTAGCAAAGAAAATCCCGTACAGGAACAGAGTTCAGATATAGCAGAAATAGCACAGGAAGAGACTTCAGGTTTTTTTGATCTTGAAGATGTTCCCGATGAACAGCCTTCTTTCAGTGCTACCTATGAGAACAGGCCGTTGGAGGACGAAGTACCCGGTGCGGTTATTCATCCGAACGGAAGCTACAGCATGAGCAATGTGAGCGCAAATGCAAATGCAAGTGCAAATGCGGATAACGCAGATTCAGCTTCAAATGGTAACGGACTTGATAATATGCTTTCTCAGGACCATGACGGTCAGATCAAGCTGGCTGTTGAGCCCGATCCCGTAGTAGAGAAGCAGATCACGGGTCAGATCAGTATCTCCGAGTATATTCAGAACTGGGAACAGTTCAAGAAGGATCAGCAGGAGAGACAGCTTGAAAGCGTAAAGAAAAAGGTTTCGGATCAGACAGGAGATCTTTTCGCAGATTACGATGAGATAGCAAAGGCCGGACTTCAGGAGAAAATTGAGAAGGCAATTTCTGATGCCATTAAGAAAGAAAAGCAGAACAGAGCATCCGGAAGAGGCGACTGGTCAAGAGATAATGCCGATATTATCGACGAGGCTGTCGATGAAGTTATAAATAAAGCAGAGCAGGGCACAGACGGTCCTATTGAAAATAAGGACGAAGAGGAACCGGCTAAAGATCCTGAAAAGAAAAAGAACAGATTTGCACGTGAAGACTTCAATTCTACAAGGAACGAAATAAAGCCTGAATCACCTGAGGAGAAAGCTTCTGAAGAAAACGGGCATGAAGAGGAAGAGCCAAGAAGACCTCAGGACAGAGAAAGAAACAGAGCGGAAGCAAGAGGTGAAGACAGACAGAGAAACAGAAATGCTGACAGAAAACCTCAGGGACAAAGACCCGAGAGGCCTGAAAGAGTCGATGCTCAGAGAAATGAGAATCAGGACGGCGCGCAGGGTGCAAAGAAGAAACTTAAGAAACATGGCGCCGGAAACAGAGATATTGAAGAGAGATTAAGGAAGATGACTCCCGAAGAGAAAGAGTTGTTCGGACCTTATATTCATCATAAGAAATCAAGAAGACAGATCATCAAGGCAATTGATAACATGAGCATGGATGCGTTTAGCGGAAATGTAATTGTTACAGGTGAAGAGGGCGCAGGAACTATCAACCTTGCCAAGGGACTTATCCGCGCAGTGCAGGCATCCAATTCTGACTTCAATGGAAAAGTTGCCAAGATAACAGCGAATACGCTCAATAAGAAGAGACCGTCGGCAATCTTTGATAAGCTTGCAAACGGCGCGCTTATAGTTCAGAGAGCTGCAGATATTTTGCCTGAAACAGCAGCTGAACTTATAAAGATTCTCAAGGAACAGAAAAAGGGTATAATAATAGTAATGGAAGATACCAAGGAAGATATGAACAGCTTCCTTGATAATAACCCTGATTTTAAAGAGAGTTTCAGCGTAAGAGTTGATATTGAGGCTCTTGATGATGAGTCGCTTGTTGCATACGCTAAGCAGTATGCGCTCGAGAACGAGTATGCTATCGACAATCTCGGTATTCTCGCACTTCATACCAAGATATCCGAAAGACAGACACTGGACCACGATGTTACGGTCTCAGAAGTCAGGGATATCGTGGATGATGCTATATATTATGCGGAGAAGAGATCTGTATCTCACTTCGTTGATATCATAGTACGCAAGCGATATGATGATAATGATATGATAATCCTCAGAGAAAAAGATTTTATGCATTAACAGCTTAAATACATTTACGAGGGGGATGCATGGGCAAAGAAGTATTTATATCTGAAGCAGACGAATACTTATTCGGACAGGGGACGCACTATGAGATTTATGAAAAACTCGGAGCGCATCCGGCAGAAGAAAACGGAAAGAAAGGATACTTTTTTGCTGTGTGGGCACCAAATGCAGCAGAAGTTCATGTTATTGGCGCGTTCAATAACTGGGCGGAGGATACGCACCCTCTAAAGCGTACCAAAGTCGGTAATATATGGACAGGTTTCATTCCGGGAGTTGGAGTGGGCGAATTGTACAAGTTCCTCATAACAACACCGGAAGGAAAAAAGCTGTATAAAGCCGATCCTTATGCAAATTATTCTGAACTCCGTCCCG
Source organism: Butyrivibrio sp. AE2005 (assembly GCF_000686965.1). Lineage (NCBI taxonomy): Bacteria > Bacillati > Bacillota > Clostridia > Lachnospirales > Lachnospiraceae > Butyrivibrio > Butyrivibrio sp. AE2005. Next base: position 195,387 of record NZ_JMMD01000006.1, read on the forward strand.
GAAATGCATCCAGGACTACGGATTTATCCGGCTTTAAGTGGTCGGATTCCGGTTGGTATGAAAAGATCAAGGGCAAGGACCCCAACCGACAGCCCCTTGCGATTTATGAGTGCCACATCGGTTCATGGATGAAACATCCGGATGGGACGGAAGATGGTTTTTATACTTACAGACAGTTCGCAGACAGAATTGTCGAGTATCTCAAAGAAATGCCTTATACCCACATTGAGCTCATTGGAATAGCTGAGCATCCTTTTGACGGGTCATGGGGCTATCAGGTTACGGGCTACTATGCCCCGACATCAAGATACGGTGAGCCTTCGGACTTTATGTATCTTGTCAACAAGCTTCACAAGAACAACATAGGTGTAATACTGGACTGGGTTCCTGCGCATTTTGCGACGGATGAATTCGGACTTTCATGTTTTGACGGAAAGTGTATATACGAAGATCCCGACCCGAGAAAGGGCGAGCATCCCGACTGGGGAACCAAGATATTTAATCTGGGGAAACCCGAGGTAAAAAATTTCCTTATAGCGAATGCTCTTTTCTGGATAAGGAAGTTCCATATTGACGGAATACGAGTGGATGCGGTTGCTTCCATGCTCTATCTGGATTATGGCAAAAAAGACGGACAGTGGGTTCCTAATAAATATGGCGAAAAAGAGAATCTCGAAGCGATAGAGTTTTTTAAACATCTAAACAGTGTTGTCAGGGGAACTTATCCGGAGTTTCTTACTATAGCGGAAGAATCTACTGCTTGGCCTAAGGTCACTGCGCCACCCGAAGAGGATGGACTTGGCTTTGCTTTTAAGTGGAATATGGGATGGATGCATGATTTTTGCGAGTATATGAAGCTCGATCCTTATTTCAGGCAGGGCGCGCACAATATGATGACCTTTGCCATGAGCTACAACAATTCCGAGAATTATATCCTGCCTCTTTCACATGACGAGGTGGTGCACCTTAAGTGCTCGATGCTTGAGAAGATGCCGGGCTATAAGGTTGATAAATACGCAAACCTTCGCGCCGGATATACATTTATGTTTGGACATGCGGGCAAAAAACTTCTTTTCATGGGACAGGACTTTGCACAAGAAAGAGAATGGAGCGAGAAGCGTGAGCTTGACTGGTTCCTTTTGGCAAATGACCTCAACAGAGGAATGAAGGACTATGTTTCTCAGCTCTTGAAGATATACAGAAAATATCCCGCTATGTACGAAGTAGACAATGACTGGGGCGGATTTGAGTGGATAAACGCAGATGATAAGGAGCGCAGCACTTACAGCTTCTACAGACGCGCCATAGACGGTAAGGACAATTTGCTGTTTGTTATAAACATGACTCCTGTTGAGAGAAAAGGTTTCCAGGTGGGTGTTCCTTTTTCAGGTAAGTATATTCATATTCTTGACAGCGCAGAAGTGCAATTTGGAGGAAATGGAAGCAATATCCCCGATGAGATCACAGCAAAGAAAGGTTTTTGTGATTACAAGGATTACAGCATAACCTTCGATCTTCCTGCTTACGGAGCCGAGGTATTTCGTTTTAAGGGAGCGGCTAAGGCAAGGAAAAGCACGAAAACTAAAGAATCAAAAAAAGAAAAATTATAAATTCTTTAATATTAAGAAATAAAAATTTTGAGCCGAAATAGAAGGTGACGGAATGTAAGCCCGTCACCTTTTTGCGTAAAAAACATTTTTTAATAAAAATGAGGCGTATATGAACATTAGTTTTCAGACTGTGGCAGGGAAAAAGACAACTGAGGATTCTATGTACGTCGGCATGGATGCTGAGGACAGGATCAACAAGAGTGCGGTAAAGCAAAGCTCATTGAGCGCGATTGCCGTGAACCTTGATACAAGCTTATTCAGTAATGATGTATATGCAAGTCGTGCCAGAGGAGCTGAGGACATCAGCGAGATGGCAAAGAACACGGATGTTTTGACGCAGCATAATTATATGGCACTTTTGTCAAATACTATGTCTGAGGAGGACTATGCAAAGGCTCTTCAGGATGGTTTTGATGTTAAAAATCTAAATAGTTCGGAGACAGTGAACATTCTTGATAAGATCAAGGGTGTACTTTTGGAGGCCGGAGTCAGCGTTACAGGCTACAATGACGACATGAGCGTTGAAAAGCTTACAAAGATAACGGGAAGCAGGACACTTGCGGAGACAATCCAAAAGGAGTTTTCTCAGAACGATATTCCTATGACAACTGAAAATGTAAGAGCCGCAAAAGGCGCTTATGAGGAGGCTGCTCAGATAAAGGAGCCTTCTGACGGTGCGGTCAAGTACATGGTCTTAAATAACATGAAGCCCACCATAAGCAATTTTTACCTTGCAGCTCACAGTACAAACGGACAGAATCTTTCGGGAAGAGGATTCTATGCTCAGGAGGCAGGCGGCTACTATGCGCAGAAAGCAGACAGCATAAATTGGGACAGCCTTGCTCCGCAGATAGATAAAGTGCTCGATGAAGCAGGCTATGATATGAGCGACTTAAGGATACGAGATGATGCAAAGTGGATGGTTGAGCAGGGAATACCGCTTACTGCAGAGAATCTGAATACACTTGCGGAAATCGCAAAGGTTGAATTTCCGATAACGGAGCAGGCAGCCGTTAAAGCGGCAGCATCAGCAATACTTGACGGTAAAAATGCGGTTCAGGGAAATCTTGCAGATTCAGAGAGTAATATCGAGAAGGCTGTAAGAATCTATGAAGATACAAAGAATATTACAGATGACGCGGTAAAGAACGTTGTTGAAGAAGAAAAAGACTTTACTATTAAGAATCTCGTTATGGCAAGCAGAGAGGATGCAGGAGTAAATCCTGAGAATCCGACGGCTCTTTTATCCGATAACGATCCTAAGATTGTTGCGGCAAGACTTCAGCTTGAGGAAGTAAGACTTCGCATGAGCGTCGAAGCAAACAAAAGCCTCTTGGACAGAGGCTTTGAGATAGATACTGCGCCTATGCAGAATCTTATAGAAGAGCTTTCAAACATTCTTAAAGATATTGAGGGTGCGCAGACGGGCGAGATCATTGACGACATCACAGGTGTTAAGGCGTCAAACCCGGCGAGAGTGTATGATCTTACTCTTGAAAAAGTTCAGATCATAAGTAAGGGACCGGCGGACATTTCGGGACTTATGGCCGGAAGATTGCAGACAGCAACTCTTTCGCAGATAAGTGATGTTTCAGCGAGCCTTACAAGAAAGTTCAAGGCAGCGGGTGAAGGATACGAAGCAATGATGACCGCGCCGAGAGCGGATCTTGGAGACAGCATAAAGAAGGCATTTAGAAATGTTGACGATATACTTCGTGATTTTGGCGAAGAAGCAAATGAGGAAAACCGCAGAGCGGTAAGAATTCTTGGCTATAACAGCATGGAGATCACGGAAGAGAATTTTGAAAACGTGAGAGCCTGGGACCGCAAGTTTGTCGCAACTCTTGAGAGACTTAAGCCCGGAGCCGTATTGAATCTCATAAGAGAAGGAAACAATCCTCTCAATATGACACTGGAGCAGCTTTCTGACAGCCTCGATCAGGGAATGTTTAACGGAAGCGGCGACGGAAAAAGAGATTCCGACAGATCGCGCGAGAAGTTCTCCAAGTTTATCTGCAAGCTTGAGCAGAAAAAAGATATCACAAAAGAAGAGAAGGCTTCCTTTATAGGAATATACAGACTTTTCCATACGCTTAAGGCAAATGATTACAAGGCAATCGGTTCTGTATTAAAGACAGGAAAAGATATGACTTTGGGAAATCTTTTGACTGAGACAAGGAGCGGAAGAACAGCAAGGAGCGGAATAGATTATTCCGTGAGTGATAACTTCGGCGGAGTAGACCTAAAAGAAGGAAATGTAATAAAAATTGACGAACAGATAAATTCGGCCTTCAGATTTTACAGGTCACAAGCCGATATAGTATATGAGAATCTCGAGCCCGAAAAATTAAAGGCTGCAAAACCCATGCCTAACACGAAGTTAGAGGATTTTGCAAGAGCGCTTGAGAATGAAGAAATCGATCCTGAGCTTGAGAAAGCATATATTAAAGACCAGGTGCAGGAAATTCGCGGTATAGCGGGTTCGAAGGCAGCGCCTTTAGCAATCGCAGAGATGGAGACACTTGAAGTTGAGATGAATTTCAACAATCTTGAAGCGATGATCGGCATAAGGCGGGATCGAAGAAACGGAAATTTATGGAACAGGGCAGCGGAGCTTGTAAAGAGAGATATATCGAAAGATATGGAAACTCTCACAGAGGCTCTTGATAGTGACAACTATGAAGAGACTTATACAAAGAGCCTTGAAAATATTTCCGACAAACTTTCGGATGTACTGGTAGATCCGGAAACGGAGTACATTGACGTTAAGGCAATTACTCTAATGCAAAAACAGATTTCCGTGATGGCACATACTTCAGAGCGAGGAAGCTTTGAGGTGCCGGTGGAAATAGATGGAACTAAAGTATCAATGCACATCACTCTAAGGAGTGACAACAGCAGAATTTCAAGGATGGAAGCGAGTGTTCAGACTACCGACTACGGACTTATCTCGGCAAATCTTTACCGGGAGGAAGGCGGTATAACGGGAATGCTTACAACAACGTATGCAGGAAGTCCCGAAGAGACTGAATATCTTGAAAGCGTAAAAACTAAGATGTGCGATAAATTAGCGGAGAAGATAGAGGATGCAGGTGTAGACCGAAACAGGATAGCAATCCTCTATAACGCACAGGCACAACCTACTAAAGTAGGCACGGTTAATGCAGAAGCCATGGACGGCGAAAGTAATTTGACAGCAGATACAGGCACACTTTTGAAAATGGCGAAAGCATTTATAGAGGCTCTTTAAGCTCTATACGTGCAGAAAAGAGGTTAACATGAAAGTAAACTACAACATGTCTGCAATGATTGCAAACAATGCTTTACAGAAAAATGACAAGCTTCTTTCTGAGTCACTTGAGAGACTTTCAAGTGGTCTTAAGATTGCAAATGCCAAGGATAACCCTTCAGGTCTTGCAATGTCCAGAAGAATGAATTCACAGATAGAAGGATTGGGAGTTGCAAATAACAGTGCAAACGACGGAATCTCAATCGTACAGGTTGCAGACGGAACACTCTCTGAGATCCATGCGGTTCTTCAGAGAATGAGCCAGCTTGCAATCCAGGCAAGTAACGGAACACTCACTGAAAATGACAGAAAGACAATTCAGGAGGAAGTTACACAGCTCAAGCAGGAAATCGACAGAATGGCCAATACCACTCAGTTCAACGGACAGAGCATTCTTGACGGTTCTTTTGACCTTAAAGGATATGCTACGGACGAGAGCGGCAGGACAAATCCGAACATCAAGGTCGCAAGTTATTCAGATAACTTTGATGCCGGCAATTATGTGATAAAAGATCTTGATATTGATTTTGCCAGACTTACGGGCAGAACAGGTGTTGATAAAAAAGCTATCTTCAGTGAAGAGGAAGATCTCAGCAAAATAAAAATATATAAGGTAGAGGCAGACGGAAACGGAGAACCCAAAGAAGTACCTTACATGACAAACCATATGATCGCAAGCATTGAGGAAGATGTTCTTACATTGTCAGACAGCACGGGAAAGAGCATCAGCATTAAGATGGATGAATCCTACAAGGGAGAACTTAATCTTGAGATCACGGGTAAGGGCGCAATGACCATGCAGGTTGGAGCAAATGAGGGCCAGACACTTGATATCAGAATTCCGCAGGTATCACTTACAGCGCTCAGACTCAATAACCTTGATATGTCTAATCTTACAGGTGCTAAGCAGGCAATCGACAGTTTGAAGGATGCGATTGAAAGCGTTAATGCCATGAGAAGCAGACTCGGTGCTTATCAGAACAGACTTGAGCACACGGTAAGCGGTCTTGATATTACAGTCGAGAATATGACTGCGGCTTACTCAAGAATCATGGATGTTGATATGGCAGAGGAGATGACAATATATTCCACACAGCAGGTTCTTTCTCAGGCAGGAACATCAATGATGGCGCAGGCAAATGAAAGACCGGCGCAGATCCTTCAGCTTCTTCAGTAATCAGTTAACGGTTGTAGAGTAATCGAGGTGGAATATGACACAGGAAAAAAAGCAGGAATTTACCCTTAAGATATCACAGGCAAACAAGACTCAGCTCATTACAATTTTGTATGAGATGGTGATCGAATATCTTAACGATGCGATAGATGAGATCGGTATCGGGAAAAAAGATGAAGCGGATAAGTATCTTGGATATGCGCAGAACTGCATCGATGAACTTATCAGATCTCTTGACCTTAGATACGAGCTTGCAAAGAATCTGCACGCTATTTATATCTTTTCCAAAAAAGAGCTTATGGTAGCGGGAGTTAATTACAGCAGCCATAAGATCTGGAGAGTGGTTCAGAACTTTAAGTGCTTAAAAGAAGCATATAAGGAAATTGAGAAATACGATACAAGCTGCCCCATGATGGGAAATACCCAGAAGGTATACACAGGTCTTACATACGGAAGACACCTTATGAACGAGGATCTTGCGATGGTGTGTGCCAATCGTGGATATATGGCATAAATGTACATTTTTTTGTTATACTTAAAATATGATAAATATATGTATCGTAGAAGATGAGTCGGATCAGGCCGACCTTCTCAGAAAATACATACAGACCTATGGGAATAAAACTAATCAGCAGTTTGCCATAACTCATTTTACGGATGGCATCGATTTGGTAGATGAATATCGGGCGCAGTTCGATATTATCTTGCTCGACATTCAGATGAAACATCTTGACGGTATGGTTGCGGCTGAGAAGATCCGAAAGGTAGACGCTGACGTGGTAATTATTTTTATCACGTCAACGGTGAGATATGCCGTGCAGGGATATGCTGTCGATGCGCTTGGATATGTGCTGAAACCGGTGCCGTATCTGCAATTCGAGCAGCTGTTCGACAAGGCTATTTCTCGTGTTATGACCAAAAAACAAAAGCTCTATATCAGGGTATCTATGGACGAGCGACAGCTTAAGCTTGATTGCGACAATATTTATTACATCGAGAGTCAGCGTAACAATGTCTGTATTCACTGTGCTGATGAGGATTATGTAACTGCCGGGCCGCTAAAAAAGTTTGAAGAAATGCTCGGCGGTCACGGATTTAGTAAATGTCACAATGCTTATATCGTGAACCTGTCTTATGTGGAAGGCGTCAGGAAGGAAGAAGTTCTTTTGACCAATGGAATAGTTCTTCCTATAAGCCGTGCACGAAAGAAGGAATTCATGATGGCGCTTACGGAAGATATTTTGTAAAAAAGAGGAGAATCTATGGATTTTTCATCATTCTTAGACCCGAAGAATTTACAGGATACCCCGCGACTTTTTACCGCTATAGCTGAATGGCTGGCGGTTTTTATATATTTCAATATTTATAAAAGAGACAGTCATGGCAAGTTGTATGTGTTGCAATGCGTAGTTTCATTTGCAATGCAGGTTGGATTTCAGTTTGTGGCAGGTCTTTTGCCCATAGGATTCTGGATTCCCAGTATGATCGGTGCCGTGGCTTTGATGTATCTGACTCTTTACATGGTACTTGATATTAAGCCGAGGGACTGCGGAGTCATAACAACTCATGCGTTTGTGCTTGCGGAGTTTTCGGCCAGCCTGTACAAGCAGCTCTACGTGTGGGCTGTGTATCTTAACGGGCATGAAGGATTTGCGTTGTCATTTGCCATTATGTTCGTTGTCTTTGCACTGACCTATAATATCTACTACCGCATTGAACGCGATAATTTCCCCGAAAGCAGAAATCTAAATATAAGTGAGCGCGAGCTTGTGAGTGTTATCGCAACGGGTATCGGCGCTTTCATAATGTCTAACATAAGCTTTGTCACAAAAAAGACTCCGTTCTCCGCAACAGAGAACATGCTTTATGTCCGTACGCTTGTTGATTTCGGAGGCATGCTGATGCTTATGACCGAGATGGGACGAAGAAATGAGATGGCGGCAAAGAGCGAGAACGATGCTATCAATCAGCTTTTTCAGAAACAGTACGAGCAGTACAAACTTGCCATAGACAATTCCGAGGCACTTCGAAAAGAGATACATGATATGAAGCATTATGTACTTGCGCTTAAAAACGAGGACGATCCCAAGAAGCGTGCGGAAGTATTGGATGATATGGAACAGGCAATCGCGATCCAGGAATCATTTATGAATACCGGAAACCGTGTTTTGGATGTGATTCTTACGACAAAGAGTCTTCAGTGCCAGAAGAAGGATATTACCTTAAATGCTATGGTTGACGGAGATGTTCTTTCGGGGATCCATGTAAAAGATATCTGTTCTCTTTTTGGAAATATTATCGACAATGCAATTGAGGCGACGCAGGTTCTTACGGATAAGGAGAAAAGACTTATCACTTTGTCTGTGCGAAGTCGCAACCAGTTTATTATTATTGAATGCGAGAATTGTTCCGACGGATCTTTTGTGCGCCTTAAAAAGAATCAGCGTCGCAGGATCTTTCGGGATACGAATCTGCCGAAGACCACCAAGGCAGACAACGTTAAACACGGCTATGGACTTAAATCCATAGCACAGGTGGCAGAAAAATACGGCGGAAACATGAACTGTTCGTATGAGGACGGATGGTTTAAGGTTAAAGTCATTCTTTCATATAAAGAATAGTGGAAAACCTTGTGAACTGTGGAATTCACAAGGTTTTTTGCGTGGTCTTCCAGTTTGTTCTTCTTTTTCATTTTTGCAAGTTATCACGAATAAATGACAAGTTATCCTTGCACAAACTCCATTAATAAAAATACATGCTATAACAAAATTACAGACAAGGAGGTAAGCTTTTTTGAACGCAAGAGATATTATTTCAAAGCTCTCTTTATTAGAGAAAGCAGCATTATTAGGCGGAAAGAACGAGTGGGAATCAAGAGATATTCCCCGCCTTGATATACAGTCCATTACATTCGCGGATGGACCTCACGGTCTTAGAAGACAGGAAGGCGCAGGAGATCACTTGGGACTTAATGCATCACTTCCTGCAACTTGCTTTCCGACAGCAGCAACTGTAGCAAACAGCTGGGATGAAAAACTTGGTGAAGAAATCGGACAGGCACTCGGCGAAGAGGCCGTAGCACAGAAGGTAGACGTTCTCTTAGGACCGGGGCTTAACATGAAGCGCTCACCGCTTTGCGGACGAAACTTTGAATACTTTTCAGAAGATCCGATACTTGCTGGCAAGATGGCAGCTGCGTATGTTCGAGGAATACAGAGTAAAAACATTTATTCCTGCCCAAAGCACTTTGCGGTTAACTCAAGAGAATATCGCCGAATGGCAATGAATGCTGTGGTGGATGAGAGAACCTTACGTGAAATATATCTGACTGCATTCGAGATAGCGGTAAAAGAGGGCGGAGCCAAAGCAATCATGTCGGCATACAACGAGGTAAACGGTGAGTATGCCAATGAGAATAAACATCTTTTGGTAGAAATTCTCAGAGAGGAATGGGGCTTCGACGGACTTGTGGTAACGGATTGGGGCGCAAGTAACGACCATGTTGAAGGCGTTAAGTGCAGATCAAATGTGGAGATGCCTAATCCGGGACTTGATTCGGCAAGAGAGCTGATAAAGGCAGTTAAGGAAGGACTCATCACTGAAGAAGAGATAGACACAGCAGTTCTTCCCGTTATCGAAGCAGCTTTACATGTAAAGGATAACGACCATACCAAAAAATTTGATGTTAAAGCACACCATGAACTTGCAAGGAAAGCGGCAGCAAATTCAGCAGTTCTTTTGAAAAATGACGAAGACATTCTTCCGCTTGAAGCAGGAACAAAAGTTGCACTTAGAGGGCCATTTGTTGATAAGCCCAGATATCAGGGATCGGGAAGTTCTCAGGTTAATTCGACCAAGGTTGAGAAGGTTTCCGAAGTTATCGGAAATTATAATCTTGAGGTTGTGGAGGATCCAAGAGATGCAGATGTAGTACTTTTCTTTTTCGGACTTGATGAGATCGCGGAGAGTGAAGGCGCTGACAGAATGACGATGGATATTCCCGAATATCAGGTAAAAGAGCTTAAGAAGCTGACAGCTCTTAATAAGAATATCGTCGGAGTCATGAGCGCAGGATCTGCAGTGAAGATGCCTTGGCTTGATAATCTGAAGGCACTTCTTCACGGATACCTTACAGGACAGGCAGGCGCAAGCGCATTACTTGATATTATAACGGGTAAAACTGTTCCGACAGGTAAGTTGTCTGAGTCATATCCGTTTTCTTATACAGATTGTTCGATAGTAAATTTCTCAGCGGATGATACGAGAAATCTTCAGTACAGAGAAGGTCCTTTTATCGGTTATCGTTACTATGATACCGCTGAAGTTGAAGTGCAGTTCCCGTTTGGCTTCGGATTATCTTATACAACATTTAAGTACAGTGATCTGAAGGTTACGGAAGACGGCGTATCATTTACGGTTACCAATACAGGAAAACGTGACGGCGCCGAGATTGCACAGTTATACATTGGAAAAAAGCATAGCGGACTTATACGTCCCAGAAAAGAGCTTAAAGGTTTTGCCAAAGTTTGGGTAAAAGCCGGTGAATCAAAGGAAGTTACGATTTCTTTTGACGATAAGACATTCCGTTACTTCTCGACAGTTTCAGGAAAATGGGAAGTAGAAGGCGGAGATTATCAGATATATGTAGGCGGAAATGTTAAAGACATCGCTCTTGAAGGAAGTATTTCAAGGGAAGGCACCATAGAGGAACTTCCATATGATATCAAGACACTTTCAAGATACAGGAACGGACAGGTACGAAACGTTCATTATGATGAATTTGAAAAGATATATGGAAGGGCACTTCCTGAAGAGAAGGTCGGACCGCTCGAAATAAACGATGCGCTCTGCCAGATGGATACAGCAAAGAGTCTTTTGTGCAGACTTATTTATAAGATCTTGGAAAAGAAATTGGAAAAGTCTTATGAAAAGGGCGTTCCGGATCTGAATACATTGTTTGTTTACAACATGCCGTTCAGAGCTATCTGCAAGATGTCCGGAGGAATGGTCTCACGAGATATGGTTGAGAGCATAGTAACTATCGCAAACGGTCATTTCTTCAGAGGACTTGGAGGCGTGATCGTCGGATTCTTCCGCAATTCAAGTGCAAACAAGAGATACGAAAAGAAACTTAAAAATATGTAATAGGAGATATGGGAATGAATCTTTGGAAGCGATTTGAAGAAAAAAATCCGAAGGTAGCCAAATGGGTGCGTGAAGGCGGATTATTCGTGATCGTCAGCAATCTGATCACTGTATTTAAGTATCTTTTGCTGACATTTCTCCCCGCGGCATTTGCTTTTATGGGAGATAAATCCTTTGGATGGCCGGGTATACCGCTTACTGTTGCAGGTGAAACTTTTAGCTGGAACATCTTGGGTTACGATCAGGCGCATGGAGGATTGGCTTATTTTACGGCATATATGATCGCGATGGTCATAGGAGAATGTATCAATTTTCCTATCCAGAAAGTGTTTGTATTCCGTAATCACGATAAGCCCGGAAAGCAGATTGCATGGTATGTCATGGCGTTTATTTTGATCACATGCATTGTAAATTCTATTAACTGCATCTGGGTAGCCGTGGCGGGCAAGTTTGTTGCTCCCTGGCTTTACAACATAGGAACCACAGTACTTAACGGAGGAGTTTCAATGATCGTATTTTTCTTTGTAAATAAGATCATATTCCCGGAAACTCCGAAGGAAGCATAATTTTTTCATCGATCCTAAGGACAAAGGTCCTTTAGATATTTTCTTTCATCTAAAGTAAAAGGAGGAGAAGAGAGAAATGTTAAACATCAACCCCGCGGACGTCATTGCCGTCCTTAAAACAATGATACCTCAGCTCGTGATTCTCGGTGTGGTATTATTGGCAGCAATCATCGCAACATTGACAGTTATAAAGAAGAAAGAGCCGGTACGCAAATTTGTGCGTAAGCAGGCATGGCTTGCATTCTTCCTTACAGTTGTCATCGTGATTTCCAACATTTTGCTTGTTCCCATGTATTCCATGGTGAATATGGCAATGGGTGGAGGAACTATTTCAGATGAAGCTATCGATGAGGCTAAGGCGCTCTGCACAGAGATAGCAGAAGAAGGCATCGTTATGCTTAAGAACGATGCATCTACACTTCCTCTTGCAGAAGGTAGTAAGGTAAACGTATTTGGATGGTCATCCACAAATCCTATTTACGGTGGTACAGGATCGGGAGCTCTTTCAGATGCTTATCCTACCGTAGATTTCCTTACAGGACTTACCGATGCAGGAATTGAGTACAATCAGGACCTTGTTGATTTCTACAAGGGCTGGAGAGATGCAAGACCTATAGTTGGAATGATCGGACAGGACTGGACAATTCCCGAGCCTATGGTTTCAGATTATGAGAATCTTATAACAGATGCAAAGAATTATTCAGATACAGCTATCTTGTTCATTGCTCGCTCAGGCGGTGAAGGTGCAGATCTTCCTACTTCTTATGATGGACCTGATACATTCTCAACAGAGGGACCTTTCGGAGCACTCGGTGTTCGCTTCTCAGATCAGAAGGACGATCTAGATGCTTCAAAGTCTTATCTTGAATTGTCAAACAGAGAAAAGACTCTTCTTGATAAGGTAACATCAACTTTTGATAAGGTTATACTTGTTGTAAATTCTGCAAATGCCATGGAGCTTGGCTTTGTAAAAGATTATTCACAGATTAAGTCAGTGCTTTACTGTCCCGGAACAGGTCAGACAGGTTTCGATGGTCTTGGGGAGATCATCGCAGGTAAGATCAATCCTTCCGGAAAGACTGCAGATATTTTCCTTGCAGATCTTATGAATACACCTACATCAAATAACTTTGGTGATTTCGATTACACAAACATGAACGAATTTGGCGTTGACAACATGTTCGCTGAGGGAGGAAAAGCCTTCCCTACATTCGTAAATTATGTAGAGGGTATCTACGTAGGATACAAATATTATGAGACTGCAGCCGCTGAAGCAGCTGCCGGAAACTTTGAATTTGATTATGATGCAAATGTAGTTTATCCGTTTGGATACGGACTTTCTTACACAACATTCACTCAGGAGATGGGTGAAATAAACAACGACGGTACAAACATTTCATTTGATGTTACCGTAACAAATACAGGTAACGTGGCAGGTAAGGATGTTGTTGAAGTATACTTCAATCCTCCTTATACAAATGGTGGAATCGAAAAGGCCGCAGCTAATCTGGTTGCTTTTGAAAAGACTGAGACTCTTGAGCCCGGTGCTTCAGCAACAGTTTCCATTTCTTTCCCTGTGGAAGATATGGCTTCATATGACACTTACGGACACGGATGCTATGTACTTGAGTCAGGAGATTATGAGATTTCCATCAACACTGATTCTCACAACAAGATTGCAGCAAAGACTGTAAATATCGGTGCAGAAGTTGTATACGATCAGAACAACAAACGTTCAACAGATCAGGTTGCTGCAACAAATCAGTTTGGATTTGCAGAAGGCGGTGTAACATACCTTTCTCGTGCAGACGGATTTAAGAACTATGCAGAAGCAACTGCAGCGCCCAAGTCATTTGAGCTTGCAGAAGAGTACAAAAAAGATTATGTAAACAACACAAATTATAATGAAGCTGATTACAATAACGAAGCAGACGCTATGCCTGCAACAGGTGCAAAGAATGGCATCAAGCTTGAACAGCTCAGAGGACTTGATTATGACGATCCTATGTGGGAGTCACTCCTTGATGAGATGAGTGTTGCAGAGATGAACACACTTATCGAGCTTGGCGGATATGAGACATCGGCAGTTGAGTCTATCGGAAAAGTTATGACTTATGACTGTGACGGCCCTGCATCTATCAACAACAACTTTACGCATCAGGGATCTATCGGATTCCCTGCAGCGGTAATGATCGCTTGCACATGGAATAAAGATATAGCTCACAGATTCGGTGCTTCTATCGGACGTATGGCTAACGATATGGATGTATCAGGTTGGTATGCACCTGCTACAAATACACACAGATCTGCTTTTGCAGGACGTAACTTTGAGTATTACTCAGAGGACGGAGTGCTTGCAGGCTGGATGTGCGCAAATGCAGTACAGGGCGCACGTGAGTGGGGCGTATACTCATACGTTAAGCACTTTGCTACAAACGATCAGGAGACGAACCGTACGGGACTTCTCTGCACATGGCTTAATGAGCAGTCTCTCCGTGAGATTTACCTTAAGTCTTTCGAGATCGCATTTAAGAACGGTAATCCCGGTGCAACAATGGTAGCTTTCAACAACATAGGTATTGAACCTGCCGAGGCTTGCTCTGCACTCCTTAACACAGTTCTTCGTGGTGAGTGGGGTTTCCGTGGATTTGCTGAAACAGATTATTTCGGTGGATACGGATATCAGGATGCCGATCGTATGATCAGAAACGGCTGCGATCTGATGCTTGCAACATACTCAACACCGGAGTCAACTGTTACAGATCAGACAAGTGCAACATCGCTTAACGCTATGAGAACTGCATCAAAGAACATTTTGTACACTGTTGTAAACAGCCGTGCTTATGATAAAGCAGTTAATACAGGACTTCCTACATGGGTTAAGATTCTCTACGGAGTAGACGTTCTTCTTATCGCATGTATCGGATTCCTTGAGTATCGTGCAGTTAAGGCATATTTCGCAAAGAAGAAGGAAGAAGAGCCTGCAGTTGAACAGCAGACACAAGAATAAATTGCATACACACCTCTCTTTCAAAATAAAAAATAATCGAGGAAACTCCCCGTTGGTATATGCCGGCGGGGAGTTTTCGTTTGGAGTGCGCCTAGCGGCGCACGTTTCTAACGGGTTAAAGTCCCGAATCCACCTGGTAGTGGGAAGGATATAGCCGAAGGCAAGGGTGTCCATCGTGAGATGGAATCTGAAGGAAGCTGGATATGAGGAACATACTAACTCATGGGCAAATCTCTGGTCTGACGAACAGAAATCTCATATAAGGTTATGCATGAGGGTGAGGCTGCTCCACAAGTCGAAGCCCAATAACTACACGGAATCATGCATGATAAATGAGGCAGATAGATGGAGAGGAAGAAACGTGTGGTACCTAGGGAGATCTGTTGCGATATGCCTTGAAAGAGGTAACCATTACCAAAAGTAATGCTGAACGCACAGAAGT